>JANPGU010000209.1:0-35367 GCA_031424095.1 Gammaproteobacteria bacterium
ACTGGCTGCGGTGATCGTGCGCCGCTCTGCCTGGCGCGGATCGTAGTCCGTCGACGCGAGGACGATCTCGTCACCCACCCGCCAGCCGGCTGCGTTGAGGACTTCGATCGAAGTAGAACCTGCTGCAGCGGTTGTAACCAGCTTGGTCCACGTGTTGGTGCGATCACCATGCAGGTTCAGGGTGCCGCCAGAGATCATGATGCTGCGGTCGCCCATGCCGGCCATGACGTCTTCACCCTTCACGTTGTCCGTGAGGGTGATGGTGGCCTTGCGCGTGTGGGGCGCGGCCTCGGTGCCGATGGCCAGCTCGCCGTGCAACATGATCCACTCGGTGGTCAGTTCAATATCGGCATCGTTGGAGAAGGTGAGTTTGCCATCGATGGAGAGTCCGCCCAGCGCCCCTGGACTCACGTCGAGGATCACATCCTTGTCGCGGCCTATGGTGACCTTGTCGCCTGCGACGGGCACCTTGCGGTTGGGCCAGGTGGCAGGATCAGACCAGCGGCTCGCCGCAGTCGATCCCGCGTTCTGCGCCTGAGCGGCGAATGCACCGCCGATCAGCACTGCCGGAACCAGCGACATCAGAAGTATAGAGCGATTCTTCCTGCTCATGAACTCAACCCCCACCCTGTTCTTGTTGGCCTTGAATGTACCGAATATAGAGCGGTCTGCCGCAACTTCGGGCGGACCCATAACCTAGGCCTTGCTTCAGGCGGCATCGGCGCTTCACATATCCGCTTTTCGAAAAGCGACCTTTTGCGCAACATTTGGAAGCTCCGTTTTGAGCCTCGGCTTTGATGGTCGGGCGCGCGTGATAAGCGCTATCCTCCGACGGATAAACATCCCTGGGACGGTTCCACGGGAGTGAGGGGAATTCATGAAACGCCTTTTTCGCTCTGCACTTGTTGCGTCGCTCGTTCCAGCCGTCTACCTGGCATGCGGCTTCGCTGCCGTTGAAGCGGCGCAAACGAAATGGTCCGACCCTGCCAGCTGGCCGAACCGCAAGGTCCCCGTCGCAGGCGACAAGGTCACCATAGGCCGCGACAAGGATGTGGTGCTCGACGTCAGTCCGGCGGCACTGGGCGGCCTCTCTATCGACGGCAAACTCACCTTCTCGAACGATGCCGATATTGAACTGACCACCGAGTGGATCATGTTGCACGGCGAGCTGGAAATTGGCACCGAAGCCAAGCCCCACACCCGCAAGGCCACCATCACCCTCACCGACAATGTGAAGGGTGAAGACGTCATGGCCGGCATGGGTGATCGCGGCATCATGCTCTCGGGCGGAACCTTGAACCTGCACGGTGTGACCGCCAATACCTGGACCAAGCTTTCCAGCACCGCCAACGCAGGCGCCACCTCGATCGAAGTCCTCAACGCCGCCGGTTGGCAGGTCGGTGACGAGATCGTCCTTGCGTCGACGGATTACGATCCGCGGCAGGCCGAGCGGCGCACCATCACCGCCGTCGGCGGCAACCGGCTGACGCTCGACAGCAAGCTGAACTACATGCACTTCGGCAAGATCACCTTCGACGTGGATGAACGCGGCGAAGTGGCCATGATCACGCGCAACATCAAGGTCCAGGCCTCGGCCGATGCGGAACAGTCGTTCTTCGGCGGCCACATCATGGCGATGCCGTCGAGCAGGATGTATGTCGAAGGCGTCGAGTTGAACCGCATGGGCCAGAACCTGACGCTGGCGCGCTACCCGATCCACTGGCATGTGAATGGCGATGCGAAGGGCCAGTACATCAAGAACGCGGCCATCCACGACACCTACAACCGCTGCGTGACCGTGCATGGCACGAACGACCTGGTGGTCGAGAACAACGTCACCTACAACACCGTGGGCCACTGCTTCTTCATGGAAGATGGCATCGAGCATGGCAACCAGTTCGTGCACAACCTGGCGATCCAGACCAAGTGCCATACGAGCAAGCCCTGCGAGCCCACCAATCTCGCAGCAGCGGGAGAGGCCACTCAGGAGCGCCAGGCGACCGGACCGCGCGGCCAGCAATCCAAGGATGTGCTGCTGCCCTCCGACAACACCGTGGCGTCTTACTGGATCACCAACCCGGACAACACCTACCGCGACAACGTGGCTGCGGGCTCCGACTCGAACGGTTTCTGGATGTCATTGCCGGAGCACCCGAACGGGCAATTCGAAGGCACGGAGATCAGCAAGACCACCTGGCCGCGTCGCACGCATTTCCGCGAGTTCAAGGGCAACGTCGCCCACTCGAACTTCGACGGGTTCATGTTCGACCGCAACATCAACGTCAACAACACGTTCACGGTGACCGGCAGTTCGCACGTCGGCCTGGAAAATCCGGCTGATCCGGCGAGCAAGCCGCGGGTGTCGGTGTTCGAGAACCTCACCACCTACAAGAACCGCAATGGCGGCATGTGGGGTCGGGGTGAGGCGCACCTGTTCAAGAACGTGAAGTTCGCTGACAACGCGATCGGCTACACGCACGCGGCGGGTGGCAGTCGCCATGAATTCACCTCACAGGTGGTCGACTCGCTGTTCGTGGGCGAGACCGAGAACGTCGGTAATCCTCAGACTGCCGCCGAAAAGGCTTACGGCCGCAGCCTGCCGAAGCCGCAGATTGCGGATTACCCGATCCGCGGTTACGAGTTCTACGACTACCGGCATGACGTGGTGAACACCACGTTCCGCAACTACCAGGACAACGCCACCCGCAAGACGGGCGCGATCTCCCACTTGCTGTTCACCAGCTTCGGGGCCAGCTCCGACAACGCCATCAAGAACGTGAAATTCGTCAATGCCAAGCCGGTGTATTACCCGCTGATGGAGAAGAAGTGGGGCAACGACAATAACGCCGGCAGCATTGCGTACAAGACCGCCGCGTTCAAGGACCGGGACGGCTCGCTGGGCTTTGGCCCAAATGCCTACGTGGTCATCAACGACGGCGTGAACGACAGCGTCGCGGTCGACAGACAATCCTGTGAGATCAAGCCCACCTGGAACGCTGCGGTGTGCAAGGGCGATGCCGGGCGCATGAGCTTCATGAATGGCCGTGGCTTTGGCTTTGGCGGCATCAGCCGCGATCCCGCGCCAAAAGGCGAAGTGCCGCCCGTGAAGCTCAGTCGCAAGGGAACCAAGGAGTTCTCCATCGCCGTGGGCACCAACGTGCGCGCCAACACGGAGATGAAGGCGGTCACCGAACGGACGGAAATGGACCTGCACGTGCTGGAACTTGAAGCCGGCAATTGGGTAGTCCTGGAGATCCCGGGGTTCACCAAGGCCGCATCTGGTGCGCCGCAGGACAGCCTGGATGCGCTGCGCAAGGCCAGCGTCACGTCGTACTACAAGGGCGCGGATGCGCTGTGGGTAAAGCTCGTCTCACCGGGTGATGACGAGCGTAGTGGCCACGGCGGCGGCGAGCACCTGATCGTCAGTCGGTAGGCGTCACGCAATGATCTGAGCCAAAGCCCCCGGCCCGAAGGCGGGGGCTTTCTTATTGCTCGTGTGAGGACTATTTGACCGCGGGTGCGGGCGGTATGGGTGCAGGTGCCCCCGGTCCCGGCGGCCGCGCTCTGCCACATCCTGCCGTCGTGCAAACCGTCACTTCGTGAATGTAGCGATTCTTGCCGCCCTCAACGCGGAACGACTGGCTGGCCGGCGTCCCAGGGTCTTTTGGCAGCCCGGCATCGATCCAGGGAAATTTGTGGAAGATGTCCACGGCGCCCATGGTCTCGTCGATCACGTAGCGACGGTTGGTCACATTGAGCTTCTGCGGAAAGGCCCCCATGGTGCACGTCTGGCCCTCAGGGTTCTTGGCAGCCGTACTCACACGGCCCTCAAGCCGCGAGCAAGGCGTGCCATGCGGCACCGGCAGCGTCGGTTCCCCCCAATTGTTCAGGTACGCGTCGGCCGCTGCCTGGATCGCCTCGCGCGTGTCGCGCTTGTCCTTGGGGATCTCGTCCCATTTCTCGGTCTGCGTGACGGCAAGGTGTTCGGCCGCGCCGAACACCCAGTCCCCCGCGTCGGTCACGATCGATTCCATCTTCGACACCTTCTTCCCGTCCTTGGTCGCCTCCATGCGAGTGTGGATCACGTACGGGTGCGGGTCCGTGGCTGCAGTGATCTCCGTGAAGGTGGCGCATTGCGTCGTGTCGTAGAAGCTGCGGGTGAAGTCGATCTTCACGGGCCCGGCGAGCACGCCTTTGGCGATGTCCATCGCCTGGTCGTTCTCGGCGTAGGAGGCGCCCTTTGCAAGGGGCAGCTTCTTGGTGGCGTTCCCCGTCGTTTGGGCCTTCACATACGCATCGGTCAGCTTCTGCAGCGTCTCACGCTTGCACGCCGCCGAGGCGTCTGCCGCGAAGAGCACGCCAGCGAGGACGATTGAGCAGACAGCGACCGTGACTTTTGTTTTTTCTGTTCTCATTTACGTATGCCCCCGAGGTTGTTCGCGTCGATTGTATGCCGATCTTCGCGTTGGCAAAGAGGGTGCCGTTCTCGCTACGGTCAGCCACCGGCAATACAAACACCCCGTCAGGCCGGGAAGGGTGACGGTTGCCGGAAGGCCTCAAATCATGAGGGATAACTGTAGTTCGCATGGGAGCCTGCACCTGGATTGATGCTGTTCGGCATCATTTTCGATGCGGATTGCCGGGTCGTCACGCGCACCGGATAGCGAAACCACCGTTCCATGCGCAGGGAAACGGCGCTCGTTGGCTTGCCTGAGGGGAAGTGCCGGCCTGTGATAGCTTGCCGCCGTTTACCCGCGCTATCCTTCACCGGCTCGAAATCTTGCGTCTACTGCCGGGAACCGGGGGGTTCATTGCCATGCGAATACATCGGCCGTTCTTTTTTGCGTTGCTCGTTCCCGCTTTCTTCCTCACCAGCGGATTCGCTGCCGTTGAAGCGGCGCAAACGAACTGGTCTGATCCCGCCAGCTGGCCGAACCGCAAGGTTCCCGTCGCAGGCGACAAGGTCACCATCGGCAGGGACAAGGATGTGGTGCTGGACGTAAGTCCTGCGGCGCTGGGCGGTCTGTCGATCGACGGCAAACTTTCCTTCTCGAACAACGCCGACCTGGAACTGGCCTCCGAATGGATCATGGTGCACGGCGAACTGGCGATCGGCAGCGCGGATAGCCCGCACACACGCAAGGCGACCATCACCCTCACCGACAACCTCAAGGGTGAAGACGTCATGGGTGGCATGGGTGACCGCGGCATCATGCTCTCGGGTGGAACGCTGAACCTGCACGGTGATCGCAAGAACACCTGGACGAAGCTCACCGCGACAGCTGCAGCAGGCGCCACCTCGATTCAGGTGTTGAACGCTGCTGAATGGCGCGTCGGCGACGAGATTGTCCTCGCTTCGACGGACTACGATCCGCGCCAGGCAGAACGGCGGACCATTGCCGTCATCAACGGCAACACGATCACGCTCGACAGCAAGCTGAACTACATGCACTTCGGCAAGATCACCTTCGGCGTGGATGAACGCGGCGAAGTGGGCCTGCTGACACGCAACATCAAGGTCCAGGCCTCAGCCGATGCGGAACAGTCCTTCTTTGGCGGACACATCATGGCGATGCCGTCGAGCCACATGTATGTGGAAGGCGTCGAGTTGAGCCGCATGGGCCAGAACCTGACGCTGGCCCGCTATCCGATCCACTGGCATCTGGTCGGCGACGGCAAGGGCCAGTACATCCGCAACGCGGCGATCCACGACACCTACAACCGCTGCGTGACCGTGCACGGCACGAACGACCTGCAGGTTGAGAACAACGTCACCTACAACACCGTGGGTCACTGCTTCTTCATGGAAGACGGCATCGAGCACGGCAACCAGTTCGTGCGCAACCTCGCCATCCAGACCAAGTGCCACACGTCCAAGCCCTGCGATCCCACCAACCTCGCCCCATTCGGCGCGAGCTCGGACGGCTTGAACTTCAAGACCACCGGCCAGGACTCCAAGGATGTCCTGATCCCTTCGGATAACACCGTGTCAAGCTTCTGGATCACCAACCCGGACAACATTTACCGAGACAACGTGGCCGCGGGTTCCGACTCGACCGGTTTCTGGCTCGCCTTCCCTGAGCATCCGATGGGCCAGTTCGAAGGCACGGATATCAGCAAGGCCACGTGGCCACGTCGCACGAAGCTGCGCGAGTTCAAGGGCAACGTCGCCCATTCGAACTTTGACAGTTTCATGGGCGACCGCGCCCCCAGGGCCGATGGCCATTTCGCTGTTGGCGGCTATGTTTCCCTCGTCAATCCCGCTGACGCGAACAGCGCGCAGGCGGAGTCGGTGATCGAGGATTTCACTGTCTACAAGAACCGCAATAACGGCATCTGGGCCCGCGGTGAGTTGCGCCTCTACAAGAACCTGAAGATGGCCGATAACGGCATTGGCTTCACGCAGGCTTCCGGCAACCTCGGCCAGTCCGCCTATACCTCGCGGGTGGTTGATTCGCTTTTCGTGGGGGAGAGCGAGAATGTCGGCAACCCCAGGACGCGCGAGGAAATGGCCTACCGCCGCAGCCTGCCGCATCCCGAAGTGGCGGATTTCCCGATTCGCGCCTACGAGTTCTATGACTACCACCACGAACTGGACAACAACACCTTCGTGAATTACCAGGACAATGCCACCCGCAAGACGGGAGCAATCTCCTACCTGTTGTTCACCAGTTTCGGCATGAGCTCCAACAACACCGTAGCGCGCTCGAAATTCGTCAATGCCAAGCCGGTGTATTTCCCGCCGATCGACAACCGGTGGAGCAACGATGATTACGGCAATACGGTCTACAAGACCTCGGTGTTCCACGACAAGGACGGCACCATCACCGGTATCCCCAACTCCTACATCGTCAACAACACCGGCATCGACGCTGACAAAGACTGCGTGGCCAAGCCCACCTGGAACGCGGTGGTGTGCAAAGGCGATATCGGGCGCATGACGGTTGGTGGCGGTGGTGGCGCGGTGGGGTTCGGCGGCTTCGGTGGCGGCGGCGCTCCTGGTGCCGGTGGTGCCGGTGCCGGTCCCGCACGAGCCGCAGGTCCCGGCGCTGGCGCAGCTGCTCCCAGACCCGCTGCTGCCACGCCTGTTGTCTTCAAGATTGCCCCAGGTGGCGGTCGAATCAGAGGTACCCCTGCACCTTCTGGGCCGCCAGTCATTCTCAGCCGCAATGGCAAGGAGTTCACCGCCAGCGGGGAAACCAACGTACGCGCGGGCACCGAATACAAGGTGATTACCGAACGGCCATCCGTGAACATCAACGTGAAGGAACTGGATACCGGTTCCTGGGTGATGTTCGAGCTGCCGGGATTCACCACGGCATCCAAGGGCATGGCACAGGACAGCCTGGATGCGCTGCGCAAGGCCAGCACCACCTCGTACTACAAGAGCAAGGACGCGCTGTGGGTCAAGGTGGTCTCCACCGGTGACGTCATGGGCAGCGGCCCTGGCAAGGGTCCTGGTCCCGGAGACAGCCTTCAGGCCAGCCGCTAAGCGGCATTCTGTTGATTGAGCAAAAGCCCCCGGCCTGAAACCCGGGGGCTTTTTTCATTTCGCATTCCGCAGCCCCGGCGGGATCCGAGACGCCGCGTATCGCGTGTTTCGCTATGGCTCTTCCCCTACGGTCAATGCCGGGTGGCGGACATCGCGCTATCCTTTGCCCCCTAAGAATATCGGGGTCATTCCTTTACGTCGGGGGTCGATGCCATGCGCAAGCAATCCAGGTCGTTGCTTCTCTTGTCCGCCATTTCAGGTCTCCTGGTCGCCGGCGGATTCGCTGCCGCCCAGGCTCAGGACAAGCCATCGGCCTCGCGCTGGTCTGATCCGGCCACCTGGCCGAACCGCAAGGTGCCCGTCGCGGGCGACAAGGTCACCATCGGCCGAGACAAGGATGTGATCCTCGACGTCAGCCCGCCGGCACTGGGTGGTCTCTCGATCGACGGCAAACTCACCTTCTCCAATGATGCCGACCTGGAACTGACCGCCGAGTGGGTCATGGTGCACGGCGAACTGGCCATCGGCACTGAAGCCCAGCCATACACGCGCAAGGCGACGATCACCCTCACCGACAACGTGAAAGGTGAGGACGTCATGGCCGGCATGGGAGACCGCGGGATCATGCTCTCCGGCGGAACGCTGAACCTGCACGGGGACCGGACGAACACCTGGACCAAGCTGTCCGCGACAGCCAAGGCAGGCAGCACTTCGATCCAGGTTCTGAACGCCGCGGAATGGCGGGTCGGTGACGAGATTGTCCTCGCGTCCACGGACTTCAATCCGCGGCAGGCCGAGCGTCGCACCGTTGCCGCCATCGGCGGCAATACCATCACGCTCGACAAGCCGCTCGACTACATGCACTTCGGCAAGATCACCTTCGGCGTGGATGAACGCGGTGAGGTTGGTCTCCTCACCCGCAACATCAAGATCCAGGCCTCGGCCGATGCGGAGCAGTCCTTCTTCGGCGGCCACATCATGGCAATGCCCTCGAGCAGGATGTATGTCTCGGGCGTCGAACTGAATCGCATGGGGCAGAACCTGACGCTGGCCCGCTATCCCATCCACTGGCATGTGAACGGCGATGCCAGGGGCCAGTACATCAGGAATGCCGCGATCCACGACACCTACAACCGCTGCGTAACGGTGCACGGCACGAACTACCTGAAGGTCGAGAACAACGTCGCCTACAACACCGTCGGCCACTGCTTCTTCATGGAAGACGGCATCGAGCACGACAACGAGTTCGTGCACAACCTGGCCATCCAGACCAAGTGCCATACGTCCAAGCCCTGCGTCCCGACCAACCTTGCCGCATCCGGTGAGACCACTTTTGCATACGCGGATCGCCAGGCCGGCAGAGAGAATGGCCAGAAATCCAAGGATGTGCTGCTGCCCTCGGACAACACGGTGGCCAGTTACTGGATCACCAATCCGGACAACATCTACCGTGACAACGTGGCCGCAGGCTCCGACGAGAACGGCTTCTGGATGTCATTGCCCGAGCACCCGAACGGTCAGTTCGAAGGCACGGAAATCAGCAAAGCAACCTGGCCGCGCAACATGCGGATCCGCGAGTTCAAGGGCAATACCGCCCATTCGAATTATGACGCGTTCATGATCGACCGGAACATCGCGGCCAACAACACCTTCGGTGTAACCGGCAACATGCATATCGCCCGTGAAAACCCGGCCGACTCGCGCAGCAGGATCGTGGAAACGGTGTTCGAGGATCTCACCGCCTACAAGAACCGCAATGGCGGCTTCTGGGGCCGCGGCGAGATGCGCACGATCCGGAACTACAAGGCGGCGGACAACGCCATCGGCTATACGCAGGCGTCTGGCCTGGGCGGTGGTGCCAGTCTTGAAGACCCCTATACGTCACGGGTCGTGGATTCGCTGTTCGTGGGCGAAACCGAGAACATCGGCAACCCCACGACTGACGCGGAAAAAGCCTACGGCCGCAGTCTGCCGAAGCCGGTCATGCCGGATTTCCCGGTCCGCGGCTACGAGTACTACGATGCGCGTCATGACATCGTGAATACCACCTTCCGCAACTACAAGGACAACGCCACGCGCAAGACCGGAGCACTGTCCTACCTGCTCTACACCAGCTTCGGCGTCAGCTCCAACAACACCATCGAGAAGGTGAAATTCGAGAACGCCAAGCCGGTGTATTTCCCGCCGATGCAGGGCAACGCCAGGTGGGCCAACGACAATGGCAACAGCCAGGCCTACAAGACTGCGGCGATCCGTGACAAGGACGGTTCGCTCGGCGCGGGCCCCGATGTGTACGTACTCATCAATGACGGCGTCAACGACAGCATCGCTGCCGACAGCAAAGCCTGTCAGGTCAAGCCCACCTGGAACGCCGCCGTGTGCAAGGGCGATGTTGGCCGCCTGAGTTTTGCAGCCCCACTGAGAGTCGGTGGTGCAGGTCCTGGTGCAGGTGCTGGTGCAGGTTCCGGCGCTGGTGCCCCCGCTGCTCCTCCTGTTGCAGGCGCTCCCCGACCCGCAGCGCCGCCGCCTCCGCCGCCAGTGGTTCTCAGCCGCAATGGCAAGGACTACCCGATCATCGGCGGCTCCAATGTACGCGCCGGTACCGAGATCAAGTTGACCACCGAAAGGCCGAACGTGGCCCTCAGGCTGACAGAGCTGGACAAAGGGTCCTGGGTGATCTTCCAGCTGCCGGGCTTCAACAACGCGGACTCGGGTGCGCAGCAGACCAGCCTGGATGCACTGCGCAAGGCCAGCGAGACCTCTTACTTCAAGGAAAAGGATGCACTGTGGGTCAAGGTGGTCTCCCCTGACAGTGGTCCCCTCGGCCTGGGTGGAGCAACCACCCTTCAGGTCAGCCGGTAGCAGGAGTTGGTGCCAATGGGAAAACCGTGTCGGGCGGCCTTGCTTGCATTGCTGGTTCCAGCCTTCTACATCGGCAGCGGAACCGCTGCCGTTGAAGCGGCGCAAACGAACTGGTCTGATCCTGCCACCTGGCCGAACCGCAAGGTGCCGGTTGCAGGCGACAAGGTCACCATTGGCAGAGACAAGGATGTGATCCTCGACGTCAGCCCACCGGCACTGGGTGGTCTTTCCATTGACGGCAAGCTCACCTTCGCGGACAACGCCGACCTGGAACTCACCACCGAGTGGGTGATGTTGCACGGCGAACTGGCCATTGGCAGCGAAGCCAGCCCCCACACGCGCAATGCGACCATCACCCTCACCGACAATGTGAAAGGTGAAGATGTCATGGCCGGCATGGGTGACCGCGGCATCATGCTCTCGGGCGGAACGCTGAACCTGCACGGCGATCGGACCAACACCTGGACCAAGCTGGCCAGCACGGCCAACGCGGGCGCCACCTCGATACAGGTGCTGAACGCGGCTGGCTGGAAGGTTGGCGACGAGATCGTCCTCGCTTCGACGGATTACGACCCGAGGCAGGCCGAGCGGCGCAGCATCTCTGCCATCAGCGGCAACAAGATCACGCTCGACCGGAAGCTTGCGTACATGCACTTCGGCAAGATCACCTTCGACGTGGATGAACGCGGTGAGGTTGGCCTGCTCACCCGCAACATCAAGATCCAGGCATCGGCCGATGCGGAGCAGTCGTTCTTCGGTGGACACATCATGGCGATGCCCTCCAGCCACATGTATGTCGAGGGTGTCGAGTTGATTCGGATGGGCCAGAACCTGACGCTGGCCCGTTATCCGATCCACTGGCATCTCGTCGGCGAAGGCATGGGTCAGTACATCCGCAACGCCGCGATCCACGACACCTACAACCGTTGCGTGACCGTGCACGGCACGGACGACCTGCGGGTTGAGAACAACGTCACCTACAACACGATCGGTCACTGCTTCTTCATGGAAGACGGCATCGAGCACGGCAACCAGTTCGTGCACAACCTCGCGATCCAGACCAAGTGCCATACGTCCAAGCCCTGCGTTCCGACGAACCTCTCCGCAACTGGAGAGGGACCTCGATCCAATGGCCAGACTTCCAGGGATGTCCTGATCCCTTCCGACAACACGGCGGCGAGTTTCTGGATCACCAACCCGGACAACGTCTACCGGGACAACGTGGCTGCGGGTTCCGACTCGAACGGCTTCTGGATGTCATTGGCGGAGCATCCGATCGGTCAGTTCGATGGGACGGAGATCAGCAAGGGGACTTGGCCGCGTCGAACCCGGCTGCGCGAATTCAAGGGCAACGTCGGCCACTCCAACTACGATGCGTTTATGTTCGACCGCAACGTGACCGGGCCCGAGGGCCGTTTCGGCGTCACCGGCAGTTCGCATATGCCCAAGGATAATCCCGCTGACAACACCAGCAAGACGCTGGAATCGGAATTCGAGAATCTCACCGCCTACAAGAACCGCAATGGCGGCGTCTGGGCGCGCGGTGAGATGCATGTATTCAGGAACCTGAAGGTGGCCGACAACGCCATGGGTTATACGCATGCGTCTGGCTCGGCCGGTCGCGACCCTTTTACGTCGACGGTGGTCGACTCGCTGTTCGTGGGCGAAACCGAAAACATCGGCAATCCCGGGACTGACGAAGAGAAGGCTTACGGCCGCAGCTTCCCGAAGCCCACCATGCCGGATTTCCCGATCCGTGGCTACGAGTACTACGACTACCGCCACGATGTGGTGAATGTCACCTTTCGCAACTACGAGGACAACGCCACTCGCAAGACCGGAGCGCTCTCTTACCTGATGTACACAAGCGCCGGGGTCAGCACCGAAAACGCCATCGAACGCGCGCATTTCATCAAGGCCAAGCCGGTGTATTTCCCGCCGATGGAGCGCAAGTGGGGCAACGATGTGAATCTGGGCAGTGTGGCGTGGAAGACCGCGGTGTTCCACGACAAGGATGGCTCGGTCACCGGAGTGCCCAATTCCTACGTTCTCATCAACGACGGCACCAACGACAGCATCGCAACCGACTCAACGGCCTGCAAGATCAAGCCCGAGTGGAACGCTGCTGTGTGCAAAGGTGATATCGGACGTCTCGGTATTGGCGGTCCCCCGCGAGCCGGTGGTGCCGGTCCCTCGGCAACAGGGACAAGTGGTTTGGCCGCAGCTACTCCGGGCGTGAATCTGGGCGCTGTTGGTGCTGGCGCACCGGCTGGTCGAGCCGCTGCTCCTCCTGAGCCGCCCGTTGTTCTCAGCCGCAACGGCAGGGACTACACCGTCTCGCAAAGCAACGTACGATCCGGTACCGAGATCAAGGTGACCACCGAAAGGCCGAGCGTGAATCTCTCCTTGCGGGAGATGGACAGCGGATCATGGGTGATCCTCGAACTGCCGGGATTCACCACTGCAGCCGCCGGCACCGAGCAAGCGAGCCTGGATGCGCTGCGCAAGGCCAGCGCCACCTCGTACTACAAGGGCAAGGATGCGCTCTGGGTCAAAATGGTCTCAGACGGCAACGGTGCGCGTGGCCCCAATGGCGGCGGCCTGGGTGGCATCAGCCTGCAGGTCAGCCGGTAAAGGGCGTTATTCCTTCAGCGTCGAAAGATAGGCGATCACATCCGCGCGCTCCTGCGGATCGCCCAGCATGCCTATCATCGCGGTGCCTGGCACCTTGGCGCTCGGGTTGGTCAGGAATTCATCCAGCGCCTCGACGGTCCAGGTCACACCGTACTTCGTCAGGTTCTCGCTGGGCCCCATGAGGCTCTTCGTGGTGCCCGCCTTGCGTCCCACGACGCCGACAAGATTGGGACCCACCGTCATGGTGTTGTCCTTGGTCACGCCATGGCAGGTCGCGCAGGCATTGGCCGAGAACAGTTCCTCGCCGTTGGCTGCGTCGCCCTTGAGACTACCGGCGTAAGCGGCGAGCGTGGCGATCACGGTGGTCAGCGCAAGCAGGCAGATTGGTCGGTTCGCCGACATGGAAGGTTACCGCTGTGCACCGTTAGGAGCGCCCGGGCCGCCCGGCGCACCCGGACCACCCGCTCCGGCGCGAGGAGCGCGCGGCGGCAACGTACCGCCTTCGGAGAGAATCTTCATGTTGTTGAGCGCGCCTTCGAACATTCCACGGCGCTGCGCTTTGTCCTGCTCGCGAGCGGCATCATCTGCCAGCGTCGAGTTGTCCCACATCAGGGTGTAGACGATCTTCGACGTGGTGGCCGTAACCGGTTTTGCTTCCATCGTGCCGTGATACAGGATGTATGGTCGGCCTTCCGTGACCGGCTGCGTATACGTGTATGAGAGGTCCGTCCTCCCCACCAGGATCTCGCGGCCGATGGAACGCACTGTGCCCACTTCGCCATCCTTGCCAGACGTGATCGTGCACGGCACCTGGAACCATTCACCGATATCGCAGTATTTTCCGACTCGCTTCCAGACTTCCGCCGCGGGACGATTGATCGCCACTTCCATCATGAGTGCCGTGTAGGTCGGATGTGCCACGGCCACGCTGCCCATAGCCGGCGCGGCTCCGGGACCGCCAGGAGCTGCCGGGCCCGGGCTACCTGCAGGCGCCGGGGCCTGTGCAAAGCTGGCCGCGCACAACGCACCGAGGGTTGCGGACAGCGCCGCCTTGCCGCACAGATGTCCCATGAACCGCTCCTTGAAAGAAACACAACCGATCCGGGAATGGTACCCAGCCCGCCACAACACCGTAAGCGGAATGATCGATGACGACCGACCCGGTTGTTCGGTATCCGGCAATAACGTTCAAATACTGCCGCCCGGGGAAAGACCAGCCTGGGGACACGGTGATACGCTCCTAACGCGCGCCCAGACGCGTCCAGAAGGGGGAAACGTGAAACACGATCGCATTACATTGCGGCAGACCATTATCGCAACCTGCACTGCGATGATCCTCGGCGCAACCGGGCTTGCGCTGGCCGCCGATGGCGGGATTCCCAAGTTGAGCGGCGTCTGGCAATTCGGCCAGTGCGTCGACGGCTCGCGGATGAAGTGCCTGATCCTCGAAGAGAACGATCCCCTGCTGACCGATCGGGCCAAAGCCTTCCGCGACGCCATGGACGAAGCCGCGCAGCCGAAGTACGACTGCGGCCCCATGTCGATCCCGCACATGTGGACGGACCCTTACTCGCACCAGATCGAACAGTTCGACGACCGGATCGTGTTCACCTACGGCAAGGACGATGTCGTGCGGACCGCGTGGCTGCCCGGCAGCAAGCACCCGAAACCCGCGAAGAACGAGTTCCTCTATTTCGGTGATTCTCGCGCCCGCTATGAGAACGGAGCGCTGATCGTGGAGACCAGCCACTTTGCCTTCGATCCGCAGGGGATGAACGCCGACTTCCGTCTGCCTTCGTCCACGCAAAAGAAGGTGGTCGAGCGCTATACGAAGGAAGGCAACGACCTGGTGCTCGAAGTCACCACGACCGACCCGTTCTACCTGAAAAAGCCCTGGGTCTATAAGGTGCGCTCGAAAACAGATCCGGAACCGCTGTCATTGCCATGGGACTGCGACGCACCGTCGTCCCGGGACATCCTCAAGCTGATGGCGCCCAAGTTCCCGAAAGATCCGCCGATCGTGCGCATGCCGGTTGAATAAGGAGCGAACCGATGAAAGTAAGAGTTGCACTGATGTTCGGCGCATTGACGCTGCTCGCCGCCAGCGCCGGCGCGCATCACAGCACCGCCGGCATCTACGACCAGACCGCCGAAGTGGAACTGAAGGGCAGGGTGAAAGAATGGCGCTTCATCAACCCGCACCCGAGCCTCAAGATCGAGGTGGTCGACGCCAAGGGTGTCACTCACGAATGGGACATCAGCTATGGCGGCTCAGCGGTGTCGCACATGAAGAAGCGCGGCTACAGCGCGACGACGTTCAAGCCGGGTGATGTCGTTATCGTGAAGGGACACCCGACCCTCCTCAAGGATGCGCACGGGCTGCTGACGGAAAGGGGTGATCCGAAGCGGGAAGACGGTACGTCCTATCCCTGATTACTTCATGCGGGTAATCGCGCAGCCCTCAGTGCGTCATCGCATAAACCGCGACATTCGAGCCGATACGTAGCGCCCGGTTCGCCTCGTCCGCCGGATACCGCGGATCGTCGGCCCATTGCCAGCCATCGCCAACGTCGTTGTTGTGCGCGATCAGCACCATCAATCGGCCGGATTCGTCGAACACGCCGCGCCAGTGCGGCGTACCACCAAGACCGAAACCGCCCCCGAACGCCTGGCTGATATGCGGTATCGACACCTGCGTCATCTGCTTCAGCTCGAAGGCCACGTGGAACACGACCTCTTCGTCCCTGAGATCCACGATGTCGCGGGTCGGGAACACGCGCTTCAGGCTTTCTGCGTAGGAATCCCAGCTGCCTTCGCCAAAGAAGCTGTCGCAGAACAGGAAGCCGCCACGTTCCAGATAGTCGCGCAGCTTGGCGGCCTGTTCATCCGAAAGATTCCAGGATTGCGCCAGACCGGCCACCAGGAACGGCCAGTAGAAAATGTCGTCGCCGTCGTCGATGCTCACGGGCTGCTCGACCGCGCGCACGTTGATGCGGGTATTGCGCCGGAGCATCTTGATCAGCTCGCGATCGCCGCGCGGATAGTCGTCGGTCCAGCCGGTGCCGCCCTGGTGCCAGTCACGGCCGCCGCCAAAGAAGCCGCGGCCGCCGCGGGCACTGGGATACATCAGCCGGCCCACCACGAGCTCACCGGGCACGTTCCAGTCGTCGGGCAATGGTGCTTCGGCATCTGCACCCTCGAAGCTCGGATATTCCCTGAATGGTCGCGGTTCCTTGTAGACCGGCACGGCACTGGTGGTTGCGCCGATCACGACCAATGCCCATGCCGAAAGCATGCTGGCCGACAACCGCCTGAGGGGGATGTGCATGCGCCGTCTCAGACGTCCAGCAAATCCACTTCGAACACCAGCGTCGCGTTGGGCGGAATCACACCGCCGGCACCCCTCGCGCCGTAGCCGAGTTCGGGCGGAATGATCAGCACGCGGGTGCCGCCGACCTGCATGCCCTGCACGCCTTCGTCCCAACCGCGGATGACCATGCCGTCACCCAGCGGGAAGGCAAACGGATCGCCGCGATCCTTGCTCGAGTCGAATTTCCGGCCGCGGCCCTGCGGGGCAGCGGCTTCGTACAGCCAGCCGGTGTAATGGACCGTGACCTGTTGGCCCGCGCTGGCGGTTTCGCCGTCGCCGATCAAGGTGTCTTCGTATTGGAGGCCCGAGGCAGTGGTGGTCATGCATGAATTCCTGATCTGAAGGAACCGAGACGTTAACCCGTGTTTGCTTCTGCGGCCAGCAATCGGCTGTAGATCTGGCGATATGCACCCAATGCGGCATCCACGGGCAGCCCCAGCATGGGCTCTGCGGTGGCATCGTCGAGCATGGCCTGCTGGGCCTGGATGATGCACCGGTCTTCTTCGAACGCCGCCACGACACTCTGGTAGAGCGACTCCGTGACCGTCGCATCGAACTTCAGGCCGTGATACATGCAGCGCACGCAATCACCTTCCCTGCGCCCCATCGAGAGGGGCGCGTGTCGGTGGCAGCATCTGTTGCTCAACGCGGTGACAGCACCGTCTGCTGTGCGGAAAAACAGGATGGATTCGTTCAGGATCCTGCGCTCGAACAGGCTGTCGGGCAGGATGTCGTGATCCCACGCCGCGACATACCAGCAGTTGCGCACGAAATTCGTCGAACTGGCCTGCATGGACCCCCCCTGCTCCCGTGGGCGCGGGAGTAGATCGAGCCTATCACTTGCCTATACTGGTGCCCACGCCCGCACGCCAACAGCCAGGAGATCAGTCATGCCCTCCCACTGCAGGAATCTTTCGCTGTCTCTTCTCCTCATCGTCGCGGCCGGAGCATGCAGTGAGCCCGGCGGCGCGGCCGCCGAGGCTGCCGTGGCCCCGATCGTGAAACCAGCCGCAGTGCCCACTGACGCGCGCCAGATCAGCTTCAACGGCAGACCCGCAACAAAACAGGACCTGGAAATCCTCACGCGCTTCGAGCGTGCGTGGGGCATGCAGGTGCCCTCGGGCCGCTACTGGTATGACAACACCAGTGGCGCGGCGGGACTTTGGGGCGGCCCGACGCGCGGCTTCCTGGGGGCCGGCCTTGCGCTCGGCGGCGCGCAGCTGCAGGCCGATGCATCGGTGGGCAGCAATGGCACCCACACGGGTGTCTTCATCAACGCGCGCGAGATCCATCCGCTCGACGTACAAGGACTCACGCAATTGCTCGGCCAGGCCCCCTGGCCGGGACGCTGGTGGGTCGATGGACAGGGAAACTTTGGCCCGGAGGGCGGCGGGCCACTTGGAAATCTTCTGCAGCTGGCGGCCCGGCGGCAGGGCAGCAACAGCTATTACAAAAGTGACACCGGCACTGGTGCATCCACCTTTGTCGGCAGCGGGTGTGCGGCGGTCAGCGGGCGCCTGAGTCCGTCCGATTCGGACTCGTCGTATTCCTACTATGTCGGCTGCTGAGCGTTGATTCTCCGCAAGCACTGCGAACTACTGCGCCTCCTCGCTCACATGAGCATCGTCAACAACAGACAGACGCGCCTTCTCAGCCTCGCACCATGCCGTGCAGGCGGCGTGATATTCCGCCCAGCGTTCGCGCCGCCCAGGCGGGTGCCACCTTGCCCCACCGTGACTCGGCTGGAAAATTGAGGTGAAAACGATCGATCTCGCGGATGAGCTCGAATATCAGTTTGCGGCCATGACCGATGGCTTCCAGTTCCTCGCGCCAGCGTGGCACGCAGCGGATTTCGCTCATTGCGGGTTGCTGAGAATCAGCGTGAAAAACATCACGACCAGCATCAGAAGCCAGGGCCCGAGCGCAATACACAGTCCGAGCTTCAGATTGCTGGATTTCCAGGCGGTGTACGCACCGAACACGCCCATCGCCAGAAAGATGATCGCTTAGGCGCAGATCAGTTATTGATGCTCATCGGATCATATCCCGGCTTGCACACATCGACGATGCACAGCGACTCGAGCGTGCGGCCTTCGGGCGGCGCCTTGACGCCGGCCTTGAGCATCAGCTCACGCAGCACCTTGGCGGTTTCCGGATGCGGAATCGCCGATTGCACGCCAACGCGCACGAGGCCGTCGGCATAATCGATGGGCAACCAGGTGCGGGTCGACAGATCGGGGCTGCCGCGGTTGTCGGTGTTGCCGAAATCGCGCACATCCGTCCTGGCGCCCGCTGCCGCCAGCACTTTCACCACTTCAGTCGCGCCCTTGTGCGCGGCGCCGTGCAGCGCAACACGACCCGTGTCGGCCTGGAAATTGGGATTGATGCCGAGCGACAGGAGGTACTTCACGGTCTCTACTGTCTCGGCGTTGGAATGCTCCTTGGTGACACCTTCCACCCAGCCGATGCCGGCAGCCACCGCCAGCGGCGTGACGCCGAGCTTGGTATTGATTTTCGGATCGGCGCCGCGCGCGACCAGCAGCTTCAGCAATGCCAGATCGCCCGACTGCGCTGCACGCAGGAACGCCGTGGCGCCCTCTTCGTTCAGCCATTGATTGGTGAACACCGTGCGCGTTTCCGTGCTCTCGCTGACCCGCGCATTGATGTCGGCGCCCTTGTCGAGCAGATATGTGATGAACGCGAGGCTGTCCATGTCGGCAGTGCGCGTCGGGTAGTCGCCGCCTTCGATATTGCGATTGTCCGTTGCCAGATACAGCGGCGTCCAGCCGCCCTTGTTGGCCAGATTCACATTGGCGCCGTGTTCGATGAGAAACTTCGCCATCTGATAGTTCTGGTTCTGCGTGGCAGCCAGCAGCGGACTCCAGCCGTAGCGGGTCGTCTGGTTTACATCGGCGCCACCTTCCAGCAGCACGCGCGCTGACTCGATGCTGCCGGTACGTGCGGCATAGACCAGCGCGGTCAGCGCTCCGCCATCAGGTTCACGCGGTGGGGGACGGCGGCCACGACCGGAGTCCACAGGAAGCGGATCGCCATTCGCATCCAGAATCAAATTGCCATCCGAGTCCACCTGGAAGGCCACCACTTCGCCACCGACGCCAGCGCCGGCGTTGCCACCGGCGCCAGCCACGGTAACGAAGCCCAGGCCCCTGCGTTCGATTCCCTTGCACAGATCAGCGTCAGGAAGTTTCTTCTGGCTGGCGCCCATCAACAGCTCGCGCTGCATTCTTACCTGCGCCAGATCAGGATTCTTCGCTTCGCACAGCACTGCGATGGCCTGCTGGCGTACGGCGCGGCGGGGATCGTCGGCATTGCCCAATGCTGCCGAGCGCCCATCGCGCATCAGCGGCTTGGACACGGCCGCCACCTTCGCGCCGTGCCGGATCAATTCCTTCAACACATCGGCATGGCCCTGGTCGGCAGCCTGCATCAACGCGGTGGTACCCCGTTCGGTCTCGCTGGCATTCACATCGGCGCCATGTTCCAGCAACGCGCGCACGGCATCGACATGGCCCGAGCGCGCGGCCAGCATCAGCGGGCGGCGGCCGAGCGGCAGCTGTTCGTTGGCATCGGCACCGCCCTTGAGCAATGCCTCAATCACGGCCGCGTCGCCGTAGGTCGCTGCCAGCCACAGCGGCGTTGCGCCATTGTGATTGGCCAGGCTCGTCTTGGCACCGGCCTTCAGCAGCAATTCGGCCAGCTTTGCGTCGCTGCGATAGGCGGCCCATTGCAGTGCCGTGGCGCCATCGCCTTGTTGTGCATTCACGTCGGCGCCGCTCTTCAGCAGTCGCTCTACTTCCGCCCTGTTGCCCGCGGCGGCGGCATCGACGATCGGAGCTTGCGCAAACGCAGCGCCAGCCACCGTCGCCAGCAACACCACCGAGAAGGTTTTCAGTGCAAGGCTACGCATTCTGTTCATCCCGACTTTCATCACACGAGCCCCGGCAGACGGCCGGTGCTGTCACCAAAACTGTCACGCTCGATGTCGAACTGGTCGAGCACGCTCAGCAGCAGGTTGCCGGTCGGCACCTGCTTGGTCGGGTACGCCAGATGGCGGCCGCCTTTCAGCTTGCCATTGTTGCCGCCGATCAGGATGTGCGGCACGTCGTAGTGCACATGCTGGTTCGGGTTGCCCATGTTGCTGCCGTACATCAGCAGCGAGTGATCGAGCAGCGAGCCGTTGCCATCGTTGGTATTGGCCAGCTTGTCGACGAAGTAGGCCAGCATCTTCACGTGATACTGGTTGATCTTCGACAGCTGGTTGATCAGGTTTGGATCCTCGCCATGGTGCGAGCCACCATGGAAACCCAGCGTCGGTGACGCGCTTTCCGGATACACACGGCCAGTGAGATCGCGCGCGAACAGCATGGTGCCGACGCGCGTGATGTCGGCCTGGTAGCCGAGCACCAGCAGGTCGAACATGATCTTGATGTGCTGATCAAACGACTGCGGAATGCCCGGGGGCACTGCGAAACCTTCCGGCGTGGCAGCCGTTGCGCTGGCGGCGATCTGCAGGCGACGCTCGATTTCGCGCACGTTGTCAGTAAAGGCGTCCAGACGCGCACGGTCCGGCACGCTGATCTCCTTGCGCACACCCTTGATCTTGTCATTGACCGAATCGAGGATGCTCTGGTTGCGCTCACGGCGCAGCACGCGTTGCTCGGCGGTGCTGCCGCTGCCGAACATGCGCTCGAATACTACCTGCGGGTTCAATTCCATCGGCAGCGGTGTGGTCGGCGAGGCCCACGCGATCGTGTTGGTATAGACGCAGCTGTAACCTTCGCCGCAGTTGCTCGAACCCGAACCCGGGTCTTCCACCGAAATCTCCACCGACGGCAGCAGCGTTTCCTGCCCGTACTTGGCGGCGATGATCTGGTCGATGGTCTGGCCGGCGTAAACGTCGGCACCCGCAGTCTTGCGCGGCTTCTGCGCACACAGGAACGCGGCAGCCACCCAGTGGTCGGCGCCGGTTTCACCCGGCGGCGGCTCGGCCGAGCGCGAATGCAGGCCGGTGAGAATGTTCAGGTGCTGGCGAAACGGCTCCAGCGGCTTCCACATGAACGGCAGTTCGTTTGGCAATGCGCCGGCTTTCTCGGGAATCCAGTAGCCCGGTGCCGCGCCGTGTGGCACGAAGCCGCCGAAGAAACGCGGCGGCGTCTTGGCCGCGGTCTTGGCCTCTGCCGTGAAGGCGGGGATCATGGCGTCAAGCAAGGGAAGGGCCAGCGCGGTGCCGGCGCCACGCAACATGGTGCGACGGCTGATGTGCTTCTTGGTAATGAACATGGGTTTAATTCCCCCTCGTCGCAACGGTGGCTGACTTGTTGTCAGCGGCAGATTTCATGTTCATGGTGAAGGCCGGACTCTGGACCACGCCCATGATCAGCGACGAAAACCGGTAGTCGTCCTTCGCTGCGTTGTGCACCAGCGAACGCACCAATGGCATGTCGTTGTAGTCCAGGCCACGGCCAATGGCATAAGTCAGCAGGTTTTCAGTCACCACTTCCGCGAACACCTCACGCTTGCGCACCTGCAGGTCGCGCAGACCCTTGATGCCGTCGATGCGCGTACCGTCGGTGATGACGCCGACCGAATCGATCGGGCTGCCGACTTCTGTCGTGCGCCACTGGCCCACGGCGTCGAAGTTTTCCATCGCCAGACCCAGCGGCTCGAACATCTTGTGGCAGCTGGCGCAGCTTGGGTTGGTGCTGTGCATTTTCAGGCGCTCACGCATGGTCTTTGGCGTTTCACCCGCTTTCTGGTCCAGCTTGGTCTCCACGCCTGGTGGCGGATTCGGCGGACTGACGCCGAAGAAGGTCTGCAGGAACCATTTGCCGCGTTTCACCGGTGACGTGCGCTCCGCATCCGAGGTGACGGTCAGCAGCGCACCCTTGCCCAGGAGGCCCCTGCGCATGTCCTGATCGGGCCCCAGTTTGACGCGACGGAACTGCGGGCCGTAGACGCCAGCAATGCCGTAGTGTTTGGCGAGCCGCTCGTTGACGAAGGTGTAATCCGCCGTCAGCAGGTCGTCCACGCTGCGGTCTTCCTGGATGATGCTGCCGAAGAACAGTTCGACTTCGCGCTTGTACGCATCGCGCAGCGTGCTGTCGAAATCGGGAAACAGGTTCACCACCGGCTCGCTGGCGGCGATGCCGCGGATATTCAGCCACTGGCCGGTGAAATTCCGCACCAGAGCCTGCGAATGCGGATCGGCGATCATGCGATCGACCTGCTGTTTCAGGACCTTGGGCTCATGCAGCTTGTTGGTGGCGGCAAGCGTGATCAGCTCCTTGTCCGGAATGCTGCTCCACAGGAAGAATGACATACGCGACGCCAGCTCGAGATCGCTGATCCGGTACGGGGTGCCGGCTGCAACCTTGGCCGGCTCGATTTCGGCGCGGTAGATGAAATCCGGATCGGTCAGCAGGCGCTGGATCACCGCTTCGATGCCGCTGTCGAATTTGCCGCCCTGTTCGCGGCCGCTGCGATAGAAGCCGGTCATTACCTTGACGTCGGCGTCGCTGGCCGGACGGCGGAAGGCCTGCGTGGTCAGCGTGGTGATGATCCTGCGCGCGCAGCTGGCTTCCTCGCTGACGTTCTGCGGGTAGCATTCGAAAATCCTGCGGCGGCTTTGCGTGTCGGTGGCCACCGTCCCCTTGAACGGACCTTCGATGAATACCTGCCCCACATGCGGGTAGAACGTGTAGCCGGAAATCGAGCCGGGCGAGTTCATCGTGCGCTGGAATGATTTGTTGAGTCCCGTATCGGGCAGGTCGCTGGTGGCGACGAACGCCACGCCGATGCGATGGAAGCCGGCCTTGATCGGTAAGCCTGGCGTCTTGCCGCCGTCACTGCGCTTGGTGGCGATTTCGGTGTCCCAGTCGTAAAGATAAACGCGCTTGCCATCGACGGTGACTTCCAGCTTCTCGCCTTTGACGTTGCCGAGTACCGCGGTGAAGTAACCCGTCATGCCCTTCACGGTCAGCATGTATTCGCCATCGGCGGGGAATTCGTGTTCGATCAGCATGCCGCCGCGGGTGCCGAACGGCAGGCCTTCGACGTATTCGTTCTGGCTGGTGTCGTGCGGCGCGTCGAACATGGCCAGCGTCGGCGCTGTTTCGGTGCCCATGGCCAGCCGGCTGATCTTGCCAGCCGCTGACAGATACGCCTCCATCAGCGCCGGCGACGTGGTCAGCGTGCCCGCCATGTTGTCAAAGCCGTGACTGGAGTCGTCGGACGGCAGGAACCGGGCGGCGTCGATGTTGAGTGCCAACAGGTCGCGTATGGCGTTGGTGTATTCGGTGCGGTTCAGGCGATGCAGGCCCGGCGCCGGCAGATGGGCGCCCTGGGAGGCGGCGCGCTTGTCGATGCTCAGTTCCAGGCTCTGCGCCAGCTTCTGCACCGTATCGTATTCCGGGCGCTCCTCACCCACCGGCGGCATCATGCCGGCGCGCAGGCGTTTGATCAGCTTTTCGCCGACATCCGGCGTCGCCGCAAGGGTGGTGGCGCTGGCACTTTGCAGATCCAGCCCGCCAGCGTAGTCCTCGCTGTTGTGGCAGCTGGTGCAGTACTTGCCGATCAGCGCACCACTGTCCACACCGACGTGCTGGGCACCTGCGGCCTGCGTGAAAAGAGTGACTCCCACAAGCATGACCATGCCACGGGAAACAGGGTTTAAAAATGTCATCAACCGCATAACGTTCCTGCCTTACGACGATGACTGAAACATCGTCCGTCGACTATTGCGGCGCTGCCGGGTTTGACCCGCACCGCCGCCCCCCCGCCAGTTCATGTCTTCCACAGTCTTTGTAATACGTGGTGGATGAGACAGCTGACTCGACACCTTGTTCAATACTTGGTGAAGAGACTGGATAGTACGTTCAAACGGCCATAATGGCCTAGGCATCGAAACTTCTTGCCAGTGTTTGACCTGGCAGTAAAGGCGCGAATGAACGTCAGTGCGGTCTGATTCCCGGATTCGCTTAACTTTTCGTTTTACGAAGCGATGGAAGCCAGCATTGCTGCGGTTGTGCTTGCAACGTGCCCTCCATCCGTTTGTACCCCGTCCCCGAGGGCCGGTTTCGCTTCCTCGTGGTTCGTTTCGCTATTCCTCAGTGCCCACCTTCGACGTGGATGCCGGCGTCGCTCAGCGCGCCGGCCAATTCCGCCTCTATTCGTACGGCTTCGCTGCGAGGGATCTTCTGCAGATGCAGTGTCGGGCCGGCAAGCACCTCGAGACCGCGCTTGAGCACGCTGCCTGCCGACCGAATACCCGCTTTGTGCTGATCGAAACGTTCCGCGGCGGAGTAGCGGCTCATGCCGACATATACACCGTGGTCATCGCCACGCCGATCCGCAAAGTCCAGCAGGATGAGATAGACATTGGTCCGGCCCCGCCCCTTTGCAGCGATGCGCCCGGCCACCTCGTAGGCCGTGGGCAACCAGCTGACGTAACGCATGGGCAGCCAGTCAGGGATGGACGCCGCTGCACTTTTCCACAGCAACTCGAGGTCGGCTTCAATGTGCGTGGCGAAATCGCCGCGCATGCAGCGCTCGTGGATGCAGTGCGCGCCGGTTAGACCATCAGCCTCCGCCAGCGCACCTTGAAACATCGCCTTGAGTTCGTCATCGGCTTTCAGACGGTAGGGCCGCTGGCCCGGTCGCAACGTCAGTTCTGCTTCCGGTAAGGCACGAACTTGCCGAGGAATACGACGCCGGTGAAATAGCCGCCCGTGCGATCGATGGTGCGGACCACGTCGGTGTGACAAAGCTGGCCACCGAAACGGTCGATCACGATGATGTCGTCGCGGCCCAGCATGTCAGGCTGCGTCGGTCGTGCCACGTAGATGATGTCGCCCGAGTCGTACACCAGCGCAACGCCCTCGATCACCTTGAGCCGGCTCGACTGATACGCCGGAACGCAGGACACGGGTTCGCCGGCCGTGCGGCCGACGAGCATCTGTGTCAGCTGAGCTTCGTTCTTTTCCTTTCTGCCTGCCGAATTGGCGACTGTTCCGGCCATTACGAGCACGGCGGCAGCGATGATCAGTCTGGAGGTGTTCATTGGAGCTCTCCTGGGGCGAAGGGAACATCATGCCACGAACCTCGACTGCGATCCGCACATAGGCCGAATCCTACAGACGTGGGCGTGACTGGCAGCCTGCGTAATCCCCTGCCAGAGAGCAGTATGGCAACTGAGCTTCCTGATTCGCCGTGAACGGCCCGGAGATACACATGGTCGGTCCAGATTCAGTTGATATCGACGCGATCCTCGACAGCTCCGGAAACGAAGTTTCGCGCGGACACGGCATCCGTTCCGTTGGACCAAGCGACAGCTCCGACTCCGGCGCCGACATGGTCGGCATCGGCGGACTCGACAGCACCAGTGACCGCAACGGCACCGGCGAAAGCGTCAGCGTCGATGGTGAGGCCGATCTGGATTTCGGTGGTGACATCGCCGCCGACAGCATCGTCGATGCGAGCGAGGCGGGGCTGGGGGGAGGACTCGACCAGGCGGAAGAAGCCCAGCTCGGGATCACCGACGAACAGCTGGAACGAATCCTGCGAGTCCCGGCCGGGCGCAGGCGCTAACTGACCCGCGAGCACACGTCCTGCACGTCGCTGGAAATACTCTGCTCATACGTGCTCCACCCTGCAGGGGTGCCGACTGGCGCCCGGTGGAAGATCGCCTCGATGCGCCGGATCTGCCCCTCCTCGATCCTGAACAGCTCGGCAAACTGCCAGGTCCAGTTGTTTCGGTAGTGGTCGAAGAAGCCGAATGCGAAGACGATCCCGCGCTCGCGATCCACTGCCACGAAGCGGCGGTCACGGACGCGATCCACGACACCCTTCAGGCCATCCTCGAACTGTTTCCTGCAGTTGGTGCGCGTGCCGCCGCGCGCCAGCACATCCACCGCATTCTCGAACCGCACGCAAATGTGGCGCCTGCTCGGCGCGACCGGGAAGCCCACTGTGCACTACCTGGCAAATCACTGGTTCATGGCGAAGATGGGCTGCTTCCTGCTGATCTTCATCCTGGAGATCTGGCCGATGCTGGCGCTGACGCGCGCCTGGGCGGCGCTGCGTCAGGGGCTGGTTGCTGCGGCCTCGGTTAGCTTTCTGGAAAGATGATGGTGAACAGAATCTGAAGCGTCATTGACATGCGGCTCCGAGTCCGCGATTCACTTCCTCGATGAACGGGGGTGGCGTGTGGTGCAGCCGCTGCGTGTACTTCATCGCTCCACACCACTGCGCGTGCGCCAGCGGATCCTGATTCAGGAAAGTGATCCATGTTTTTGCTGCATCGCCCTTGCGCACGCAGTTGTCGATCACGCCATAGGGCCCCCATGACTGCATGTGACCATCTGGCATCAGCACGACCTGACCGTGCACGAAGCGCCCCTGTTCCGGCGGCCAGTCCTTGTACATGCGGTTGGGGTCCCAGTCCTTCTTCAACGGAAAGCCGCACACCGCGACGCGGTCGCCGACCTTCAGAATCTGGTCGGCCTGGATGCCGCCATTGTTCTGAAGGATCCACGCAAGCCTCCCCATCCGCGGCCCTTCGACGATCCACTTTCTGCCAGGGGCTCCGGATTGCGGTTCCTGCAGTTCGATGATGACGTGCGGGTCCACGGGCCGGTATTTCACGATGACGCCGCTCACCCAGACCGGAGTCTCGACGAACATGCCCTGCGAGTGATGTGCCGCTGTCTCGCCTGCGACGGCAAGCAGCGCGCCTGCGAGGAGAGGGTTCAGGGTATTGCGGTGCATGTCGTCTCCTGCCACTGCGGCGGCTCATTCTGATCCGGGTAATCCAGATTTTCATCGGTTTCGCATGGTAACTTTCTGCCGAGTTGCGCCTGGGCACAGCGACAGAGTGACGACAGCTTTCTCGAAGACAGGATGGAGGTGGAACATGAAAGAAGCGAAGCCGCCCGGACATCGCGCCTTTTTCTACCAGTTCGCGAAGGTCTATCCTCTGTACGTGCAAAAAGCAGAGCGCAAGAACCGGACGCGCAAGGAAGTGGACCAGATCATCTGCTGGTTCACGGGCTACAGCCAGGCTGCATTGCAGCAGCAGATCAAAGGCGAAAGCGACTTCGAGACCTTCTTTGCCAAAGCTCCCGCGATGAATCCGAAAATCAGCCTGATCAAGGGCACGGTATGCGGCGTCCGTGTTGAGGATGTCGAGGACCCGCTGATGCGCAAGATCCGCTACCTGGACAAACTGATTGATGAGCTCGCGAAGGGCCGTCCCATGGAAAAAATCCTGCGGCAGGACGTCTAGCGGGCCGCGCGCCCCGGGCGGCGCCACCACGGCGGTGGTATCTTTGCCACCATGGACAACTCCTCCACCGCCACCACGGTCGCCGTCGATCCGCGACATGTTTCATACACGCACATCATGTATGCGCTGCATGCCGCATCCATCGTCATCGGCATTGTCAGCACGGCGCTGATCGTCACCGCTTTCCTGTTCGGACTGCCGTCGATCGTTGCCGTGATCATGAATTACGTCCGGCGCGCTGAAGTGCGCGGCACCTGGCTGGAATCGCATTTCCGCTGGCAGCTGCGCACTTTCTGGATTGGCGTGGTCACGTTCTTCGCAGCGACGCTGCTGTTCGGACCTTTTGCAATCATCCTGATCGGGATTCCGCCGTTGCTGCTGAGTTACTTCCTGATCGGCATCTGGGTGGCCTACCGAGTCGCGCGCGGCTGGCTGTCCCTCAATAAGGGGCGCGGCATGCCCAATACCAACTTCTGATGCGCACCATGCGCGTCACACTGCCCTTGCTGGTTGCGGCACTTCTCTGCGCCTGCGGTCAGAAGGGCAATCTGTATCTGCCGGACCAGCAGCCTGCGGTAGTGGGTAGCACAATCGCGGAACCAGCCGCCAGCCCGGCGCCTGCGGCACCGGCTGCCGGTGCGGCAGGCGCAACCGACGCCGCTGCCACCGCCGATCCTTCCACCGACGAGCGTGAAAACGCCGCCCGCAATCGCAACTGATGAGCGCCGCGCCGCTCGTCCTCATCGACGGTTCGTCGTATCTCTACCGTGCGTTCTTCGCATTGCCGCCGCTTGCCAATTCGCGCGGCGAGCCCACCGGCGCGGTGTACGGCGTACTCAACATGCTGCAGAAGTTCCTGCGTGAACATGCCGGCCCCATGGTCGTCGTGTTTGACGCGCCGGGAAAGACATTCCGTGACGAGCTGTTCGCCGAATACAAAGCGCAACGCCCGCCCATGCCCGACGACATGCGCAGCCAGATCGAGCCACTTTACGAAGCGGTGACTGCGCTCGGACTGCCCCTGCTGCGCATCGCAGGCGTGGAAGCAGACGATGTCATTGGCACCCTGGCACGGCGCGCTGCGGCCGCGGGCCAGTCGGTGCTGATCTCCACCGGCGACAAGGACATGGCGCAGCTGGTGGACGGGCACATCACGCTCGTGAACACCATGAGCAACACCACGCTGAACCGCGACGGCGTGAAGGCCAAGTTCGACGTCTGGCCGGAACAGATCATCGACTACCTCGCCCTGATCGGCGACAGCTCCGACAACATCCCGGGCATCCCGAAGGTGGGCCCGAAGACTGCTGCCAAATGGCTAGGCACCTACGGCACGATCGACGAACTGCTGAAGCACGTCGATGACATCAAGGGCGTGGTCGGCGACAACCTGCGCGCCGGTCTCGAGACGCTGGCGCTGTCGCGCAAGCTCGCCACCATCCGCGTGGATCTGGATCTGGAACAGAGTCTCGACGGCTTTGCGCGCGCTCCGGTCGACACCGGCAAGCTGCGCGCGCTGTACGAACGCATGGAGTTCCGCGGCCTGCTGAAGGCCCTGGATGGTGAGGCGGGCGGCGCCGTGCCTGCTGTCGGCGTCTCTGCAATTGGCGGAAACGCCGCACCCGGCGCAGTCGCCGAGGTGGTCCCGGCTGCACCGGCGGCCCCGACTGCTCCCAGCGCACCGCGAGAATACGAAACCATCGTCACCGAAGCAGCCTTCCAGCGCTGGCTCAAGCTGCTGGATGCCGCTGATCTCACCGCCTTCGATACCGAGACCACCAGCCTCAACTATTCCGTCGCGCGCATCGTCGGCATGTCCTTCTGCATGGAGCCGGGCAAGGCCGCGTATCTGCCGCTGGCGCATCGCTATGCCGGCGCCCCGGACCAGCTGAATCTCGACCTTTGCCTGGCTGCGCTGAAACCCTGGCTGGAAAACGCCGCGCGCCTGAAGCTCGGCCATCACCTGAAGTACGACGCGCATGTGCTGCGCAACCACGGCATCCATCTGGCAGGCCTGCGCCATGACTCGATGCTGGAGTCCTATGTGCTGAACAGCGTGGCCACCCGCCACGACATGGACTCCGTCGCGAAGCACTATCTCGGCGTCGATACCGTCAAGTATGAAGACGTGGCCGGCAAGGGCGCCAAGCAGATCACCTTCGACCAGGTGTCGGTGGAGGTCGCTGCCAACTATGCGGCCGAAGACGCGGACATCACGCTGCAGATGCATGCCGCGCTGTGGCCGAAGCTGTGCGCAGCGCCCCCGCTGCGCGCGCTTTATGAGGATGTCGAGCAGCCACTATCCGTCGTGCTGCTGGAGATGGAAGACCGCGGCGTGCTGCTGGATGCATCACTGCTGCGCAGGCAGAGCAGCGAGCTCGGCGCCAAATTGCTGGAACTGCAGACGCGAGCGCATGTTGCCGCCGGTGGCGAATTCAATCTTGATTCGCCCAAGCAGCTGCAGCAGATCCTGTTCGAGAAGCACCAGCTACCGGTGATCCGCAAGACGCCCACCGGACAACCTTCCACTGCCGAAGACGTGCTGGAAGAGCTCGCCGGCGACTACGAACTGCCCCGATTGATCCTCGAATATCGCGGTCTCGCGAAGCTCAAGTCCACCTACACCGACAAGCTGCCCGAGCAGCTCGACCCGACCACCGGTCGCGTGCACACCAGCTATCACCAGGCCGTAGCGGCAACCGGCAGACTGTCTTCCACCGATCCGAATCTGCAGAACATCCCCATCCGCACACCGGAAGGTCGCCGCATCCGCCAGGCGTTCATCGCGCCACCCGGACATGTGCTGATGGCTGCCGACTATTCGCAGATCGAGCTGCGCATCATGGCGCACCTTTCCGGTGATCCGGCGCTGTTGCGCGCCTTCGCGGAGGATCGCGATATCCATCAGGCGACTGCAGCGGAGCTCATGGGCAAGACCATCGATGCCGTCACCGCGGATGAGCGCCGCTCTGCCAAGGCCGTTAACTTCGGCTTGATCTACGGCATGTCCGCCTTCGGTCTCGCCAAGCAGCTGGGCATCGATCGCGGCAGCGCACAGCGTTACGTCGATCTGTATTTCGAACGTTACCCCGGCGTGAAGGCCTTCATGGACCGAACGCGCACTCAGGCGCGCGAACAGGGCTACGTCGAAACGGTGCGCGGCAGGCGCCTGTATCTCCCCGACATCCGCTCAAGCAATCGCCAGTTGCAGCAATACGCTGAACGCGCCGCCATCAACGCGCCGATGCAGGGCACTGCTGCAGACATCATCAAGCTCGCCATGCTGAAGGTGGAAGCCGAATGCGCGGCGCGCAAACTGCCGGCGAAGCTCATCATGCAGGTGCATGACGAACTGGTGCTGGAAGTGGCGCAGGACGCTACGGCGGAAGTGGCCAGCATGCTGCACGTGCAGATGGCAGCTGCGGAAAGCCTTGCCGTGCCGCTGAAAGTGGAAATAGGCACCGGCAGTAACTGGGACGAAGCGCACTGACGCTGCAGCGCGACAGGTATTGCGCGTCAAAAAACTCGCAATGCGGCGGAACTTCACCGCAACACGCTGCTCCAACTTAGTGAGCGCCAAAAACGCTCCCCGCTTCCCTCCCTGAGCGGGTTGACTACCAGGCATTTGAGACCTGTCGGGTAGTTCTTCCACCCCGGCGGTTCATACCGCCGGGGTAATTTCTTTGCCTGCCGCCATCCACCGCCGCAGCACGCCCCGACCATCTTCCAGGCCCACACCCTTGTGCGCCGAAAACAGCTGCACGCTGGCCAGCCCTACCAGCGCCGTTTGCGCTTCCCGAAATGCCATGGTCGCCTGGCCACGCGGCAGCTTGTCCGACTTGCTCAGCAGCACGTGTGTGCGCGCGGCCGGCCGCGCCGCCCATTCGAGCAGCCCCATGTCCAGATCGGTCACTCCGCGGCGGCAATCAATCACCAGCAACAGGGCAGCAAAACTTTCCCGTTCGCGCAGCGCGTCGCCCAGCGGCCCCCAGGTCTGGCGGATGGCGACCGGCACCTTGGCATGGCCATACCCCGGCAGATCCACCATCCGCTTGCCCGGCGCCAGCGAAAAATAGTTGTAGAGCTGGGTGCGTCCCGGCGTCCGGCTGGTCCGGGCCAGCCCGCCGTGGCCCAGCAAGGCATTGATGGCGCTGGATTTGCCACAGTTCGAACGCCCCGCTACCGCCACTTCCCAACCCGTATCGGGCGGAAACTGGCCGGGCGCGGCCACGCTCTTGAGGAACTGCACTGCGGGGAATTGACTCATGGTCTCCAACGGTCTGAAAAACAAGGCGTTAGTGTACAATTGAAACGATATTTGGCCCGCCTAACGGGAGTTTTGAGGACTCATGACCTATTCCACACTGCCTGCCACGCGCAAGCCCGCTGCTATTTCCCGCCAGAACCCGGCCCTCCAGATTCTGGCTGTGCTGGCGCTGGGCCTTGTCGCTGCTGCTGCCGGCGCCGCTGAAGCTGCCGCCTCCCACGGTGACGCCGCTGCCGGCGGAACGAAAGCCGCCACCTGCACGGCCTGCCATGGCTTGAATGGCAACAGTGCCAATCCCGAATGGCCGGTGCTCGCCGGACAGAACGCAAGCTATCTGCGCGACCAGATCACGCGTTTTCGCGCGGGCAAACGCATCAATGCGCTGATGATGCCGATGGTGCAGAACCTGACCGATCAGGACATCGCGGACCTCGCGGCGTTCTACTCGGCGCAGACGCCGACCGGCAACGAAGCGGATCCTTCCTACTGGAAGGCAGGTGAAAAGCTGTATCGCGGTGGTGATCTGGCCCGCAACATTCCGGCCTGCATGGCCTGCCATGGTCCGATCGGCCGCGGCAATCCGGCAGCGGGCTACCCCGCGCTGCAGGCACAACACGCTGTTTATACGGTGAAGCAACTGGATGCCTACGCCGCGGATGCGCGTTACTCCAAGGATGCCAGCGGCAAGACTTCGGCCAGCGCCAATGCGCTGATCATGAACACCGTTGCGCTGCGCCTCACTGCTGAAGACCGGCGCGATCTCGCGTCCTACATCCAGGGCATCCGCTAGTCATGAAGAAGCTGCTGCTTGTCGTTACGATTTCTGCCCTGCTCGTCGCCTGCGGCGCCAGGGATTCCGGCACGAGCACCACGCTGCCCGCCAGCGCGACTTCGCCGTCGGCGCCGGCAGCGGCACCGACGGACGCCGAACTGAAGAAGGCGGCGGCGGCCACACAGGAATCGGCTGGCACTGATGTCGAGCCGGGCGACTCTTCACTCGAGCGCATCGCTGCCATGCCCGAAAGCCAGCAGCTCCCCGGCGGACGCTGGAAGGCCGGCACGAATTACAAACCCGTCGTGCCCGCACAAAGCACCAGCGCCGAGCCCGGCCAGGTCGAAATGGTCGAAGTGCTGTGGCTCGGCTGCCCGCACTGCGCCGATCTCGAGCCTTTCATCGAGAGCTGGAGCAAGAAGAAACCACCCTACATCAAGTTCGTGCAGGAGCACGTGATGTGGGGGCCGGCGCATCGCGCGCACGGCAAGCTCTTCTATACGCTGCAAGCACTGGGCCGCAATGACCTCGTTGCCAAGGCCTTCGATGAAATCCACAAGCGCAACAACGTGCTGGTCTCGCGCACCGGCAACGATGGTGAAACGGCGAACCTGCAGCTGGCCTTCGCCAAGGCGAATGGCATCAAGGAAGCGGACTTCAAGCGTGAATACAGCGGCTTTGGCGTGAACACGCGACTGCAGCGCGCCGAAGACCTGATGCGGCGCTACCGCATCGAGTCGGTGCCGATGGTGATCATCAACGGCAAGTACGAGACCGACGTGGCGATGGCCGGCGGTCACGACCAGCTCATCCGGCTCATCAACGATCTCGCTGCCTCCGAAAAAAGCCGCTGATAGCGCAGGCGGCGTTGCATGCTGTCCGTCTACTGCCTCGCGTCCAACGGCCTCAAACGACTCGAGCGCGAAAGCGATGCTCCGCTTCCTGAAGAAGCCGTGTGGCTCGACCTGTTCGAGCCCACCATCGAGGAAGAGCGGCTGGTCGAGATCCGGCTCGGCCTCGACATTCCCACGCGCGAGGAAATGCGCGAGATCGAGTCTTCCAGCCGTCTATATGAAGAAGCCGGCGCGCTGTATCTGACGGCCACTGTCGTCACCAAGCTTGACAGCACGCTGCCGGAAAACGCACAAGTCACCTTCATTCTCAAGGGCACGCGGCTGGTTACCAACCGCTATGTCGATCCACTGCCGTTCCGCCGCTTCATCGCGCATGCAGAGCGCCATCCGCAGGCCAGCAACAATGCACACGCCGTGCTGGCAGGGCTGCTCGAATCCATCGTCAACCGCATTGCCGATGTGATCGAACGCGTCGGCAGCGACATGGATGGCGCCTCCGCGGAGGTGTTCAACCGGCAAGGATTCAAGGGCAGCCGTCGACTTCGCTCCCAACGCGACTATCGCAAAGTCCTCGAGCGCATCGGCCAAAGCGGCGAACTCATCGCCAAGGCCCGTGAAAGCCTGGGCAGTCTGGCGCGCCTACTGGCCTTCGTGCAGCAGTCCACCATCGCCATGCCCCAGGACGTGCGCACGCGCCTGCGTACCCTGTCGAAGGACGTGGTGGCCATGAGCGACCACGCCGGCTTCCTCGGCACCAACCTGAATTTCATCCTCGATGCCACGCTCGGGATGATCAACATCGACCAAAACAACATCCTGAAGATCTTCTCGGTGGTGACCGTCTTCCTGCTGCCGCCGTCGGTGATCGGAGCGCTCTTCGGCATGAATTTCGAGCACATTCCCACCGCGCACGAGCCCTGGGGATTCTGGGCAGCGCTGGTGCTGATGATGCTGTCGTCCGTGATCCCGTACCTGTGGTTCCGGCAGCGCGGCTGGCTGTAATGGCCGGATTTAGGTAGGCTTCCGGCCCCAAGCATTGCGCCCGTAGCTCAGCTGGATAGAGTACTGCCCTCCGAAGGCAGGGGTCACTGGTTCGAATCCAGTCGGGCGCGCCACCTGTCGTTTCATTGCTCGCCCTGCAAGCGCTGCGCTCAGCGGCGGAACACGGCTTCCCGTACTGCGACGCCGAAGACCAGCATCGCCGCCAATACGTGGAGTGCGAGATTTGCCTGGATGAACTGAAGCATTTGCGTTGTCCTCTGTCAGAAGGTGTGCACAGGCTGCTGCCTGCGCACCTGCACTATCGACAGCAAATGTGAATGCTTTGTGTTCCTGGCTGGAAGAGTTTGTGAATTGTGCACGGCGTCACACTCCACGGCACTTGCGTATCTGTCCGGTCATCACGTCCCCTGGTCCGGGTCGCGCTTTGTGTTCCAGCGTACAGACCACGAGCAAGCGCAGCAAAGACTCTCCATCGAGATACCCGAGGTGTTTCCACCGGCAGGAGCGAATCGATGGGCCCGCGTGAAATGAAGCAGGTCAGTGTGCGCGTCCACAATCTCAGGGAAAGACTGTCCGGCACGACCAGTCTGCTGGAGACCTTGTCCAGGAATGAAAGGTTCAAGGATCGCAACGCGCGGGAAGACATGTGTCTGGCAATCCTTGCCATCCAGACTGTTGTTGACGATCTGGCATCCGTCTGCAGGGATCATCTGCAGGAAAACCGCGGATCTTGAGGGGCGCGCTAACGGTGTCAGCGGGCCATTGAGGTCGCTCGCCGTCAGTGGGGGAGGGTGACGGCAATTACGGACCCG
>JANPGU010000210.1:0-5682 GCA_031424095.1 Gammaproteobacteria bacterium
CTACTACGACGCGTTTTCGTGGACCCGCTTTGGCATCGACGAATCGCTGCACATGCCGCTGGTGCCGGTCTTTGCAGCCACGTGGATGAACGTCGCCGTGGTGAGCGGATTCGCGCTCTGGATCCTGTATGTCGCCTATCGCTGCCTCAGCACGCACGAGGTGCAGGATGAACTTTAAGCCCAACTATCCGATCTACCTGCAGGTCGCAGACGTCATCTGCGAGAAGCTGCTGAAGGGCGAATGGCGCAATGGCGACAAGCTGCCAGCGCTGAAAGACCTGGCAGTCACCACCTCGGTCAATCCCAACACCGTCATCAAATCACTGGGCTATCTCGTGGACAACAACATACTCAGCACGCAACGCGGCGTCGGCTATTTCCTCACCGACAACGCCCGGGCCATCACGATGGATCTGAAGCGCAAGCAGTTCGTCGATGAAGTGCTGCCGGAGGTCTTCGCCAGCATGGACCTGCTGGGGCTCGGGATCGACGCGCTGGCACGCATCTACGAGCAACGACCCCCAGCAGCGGCCGCAAAGGCCGGGAGCAATGGCAAATGAACCAGGGCATACGCTACCTCCGCAACACCGTGTTCGGCCTGTATGGAGCGACCGCGCTTTTTGTCGGACTCAACCGGCTGTACGCCTCGACGCCGGCGCAGACGCCGCAGTGGTTACGCAGCACGATGACGCTGGGTCTGACCACGCACGAGGAGCCCGAGCCAGTGCCGGCCATGCAGCCCGAGGATCTGGCTGCGCTGCGCAATTTCAGCCGCATACGCGTGTCCGGCGATTTCATTGTCGAGATCGTGGGGGCGTCGACCTACAAGGTGAGCTTCACACCGGCCGCGGGTGGCAAGGCAGAGATCCACGCCAGGCAGGTGGAAGATCTGTTGTCATTGCGCGCAGCTGACGATGACGAGGAAGGTGGCAAGGGCGTGCTGCGAATCGAAATGCCAATGCTTGTGCGGCTCAGCGCACAGGATGTCTCCGAGTTGACCCTGCGTGGCTTGCAGGCAGAAGAAGTGAGCGTTTCGCTGCACAATGTGGCGAGGGCGCGTCTGCAACAGAACAAGGTCGCGCACTGGAAGCTGTATTCCAGCGAACCAATGGAAATACCCGTGGACGCGGCCACCCTTGCGGCGGGCAGCCTGCAGACCCAGGGGAACCTGTCGATTCGCTACAGCCTGGAAACCCCTTGATCGGGAACCACCTTTCCAGACTACAGTCCGACTGATAGCGGCAACTCTGGTGGGGAGGTTCAATGCGCAAACAGCTCGCTGCAGCGATAACCTCCGTGGTTCTGTCGTGCAGCCTCGCGCATTCCACCGAACCGCCCTCGCAGGTCGAGGAGCTGGACACGGTGCTGGTCACCGGCGAGCAACCCGGCCCCGGTCTGTGGAAGATCTCGAAAGGCGATCACGTGATGTGGTTGCTGGCCAGCTACGGACCATTGCCCAAAGGCATGACCTGGCGTTCGCGTCAGGTCGAAGCCCTGGTTGCCGAATCACAGGAAGTGCTCTATCCGGGATTCGTCAATGTCAGCGCCGGAATCGGGATTCTCCGCGGCATTACGCTGATTCCCGCTGTCATGAAGGCCGGCAGGATACCGGCCGGCAGGACACTGAAGGATGTGCTCCCTGCAGACACCTATGCAAAGTGGCTGGCCCTGCGCGTGAGATACATCGGCAAGGATGACGACGTGGAGACGTGGCGCCCGTCGATAGCGCTCGGCCAATTGCGCGAAGCCGCGGCAAGGAAGAGCGATCTGCAGGGCGGTCCGCGCGTACGCGAGGTCGTCAGCAACGCCGCGAAAAAGAACAAGATTCGTATCCACCAGTTGCCCGGCATCAAGCGGCAGGTGAAGGTGGAGAATCCGCGCGGCATGCTCAAGAGCGCGCGCACGCTGGCGCTGCCAGATCTGGATTGCTTTACCCGGGGACTGGATCTGGTCGAGCCGGAGATCGAAAGGGTGCGAACAATGGGCAATGCCTGGGCGCGCGGTGACATCCCGAAGCTGCGCAGCCTGAACCGCGTGCGCACGATCAGGGAAGACTGCACCTACGCGCTGATGGCCGCCTTCAATGAAGGGCAGTCCGCGGACGCGGCCCGTGCGAGGAAGATCTTCGCTGACATCGAATGGCATGCGGAGCAGGGCGCAGTGCAGGTGCAGCAGGACTGGCTCGCCGCCGCGAAGACGGCGCTCGACCGGAATCGGCTCACCTTCGCGGTGCTGGGCGTGGATGAGGTGTTCAGGTCAGATGGGCCCATCGAGAAGCTGCGGGCCCTGGGATATGGAGTGGAAGAGCCCCGCTAGGGCTCTTCCACTTCCGGCAGCCGGTCTTACTTCTTGCGCCTGGCGTCGTAAGTTTGGAGGCCGGGCTTGAAGCTCTTCTCATCAATGAACTGACGAATGCCTTCCTTGCGACCGTCATTGTCGAAGAAATTGGCGGCTTCCTGCGCGCGGATCAGGTAGTCCTCCGCGTTGTCGAAAGTCATCTCGGTAACGCGACGCACGGCATCCTTGGTCGCCTTCAATGCGGCCGGGTTCTTCAGCAGCAGCACATTGGCGATCTCGAGCACGCGCTTTTTCAGATCCTTGAGCGGCACGGATTCGTTGACCAGCTTCCACTCGGCAGCCTTCTTGCCGCCGATCGCCTCGCCCGTCATGGCGTGATACATGGCATCGCGGAATGAAATCGAATCGGTAGCCACCTTCGTGGCGCCGCCGCCCGGCAGGATGCCCCAGTTGATTTCCGACAGCCCGAACTTCGCTTCATCAGCGGCGATGGCCAGATCGCAGGCATACAGAGGGCCATAGGCGCCACCGAAGCACCAGCCATTGACCATGGCGATGGTCGGCTTCTGGTACCAGCGCAGCCGCCGCCACCAGCGATAGGCTTCGCTTTGTGCCTTGCGCGTGCCTTTGAGGCCCTGCGCTTCGGTCTCGCGGAAGTATTCCTTCAGATCCATGCCGGCGCACCAGGAGTCACCTTCGCCGGTGAGCACCAGCAGGCCAACGTCGTCGCGGAATTCGAGCTCGTCGATCACTTCATACATGCGGCGATTGAGCGCGGGGCTTTGCGCGTTGCGCTTGTCAGGGCGGTTGTATTTCACCCAGGCGATGCGGTCTTCGACGGTGAAGCTGACAGTGTCTTTTTCGTTCTGTGTGCCGGCCATGTTTTTTCTCCTCGATTGTTATAGATTATAACAATGATGGCGTCGAAGGAAAAGCCTCCCCAATTCGAGCCCGCAGTCCTGGTGGACCCGATGGCCGCCCGCATTGGTTATCAGTTGCGGCGCGTCTCGGTGCTGATGATGGCTGACCTGGGTGAGCGCATGGCGCCCACTGGCCTGCGACCGACCGAGGCCACCATTCTGTTGCTCATCGGCGCCAATGCCGGCTGTCGCCAGGGCGAAGTGGGCGACACCCTCGGCATCAAGCGCGCCAACATGGTTCCACTTATTGCAGGCCTGATAAAGAAAGGCCTGGTCACGCGGGCCCGCGCGGACGGTCGTTCGCATGCGCTCACGCTCACCGCTGCCGGTCGTGCGAAAACAACAACGTTCAACAGGCTGCTGGACAAGCAGGAGTCGGATTTCCATTCGCGTCTCGACCAGAAATCACTCCCAGGCCTTCTGGCTGCCCTGAAGGCCCTGCGCGGGTAGGTCGAGGACGGCCAGCACCATGGTCCCAGTCCTACATACCCGCGGGCAGCGGCGGATCACCATTGCAGTGCAAACTTCCGCTGTTTGTCTGCAGCAAAAGGTAAATCGAAAAATGAACAAGCAAATCCTCCGCGGTCTCGGAGCATTCCTTACAGTTACTGCCGCGACTGCATTGGTCGGGTGTAACGAAGACACCAAGGTGCAGACCGTGGTCAAAGCGGCGCCGGTCGCGCGCGAAGAATGCCATGACGAAACCGTCACGCTTACCCGCCAGCCCAAGGACAAGAATCAGATCGCTGGCACCGCAGTCGGCGCCGTGATCGGCGGCCTGCTGGGCAACCAGATCGGCAAGGGTGATGGCAAGAAGCTGGCCACCGCCGGTGGTGCCGTGGCCGGCGGATATGCCGGCAACAAGATCCAGGAAAACGCGCAGGAAAAGAACACGTATACGGAAACGAAGCGCGTGTGCAAGACCGTTTACGACAACGGCTAACCTTGCGTGTTCGCGTCCTGAGTGTCGAACATCCGCGCAGTTGAACGTACACTGCGCGGATGGCGAACCCTCCCCCGCTTCGAGTTGCCGCCCGCTTCTGCGGTCCACCCACTTCCGCGAACGGCGGGTACATGTGCGGGATGGTCGCCGCTGCAACAGGGCAGCTGGTGACGGTGCGGCTGCTCCGGCCGCCGCCACTCGATACCGACATGACTTTGCATCTGGAGGATGGCGTCTGGCACGTTGATCACGGCGCGGATCGCATCGTGGAAGCACGGCCTGCAAATCTTGATGACCTGACATTGCCGCAGGCGCCAAGCTACGCCGTGGCAGTAGAAGCGGCGCGCCATGCGCCGTGGTCAGATCCGGCACAGCATCCCTGTCCCGGGTGCTTCGTCTGCGGCCCATTGCGGTCAGCGGGTGACGGCTTGCGGCTGTTCGCGGGCGCAGTCCCCGCGCAGACATTCGTCGCTACGGGCTGGGTGCCTGATGCATCACTGGCGAGCACGGACGGCACGATTGCGCCGGAGTTCATCGCCGCGGCGCTGGATTGTCCCGGCTTCCAGTCCATGCAGACCGGTCTGAAGCCCTACCTGCTGGGCGAATTCACCTGCCGCATCGACCGACCCGTGCGTGCCGGCGAGCACTGCGTCATCGTCGGCTGGAAGATCGAGGTGAAGGGTCGCCGGCATATTGTCGGCACCTCGCTCCATGACAAGGACGGAGCGCGTTGCGCCATCGCCAAGGGTGTGTGGATCGAGCCCCGGGACCCGGCCAGCGCCTGAGTTTCGCGGGTGCCGGGAATTGCGACCCGCTAGAATGCTTGCCCTCCCCCGGCGGGCCTGTAGCACAGCGGTTAGTGCAGGGGACTCATAAGGGGGAGTTCGCCGTTTAACGTGGCTTCACTTAGCCTCACTTAGCTGCACGATTTGCCTAGAAAATAGGCATTTCACGCGTTGCCGCCTTTTAACGCGCGACCGCATTCACTACCGTAAGCCCACCCTGTTTCACTGGCTCACTGCTGGTTCGGGGCTACGGAGAAAACTCAAATGGCGAAGGCTAAGTTCATAACAGACGAGGCTGTCGATTCGTTCACCTGCGGCAAGTACAGGGACGGCACCAAGAAGGGCCAACTGAAAGAGCAGGACATTCTGTGGGACACGGCAATCAAGGGCTTCGGTCTACGGTATTCGAGCAAGAGCAAGACTCGGACTTACCTTTTCCGCTACAGGCGTCCCGTAGATGGCCGAGAGGCGTACATCACCATAGGACGGCACGGGGCCTATGCAGCCGATGAGGCGCGTGTGGAGGCGAAGCTTCTTGCACGAATGGTGGAGGATGGCAAAGACCCGGTGCAGGTCGAGGTTCAGTATCACGAAGCCGAGGCAGCCAAGGTCGAAGCTGATAGGTGGCAGAGCCTCACACTTCGGCAGGTAATGGATCTCTACGTCAACAATAAGACTACGAAGGGGAGGCCCCTGCGGCCGGATACGAAAGCCAGCATTCGCAGCACCATCGAGC
>JANPGU010000211.1:0-1869 GCA_031424095.1 Gammaproteobacteria bacterium
CATGCTTCATGCGCTCGCGCGTGGCCTGCTCAGCTAGTGCGTTATACACCATGACTTTTCGCCTCTTTGTTCTGGGTGCAAGCCCCATGGGTGCTGCTAGAGTGGGCCAATGAGCCCCACCGTGTTCCGCGATGGCCCATAGAAGTGGACCCGGTTAATCGAACACTGGGATAAGTGGAAGTCCGGCCTTAATGGAGCGAGGATAATGCTCCGGAGGAAGGAAGACCATGACTCGAAGATCCCGCCGCAACCACTCAGCGGCATTCAAGGCCATAGTGGCATTAGCCGCTCTGAAGGACAGTCAGACGCTAGCGCAGCTAGCGGAGCGATTTGACGTCCATCCGAACCAGATCACGACGTGGAAGAACCAGCTGCTGGAGAACGCTGGTGACGTATTTGCCGGTGGCGAGCGTGCCGAGCCTGCCGTGGACGTCAAGGCACTGCACGCGAAGATCGGGCAGCTGACGCTGGAGAATGATTTTTTAGCCGGCGCGCTCGATCGGGTTCCCCGGTTGAGCGCAAAGCGATGATCGAGCGCACGCACGAGCTGCCGCTCAAGCGCCAGGCGCAGTTGCTGCAGCTGTCGCGCGGCTCGCTGTACTACCAGTCGCAGCCGGTGTCGGCCGAGGACCTGGAACTTATGCGAAGGATGGACGAGCTGCATCTGCAGTGGCCATTCATGGGCAGTCGGATGCTGCGTGATCAGCTGCGCACGCAGGGCCTCACCGTCAACCGCAAGCGCGTGCGACGATTGATGCGCCTGATGGGCATCCAGGCGATCTACCGCCGTCAGAACACGTCACGGCGCCATCCACTGCATGCGGTGTTCCCGTATCTGCTTCGGGGCTTGGCGATCGACCGACCCAACCAGGTCTGGGCAGCAGACATCACGTACATCCCGATGGCTCGCGGCTTCGTATACCTGTTCTCTGTCATGGACTGGTACAGCCGCAAGGTGCTCGCCTGGCGCGTCAGCAACACGCTCTCGGCGGACTTCTGTGTCGAGGCCGTCCAGGAAGCCATTGACCGCTTTGGCAAACCGCAGATCTTCAATACGGATCAGGGCTCGCAGTTCAGTGGTGGCCAGTTCGTGAGCCTGCTCACCAGCCACGGCATCCGCATCAGTATGGATGGCAAGGGCTGCTGGCGCGACAACGTGTTCGTCGAGCGGCTATGGCGATCAGTCAAATACGAGGAGGTCTATCTGCACGCCTACCAGAGCGTGTCGGAAGCCAAGGCGGGCATCGGACGGTACTTCGCGTTCTACAACACGCGTCGCTCGCACACCGCTCTTGACCGCAACACGCCAGATCACATCTACTTCAAATCGCTTGAACCGCTGCCCCTCGCGAAGGCGGCCTGAAACTAGCCGGAATCCACTTATCCAAACCGCGTTCCGTGTTCAAAAATGCGGGTCCACTTCTCTCCAGGCATGGGTTAACGACCCACAGAGCTACCGAATCGGTTTTGCCGACATCTCGACAACTGACTCTCCCCTTAGCCATTGCATGCCTTCCTCGAAACGATGAACTCAGAGGGTCACGGGTAGATCCCTCACTCGTCACGCAGCGCCGTCACCGGTTTCGCGAGTGCAACCCGCAGCGCACAAATTCTGACCGTAGCGAGCGCTGTGGGTCTTAGCAGGAACCCGAAAATCTGCTCTTCCGAAATTGCTTCTTCACGCCACAGGTCTTTCCCGGCCATAGACATTAGACCTAAGTGCTACTTAAAAGCGGGGGGATGTCGCAGTGGCGGCAGATCCCGCGCCGAAGAATCCCAATTCCAAGCCTCTGCGCATCTCCGAAATTACTCTCAGCCTTACCTTATCGGCCTCAGGCAATATTGGCATCGCCTCTACCAAGGCCGAAG
>JANPGU010000212.1:0-3543 GCA_031424095.1 Gammaproteobacteria bacterium
CCACTTCGGTGGGCGATGAAGGCGGTTTTGCGCCGAATCTGAAGTCGAACGAAGAGGCGCTGGAGATCATCATCCAGGCCGTGGACCAGGCCGGTTACAAGCTGGGCAAGGACATCTACCTCGGCCTCGACGTCGCCAGCAGCGAGTTCTACAAGGACGGCAAGTACCATCTGGAAGGCGAGGGCCGCAGCTTCGATCCAGCCGGCTTCGCCGACTACCTGGCTGGCCTCGCTGCGCGCTATCCCATCATCACCATTGAAGATGGCATGGCAGAGGGCGACTGGTCTGGCTGGAAGGGACTCACCGACAAGCTGGGCAAGAAGGTGCAACTGGTGGGCGACGACCTGTTTGTCACCAACACGAAGATCTTCAAGGAAGGCATCGACAAGCAGATCGCCAATGCCATCCTGATCAAGGTGAACCAGATCGGCACGCTCACCGAAACGCTGGAGGCCATCGAGATGGCTGAAGCCGCGAATTACGCGTCGGTCGTGTCGCATCGTTCGGGTGAGACCGAAGATCACACCATTGCCGATATCGCGGTGGCGACTGCTGCCACGCAGATCAAGACCGGTTCCATGTCGCGTTCCGATCGTGTGGCCAAGTACAACCAGCTGCTGCGCATCGAGGCGAAACTGGGCGCTGCGGCGCACTACGCGGGCCGGGAAGCATTCCCTTTCTCGCTCTAGCGCTATAGGCTTTCGCAATGAGATGGTTCATCGCTGTGCTGGCTGCTCTGGTACTGCTGCTGCAGTACCGGGTCTGGCTGTCGCCCAGCGGCACGCGCGAAGTGCTGCAGCTGCGGGAAGCCGTGGCCGCGCAGACCACCGAGAACCAGCGCCTGATCGCGCGCAACCAGCAGCTGGCCGCGGAGGTGCGCAATCTCAAGCAGGGCTTCGAAGCCGTGGAGGAACGCGCGCGTTCCGAGCTGGGCCTGATTGGCAGCAACGAAACCTACTACCAGGTGGTGCCGCCGGCGGGACCGCAACCCCCTGTAACCGCAGAAGTCGCGCCGACTGCGCTGCGGGCCGCAGCGCACTGAACTCGTCCCGTGCAGTACTGGCTCATCATGCCGGCAGCAGGCAGCGGGCGCCGTTTTGGCGCGACGGTGCCGAAGCAGTACCTGCCGCTGGCCGGCAAGACGGTGATCGAACATGCGCTGGCACCGTTTCTTGCTGATGCCCGCTGCCGGCAGATCATCGTCGCGCTGGATCCCGCGGATGCCCGCTTCCGCATGTTGCCTCCGGCTCGTGATGTGCGTGTGCGCGTAGTGGCGGGCGGCGAACAACGCTGCGATTCGGTGCGTAATGCCCTGCTCGACATCGAGGGCGCCGCTGCGGACTGGGTGCTGGTGCACGATGCCGCGCGGCCCTGCCTGAGCAGCGCCGAACTTGCGGCGCTGCTCACGCAATGCGGCAACGACGCGGTGGGCGGTCTGCTGGCCGCGCCGCTGGCGGACACGCTCAAGCGTGGGGATGCACGGCAACGCGTGGTGGATACGCCCTCGCGCGACTCGCTGTGGCGCGCGCTCACACCGCAGATGTTCAGGCTGGGATTGCTGCGTGAGGCGCTGCAAGCGGCACAGGCCGCAGGCCGTCAACCCACCGACGAGGCCCAGGCGGTGGAATGGTGCGGCCACGCGCCCCGCCTGGTGGCAGGCAGGGCCGCCAATCTCAAGATCACGTCGCCTGCCGATCTGCCCCTGGCGGCGGCCGTGCTGGCACAGGGAGAGAGCGCATGAATTTCAAAGTGGGCAGTGGATTTGACGTGCATGCCTTCGGGCCTGGCGACGGCGTGGTGCTGGGTGGCGTGCATGTGCCCTGGGAGCGTGGCGTGCTGGCGCACTCCGACGGTGACGTGCTCCTGCATGCGCTCACCGATGCGTTGCTCGGTGCTGGCGGACTGGGCGACATCGGCCAGCATTTTCCGGATACCGATCCGCAGTGGCGCGGTGCCGCAAGTTCCCGGTTCGCGAGCCATGCGGTGCAGCTGCTGGCGCGTGATGGCTGGCGGGTGGTGAATGCCGACCTCACCCTGCTGGCCGAGGCGCCCAGGATTGCCAGGCACCGCGCCGCGATCTGCGCGGGCATCGCCGCTGCGCTCGGCGTGCCGCTGGCACAGGTCAACCTCAAGGCAACCACCACCGAGAAGCTCGGCTTCATCGGCCGCGCCGAGGGCCTGGCCGCGCAGGCGGTGGTGCTGATTGCGCGCGATTAGCGGGCGCATGCAGCGGCCAGCAGCACCAGGATGGCGCCCGCGCCACCATCGACCTCACGGGCACTGGCAAACGCCAGTACTGCGCCGACGCGCTGCAGATAACTGCTCGCCACCAGTTTCAGCACCGGGCCACGATTGCCCGAGCGCAGTCCCTTGCCGTGGACCACGCGCAGCACGCGCGCGCGCTGCTGGATCGCATCTGCCAGGAATTCTCGCAGGGCGGGTTCAACCATTGCCGCTGTCAGTCCATGCAGATCGATCTCGCCGTCGACCCGGTACTGGCCACTGCGCAGCCGCCGGAAAATGGTCGCCGTGATCGCGGGCCGCCGGAACAGCAGCGCATCGCCGGATTCCTCCACAGGATCCAGCGGCGAACCCTGGCCGAGGCTTTCCTGCAGCACGGCGCGGCGATCGGCGCGCGCGAAGCGCGCACGCGGTTTCGGTCGCGGGCGCTGCAGGGCTTGCCGTGTGACCTTGAGGCGCCGTATGCCGCGCATCGCGTGGCGGAACAGCGCCCGTTCCTCTTCATCCATTGCCGGTGTGCCGCATGGGGACGGGGCATCTAGTATATTGCCGCGCGATGTTCCCGCCTTGGCCCTGAAGTTTCATGCACATACTGGTCAGTAACGACGACGGCTACCTTGCCGAAGGCATCCGCAAGCTCAATGCGGCACTCGGCAGCCTGGCGCAGACCACCATCGTGGCCCCGGATCGCAACCGCAGCGGTGCGAGCAATTCCCTGACGCTGGACGTGCCGCTGCGCGTCTTCCAGAGCGAGGCAGGCGTGCATTACGTCACCGGCGGCACGCCCACTGACTGTGTGCACATTGCGATCTCGGGCTATTTCGATTTCGAATTCGACCTGGTCTGCGCGGGCATCAACGATGGCGCGAATCTGGGCGATGACACCCTGTATTCCGGCACCGTGGCGGCTGCGATCGAGGGCCGCTTCCTCGGCCTGCCCACGGTCGCATTCTCGTTGTGCATGGAGCCGGACAGCGGCCGCAATTTCGATGCGGCCGCGCGCGTGGCCAACACCATCGTCGCGCGCCTGCTCGAACAGCCGCTGGAACGTGGCATCACGCTCAATGTGAATATTCCGGACCTGCCGTACGAGCGGTTGCGCGGCATCAAGGCCACGCGCCTCGGCGGGCGGCACCGCTCCAAGCCCATCGTTCCGGTGCAGGATCCGAAGGGCAAGCGCATGTACTGGATCGGTCCGTCCGGCACTGGTCAGGATGCCGGCGAGGGCACGGATTTCCACGCCATTGCCAACGACTATGTGTCGGTCACGCCGTTGCAGATCGACCTGACGCGCCACGCGGC
>JANPGU010000213.1:0-15955 GCA_031424095.1 Gammaproteobacteria bacterium
CGGTACCCGCGTACACCAGTTACACGACGCGCACGCACCGCGCGGCGGCGCGGGCCTGCATGTCGGAAGCATCGCAGTTCATGGAGCGGTACTACACCACCACAGCCAATCTCTCTTACGAAGGGGCAACGCTCTACAATGGAGCGGACCCAGTGTTGAATTGTCAGACCGAGGGCGGTCTGAACACCTGGTATACGCTCTCGGTGGATACTCTGGCGCCGAAAACCTATCGTCTGGTTGCGACGCCAATCGGGGCGCAGGCCACCCGGGATGCTGCCTGTGGAGCGCTGACACTCGATCACACAGGTGACCGGGACAGATCCGGTACAGGCGATCTGGATCAGTGCTGGTCGCGCTGATCCGGATCGCAGCTTCAAGGAGTGTCTGATCGCCTGCCAGCGTTGCAGGTGTCGGCCCACAGACACAGTTAGCCCCCCTGCCGTATGTTGTGGCCCAGTGTGGATACGATCCGCTGGGAGGGAAGGGCCATGACTCTCGCGAAACCGGCTTTTCCGGCTGTTGTCTGCGGTCTGCTGATAGTGGTCCTGCAGGGCTGCGGTGGTGGTGATGCTCCCGTGGTCGCACCAGCGCCTGATCCGGTTGTATCTGGTCTCGACTCCCGGCCAACCAACACCTCCTGCCTTGCAGGCGACGCCCCTGATACGGGCGTAGTCTCGCTTGCCGTGGAGCGCGTGTTCGGCGGTCTGCCGGCCTTCACCGGTCCGTTGCTGATGCTGCAGGAACCTGCGAGCACTGCCCGCTGGTATGTGGTGCAGAAGACCGGCGCCGTCTACGTGTTCGACAACCAGGCGAACGTCACCGTGCGGCGCGAGTTCATCAATGTCGGTGCGCAGATCGCCGTGGATCCATCCAACGCGAACGATGAGCGCGGGCTGCTTGGCATGGCCTTTCATCCCGATTATCCGACCAATCCGCGCGCTTACCTTTACTTCACAGCTACGAGCGCCGGGCAGGCCGTCTCGCGCGTGGTGGAATACCAGACGCGTGATGGCGGGCAGACACTGGACGCCTCGAGTGGCATTACCATCCTGCAGACGTATCAGCCGGAAGCGAACCACAATGGCGGCCATATCGCCTTCGATCCGGATGGCTTCCTGTACATCGGTCTGGGTGATGGTGGCGGTGGCGGCGATGGGCACGGCAGCATCGGCAACGGCCAGCGGCTTTCGACGCTGCTGGGCAAGATGCTGCGCATCGATGTGAATGGCAGCACGTCCGGCGCCCGCTACGCAATTCCGGCCACCAATCCCTTCGCCAGCGCCACGCTGTGCAACAACGATGTGGGCGCATTCACCACCAATTGTCCGGAGATCTATGCCTATGGATTCCGCAATCCCTGGCGCTGGAGTTTCGACCGCGTCAGCAACGAGCTGTGGGTGGGTGACGTCGGGCAGAACGCCTGGGAAGAAGTGGATCGCGTGGTGGCGGGTGGCAACTACGGCTGGCGATGCCGCGAAGGTGCGCATGCCTTCAACGCCAGTTGTGGCGCCAATGCCGGCAACAGCATCGATCCGGTTGCGGAATACAGTCATGCGCAGGGCGCTTCGATCACCGGCGGGTTTGTTTATCGGGGCGCGGCCATTCCCGCGCTGGTCGGCCGCTTCGTGTTCGGTGACTTTGCTTCCGGCCGCATCTGGCATGTGGCGCGCGATGCTGCGCCCACGCAGCAGTTCACCAGTGGATTCGACTCCGGTCTGAACATTTCCTCGTTCGCACAGGATCCGGCGGGAGAGATCTATGTGGTGAATTACGCTGGCACGCTGCATCGCCTGCGCGCCGGTACCGCGGCCACGGGCCGCGTGATTCCCTCGCAACTCTCCGCCACCGGGTGCGTGATTGCCGGCAATGCCACGCAGCCTGCGAGCGGTCTCGTGCCGTATGCGCCGAATGCGGCGTTCTGGTCCGATGGGGCGTCGAAGTCGCGTTTCCTCGCGCTGCCGGACGACCAGCGCATCACGGTCGGCAGTGATGGGGACTTCGATTTCCCCAATGGCAGCGTGCTGGTGAAGAACTTCCGCATCGGCACGCAGCTGGTGGAAACGCGCCTGTTCATGCGGCACAACAATGGGGAATGGGCGGGCTATACCTATGCATGGAACGCACAGGGCACCGATGCCACGCGCGTGATCGGCGGCAAGAGCGTGCAGGTTGCCGGCCAGAGCTGGCTGTTTCCGAGTGAAGCGCAATGCCTGCTCTGTCACACCAGCGCCGCAGGGCGCTCACTGGGTCTGGAAATTGCGCAGCTCAACGGACAGTTCGGGTACGCGATCACTGGCCGAACGGCGAACCAGCTTTCTACGCTGAATCAGGTCGGCATATTGTCACCCGCGCTGACACAGCCGGTCGCACAGCTGGCGTCGATGCCGGATCCACTTGGCAGTGCAGGATCAGTGCAGGAACGCGCGCGCGCTTACCTGCACACAAATTGTTCCCACTGCCATCGGCCAGGCAGTGGCACGCCGGTCAGCCTTGATCTGCGTTACACGACGCCGCTGGCAAACACGAATGCCTGCGAAGTGATTCCGGTGAGGAATCTGGGAGTAGCCGGCGCTCGGATCATCGCCGTGGGTGGCGTGGATCCGGCGTCGCGTTCGCTGCTGGCACTGCGACCCGGGCGCACCGATGCAGATGCCATGCCGCCACTGCAGCCGCGCATTGTGGATGCGGCAGGCACTGCCTTGCTGCGCAGCTGGATCAACGCGCTGACCAGCTGCAGCTAGCAGCAGGTCAGCACAGCGCGGGTATTACTTGCCGGCCTTGAGGGTCGACAGGTAACCGATCACGTCGTCGCGCTCCTTCGGGTCCGGCAGCATCATCGGCATGGTGGTGCCCGGCACCACGCTCATCGGGTTCACCAGGAAGGTGTCCAGTGACTTGGCGTTCCAGGTGACGCCGTATTTCTTCAGCGCGGGCGAATACATGGCGAAGTCCTTCACGCTGGCCGACTTGCGGCCGATCAGGCCCACCATGCTCGGACCCACGATCGGGCCACCCGGTTCGCTGCTGACGGCGTGGCAGATGCCGCAGCGCTGCGCAAAGATGGTCTTGCCGTTTTCCAGATCCGCCTTGGCGCCCGCAGCAAATGCAGGAGCGGCGAACACGGCAGCAAGGGCGAGCAGGGGAGCAGTGCGATACACAGGCATGGACGATTGACTCCAGGGCTAGAGAACCAATGCAAAGAGCGTCAGGGGGCGATTGTAGCAAACGCACCCCTGAACGCTTCCTGAAGGGCCCTCAGATCGGGTAGTGGCGAGGCTTGGTGGAGATGCTGATCCAGCGCAGGTCGGTGAATTCCGCGATTCCCGCCTTGCCGCCGAAGCGCCCTACGCCGCTGGACTTGGTGCCGCCGAACGGCATCTGCGCCTCGTCCTGCACGGTGGGACTGTTGATATGACAGATTCCCGAGTCGATGCGCTGGGCCACCGAGAACGCGGTATTGATGTCGCGGCTGAACACCGCGGCAGAAAGGCCGTATTCGCAATCGTTCGCAAGTTCCACGGCATGGTCGGTGTCGCGTGCCCGCAGCACGCCCACGATGGGACCGAAGGATTCCTCCCCATAGATGCGCATGCCTTTCTGCACGCCATCGACGACGGTGGGTTCGAAGAACGCACCGCCGGTGCCGGTACCGCCGGTGGACACCTTGGCACCGTGGGCCGTGGCGTCCGCGATCAGCGCCTTCACATGATCGACGGTTTTCACGTCAACGCAGGCGCCAATCGGGAATTTGCCCTTGGTGGGATCGCCCACCTGCAGGGTCTTCACCTTGGCCACGAATTTCTGCATGAACTGTTCGGCAATCTTCTCGACCACGATGATGCGTTCGGTCGACATGCAGATCTGGCCCTGGTGCATGAATGCACCGAAGGCCGCGGCAGCCACCGCTTCGTCCAGATCGGCATCTTCCAGCACCAGCAAGGGCGCCTTGCCGCCCAGTTCCAGCAGGCAGGGCTTCAGGTGTTTGCCCGAGAGCTCGCCGATGATGCGGCCGACGCGGCTGGAGCCGGTGAAGTTCACGCGCTTCACGGCGGGGTGCGCGATCAGCGCCTCCACCACAGCGGGGGCGTCGGCGGCCGAGTGCGCCACGAAGTTCACCACACCCGCCGGAAAGCCGGCTTCCACGAAGGCGTCGACGATCAGGCGATGCACGCCGGGGCAGAGCTCCGAGGCTTTCAGCACCACGGTGTTGCCGCAGGCCAGCGGCATCGCGATGGCACGCACGCCAAGAATCACCGGCGCGTTCCAGGGTGCCATGCCGACACAGACGCCGGCTGCCTGCCGCACGCCCATGGCAATGGTGCCAGCCTGATCGGAAGGCAGGGTTTCACCCGTGATCTGCGTGGTCATCGCTGCCGCTTCTTCCAGGATGGTGGCGGCAAAGCCGGTGTTGAAATGGCCCCAGATGCCGATCGCACCGGTTTCTTCGACGCACAGGCGCGAGAAATCCGCACTGTGCGCGCGGATCTTTGCCGCCGCTTCCAGCAGCAGCTTGCGGCGCGCGTTGGGCCCCATCGCCGACCAGGCAGGAAAAGCTTTGGCCGCAGCGTCGCAAGCGGCGCGGGCATCATCAGCGGAGGCTGCGGCCGACCGTGAAACGACAAGGCCGGTAATCGGACTCTTGCGTTCGAAGGTTGCGCCGCCCGTGGCAGCCTGTTCCGAACCACCGATCAGCAGTTGAATTTCATTCATGGCATCGATTCCGCAAGTTGATGTTGTTGGGATGCTTTGCTGGAAGCGCCGCAAGGATAACATCTAATATTCCAGGCCAATGACCGCCCCGACCGCTCCCGCGCCGCCTCAGCCTGTCTGGCTGCGGGCGATGTCCTTGGTTCCGCTGCCCATCCTGTATGCGGCCTGCGGGGCGCTGGCGTGGCTGGCGCTGCGGGTGCTGCGCATGCGCCTGCCCGTGGTACTTGCCAATATCCGCGCCTGTTTCCCGGCATTGGATGAAGCGTCGGTGCGAGGTATCGCGCGCGACCACTACCGGCAGCTCGGCCAGATGATCGCCGAGGTGATCTGCAGTGCGCGCCTGACGCCCGCCGCATTCCTGGCGCATGTCGGAGTGCGCAACATCGGCCTGCCCCAGGGCCTGCTGGCGCAGGGCAGGCCGGTGCTGCTGGTGGCGGCGCATCAGGCCAACTGGGAATGGGTGCTGCAGGCGATGGCCCTGCAGCTCGGCTATCCGCTGGATGTAGGCTACAAGCCGATCAAGAGCCCGTCGGTGAACCGGGCCATGAACGCAATCCGCACACGCTTCGGTGCGCACCTGGTGCCGGCGAAGCAACTGCTGGCCGACCTGCTGCAGCGCCGGCACATCGTGCGCGGCATCGCCATGCTCGCGGATCAGGAGCCCACCACCAGTGACCATCAGCACTGGGTCAGTTTTCTCGGGCGCGATACGGCGTTCTACATGGGGCCGGAGCAGATGGCCCGAGCCACGCGCTACCCTGCCGTGTTCGTCGCGTTGCGGCGCCTGCGCCGCGGTCATTACGAGGTTGAATTCAAGCCATTGGCGAACGCCGGCGAGATGCTGGCGCCGGGGGAATTCACCACGCGTTACGCGCGCCTGGTGGAGCAGGAGATCCGCGCCGCGCCCGGTGACTGGACCTGGGGCCACCGGCGCTGGAAGCTCAGGCGCAGCGTTTACGCCGACTGAGCCAGCTTGGCCGAAAGGTGCCGCGCGAGTTCAGCCACCGTCGGATGGTCGAACAATTCAGTGAGATCCACCTGGTTCGGATAATCACGGTCGATCTGTTCGTGGATCTCGATAAGCTTCAGTGAGCTGGCGCCGATCTCGAACAGGTTGTCATCCGGTCCTACCGTGCGCGAAGTGAGCACCGCATTGCAGATGCGGAGCAGGCGCGCCTCGACTGAATCCGGTGCCGTGCTTACACCAGACTGCAGACCTCCACTGTGCCTGGATACTTCGGCCAGGTCGGCAACGAATTCACCGTCGAGCAACTGCGTTTCCAGCAGATGCCGCTGGATCTTGCCACTGGTGGTCTTGGGGATGCGCTTGACCGGCACCACCTGCGCAACTTCCAGGCCGGCGCGTTCGTTGATGAGTCGGCTGATCTCGGTGGCCAGGGCGGGAAATTCCGCCAGATCGCCGCGATGCAGGACGAAAACAGTGAGCTGATCCGTTTCCGCTCCCGGTGGACGCACGCCCGCCACCACGACCTTGCCCAGCTCCATGCCCGGCGCCGCTTGCGCAATCGCTTCCAGGTCATGCGGGTAATAGTTCTGGCCGTTGACGAAAATGATCTCCTTGGCGCGGCCGGTGATGTAGAGCTCGGCGTCGTGCATGAGGCCCAGATCGCCGGTGCGCAGCCAGCCATCACGGGTAAACGTCGCGGCATTCACCTCGGGATCTTCGAAATAGCCACCGGTCACGTTGTCGCCGCGGATCAGGATGTGGCCGATGCGGCCGGCCGGCAGGGCGCTGTCGTCATTGTCGGCAATGCGCAATTCGCAGCCGGGAATCGCTGCGCCGACGCTGACCAGCGGCACGGCGTCGCGTCCGCCCTCAGCGAGCACCGCAGCCGTGTCGCCCACATTCATCTGATGGCGGTTGAGCAGCAAGGTGCGGTATGGACGGGAAACCGGTGGAAAGGTCGCTGCCAGCGAGGCTTCCGCCAGGCCATAGACCGGATACATGGCATTGCGCTTCAGGCCCACGCTTGCCATGCGACCCATGAATTCTTCGCACAGCTCCACCGAGATGGGCTCGGCACCGTTGAAGATCAGCCGTACGCTGGCCAGATCGAGACTGCCCGGGGAGCGATCGCCCAGCACCTTCAGGTAATGACGATAGCCGAAATTCGGCGAGCACAGGATGGTGGCGCGCTGCTCGGAGGCAATCGCCAGCCACAGCAGCGGACGACGCACGAACAATTCGGTGGGCATCAGGTGCATGTTGATGCGGTTGGCGAACATCACCAGGTGGAAGCCGATTAGACCCATGTCATGCGTGAGCGGCATCCACGACAAGCTGACATCCTGCTCGTTGAAGCCGGCAACGCGGGTTACGGCAGCGCCATGCGCCATCAGGTTGGCATGCGTGAGCACCACGCCCTTCGGGTCGCTGGTGGAGCCGCTGGAGAACTGGATGAACGCCGTGTCTTGCGGCTGCGCCGCATGGGCGGCGCCGGCCCGGCCAAGGTCATCCAGATCCTCCACCAGAAAAGCCCGCGGCCGCAGCTGCGCGAAGGCCGCCGCGCTGGCCGGATCCTGGCTCTGGCCGGCGAACTGGCCGATGCGCTCCAGTGTCTTGCGATCGGTGTAGATGAACGGCTTGCCAAGCTTGAGCGCGATGCGCAGCAGCTTGTGGCGATGTTCGTCACTGATGCCGATGGCAACCGGCACCGGCACGATGCCGCCCAGCACGGCAGCCCAGAAGGCATCGATAAACTGCTCGTTGTTGGTCAGCAGCAGGATCAGCCTGTCGCCGGGCTTCGCACCCAGCTGCTGCAGGTGGAACAACACGCCCAGGGCGCGCTTGTGGATCTGCGCGTAACTGACCTTGCGTGACTGCCCTTCGCCCTGGTGATAGGTGACGGCACGGTCGGCCGCACTGTTCTGCGCCACCAGTTCATTGAGGGTTGTGGCTGTCATGAATGCTTGCTGCTCGTGCGCGGCTCGAGCCGCATGATGAAGGGACGCGTGGCGCGCAGGTTGATCAGCGCTTCGAATTCCACCGGATCATTGTCGACCCGACGCAGGCGGAAGCGCCGCGCAAAGCGGGTCATGTGTACCAGCATTTCGAAGATCGCCAGCGTCTCGACAATGCAGTGATGCGCGCCGGCGGAGAAGGGGATGTAGGTGAGCTTCGGCCGTTCCTCCTCCTGTCGCTCGAAGCGCTCCGGCACGAACTTTTCCGCGTCGTTCCAGAAATCAGGATGCCGGTGCACGAAATAGGGACTGAAGAAAACATCGGTGTCAGGCGGCACCGTAAACCCCGCAAGCGTGTCCGCCTCGATCGTCCGCCGCGAAATCACCCAGACGGGCGGATACAGCCGCATGGCCTCGCGGATCACCATGTTGGTGTAGGGCAGGGCCTCCATCGACTGCAGCGATGGAACTGCCGCTTCCTCACTGGCGTCGATCTCGGCATGCAGCTTCGCCTCCACCTCCGGATGCTCACCCAGCAGCATCCAGGTCCAGTTCAGCGCGCTGGCCGTGGTCTCATGGCCGGCGACGACCATGGTGGTGATCTCGTCGACGATTTCCTTGTCGGTCATGCCGGCGCCGCTGTCCTTGTCGCGCGCGTTGAGCAGCATCGAAACGTAGTCGGGATGATCGCCGGCCGGTGCGCTGCCCGCGGCGCGGCGGCGCGCCACGCACTTGCCGATCAGCGTGGTGAGCTTGCGGAACTGGTAGGCGAAGCGCAGGTCGCGCGTCGGCTCGGCGGTGAGCACGGCGAACGGGTTTTCGCCGGTCTCCTGCGCCATCACCGCGAGATCATCACCGAAGATCGTGCCCAGGATGATCTCGAGCGTCATGATGCTCATGTCATCCGTGACATTGACGGGTTCGCCAGCCGCACACTTGCGCTGCCATTCGACCAGCAGGCGATCATTGGCGCGGGCGATGACGCGGTCGAACTGGCCGAGGATGCGGCGGTGGAAGCCGGGCTGCATCATGCGCCGCTGGCGCTTCCAGAACTCGCCCTCGCTAACTATGATGCCGTTGCCCAGCAGGATCTTGATGCGGTCGAAACCCACACCCTTGGTGTAGTTGCGATAGTTGTTGACGAGAATGCGACGCACATCGTCCGGATGATTGAACACCCAGGTGTGCGATTGGCGGCCGGGCGCATAAACGCGATAGGCGTCGCCGAGCTGAGCGTAGATGCCACGCATGCGGTCGAGCGAGTCTGCTGTCGAGCCGATGTCGAAACGCTGGTCCGATTCGGGTGGCAGGAGCGGGTCTGAAGTCATGAAGCCGGAAATTCTACCCGAAGAGCGGGTCTCAAAGCGCCGCCTGACCCCGCTGCGCCGGCTTGCGTATGCGCTGCTGGCGCCGCTGGGTCTGGGCGTGATCCGGGCCTGGTGGGGCAGTTGCCGCGTCGTGCGGGTGGTGGGGGCCACACATCTCGATGCCGCGCTCAGGCAGGCGCCGTCTTTGCTTCCCTGCTACTGGCACCAGCACGAGCTGTTCTGCGCGCGCTATCTGCTGCAGCAGATGCAGCGCGGTCTGCGGCTGGGCTTCCTGGTCAGTCCTTCGGTGGATGGCGAGATTCCCGCGAGGATCGCGACCAGTCTGGGCGCGCGCGTGATCCGCGGCTCGTCCACGCGCACCGGTGCCCGCGCATTGCGCGACTACTACCAGCTGCTGGTGCATGACAACGTGTCGCCGGTGATCACGCCGGATGGTCCCACCGGGCCGCGCTTCCGCTTCAAGCCCGGCGCCTTGATGCTGGCGCAGATCTCCGGTCGCCCGCTTCTGCCAATGGCCTTTGCAGCCTCGCGCGCCTGGTTTCTCGGCTGGGACAAATTCGTGCTGCCCTGGCCCTTCAGCCGCGTCGCCATTGCCATTGGCGCACCAGTCTGGATCGGTCGCGAAGTAACCCTGGGTGAGCCCGCGGTGATGGCGGCGTTGCAGCAGCGCATGGAGCAGGCGCTGCGACAGCAATTTCTGCTGGCGCGTGAGGCCCTGCGTTGAACGACGCACGCAATGCGCAGTGGCGTGACCTGCTGCTGATCGTCGGACTTGGGCTGCTGGTCATTGGCGCCGGCATCGGTCTGCGCAATCCCTGGCCGGCGGATGAGCCCGTGTATTCGCTGATCGCGCGCGACATGCTGGCGCATGGCAACTGGCTGATCCCGATGGTGGGCGGCGACTATTTCCAGGACAAGCCACCGCTGCTGTTCTGGTTGCAGGCAGTGGGCTACTGGCTGACCGGCTCGCAGCGGATCGGATTCCTGCTGCCGTCGCTGCTCGCCGGTCTGGGCACCTTGCTGCTGATTTATGACCTTGGTCGCCGACTCTGGCATCGCGAGGCGGGACTGCATGCTGCCTTGCTGCTGCTGTTCACCGTGCAATTCACCCTGCAATCGCGGCGTGCCCAGCTCGATGCGCTGCTGATGTTCTTCACCGTGCTGTCGGTGTACTGCCTGCTGCGCCAGTTGCTGCTCGGCGGTGGCTGGCGCTGGGCGGTGGCTGCCGGCGCGGCTGCCGGTCTTGGCGCCCTCAGCAAGGTGGTGGGTTTCTTTTCGTTCATGGTGCTGGCGCCGTGGCTGTATGCCGTGTGGCGCGGCTGGCCCGGCGTGAAGTGGCACAGGCCATGGCCGCTGTGGCTGCTGGCGGGCATTGCCTGTGCCGCGGTGATTGCGGCGTGGCTGCTGCCCGTTTGGTTGCTGGCGCAGCAGGACGCGGATATCCGCGACTATTTCCATGAGCTGGTGTTCGTGCAGACCTTCGGGCGCTATGTCGATCCCTGGCATCATTATCGCGCGCCCTGGTATTACCTGCAGGTGATGGCGACTGCCTGGCTGCCGCTGGTGCTGCTGCTGCCATGGCTGATTCCACGCTGGCGCGATGCGCTGCGCGCACGGGATGCGCGGGTGCTGCTGCCACTTGGCTTTGCGCTGCTGTATGTCGCGTTCTTCACCATCAGCCGCGGCAAGCGCGATGTGTACATTCTGGCGGCGCTGCCCCTGCTGGCACTGCCAGCGGGCTATCTGTTGCCCGAACTGCTGCGCCGGCCTGGCGTACAGCGCACGCTGGCAGGCTTCGTGCTGCTGATTGCGACGCTGTGCGCGGCAGCGTTCGGGTGGCTCACGTTTGTCGATGCACAGCGCGGCAGTGTCCTGCTGGCAGAGGGCGGCGTGCAGAGCTTCGTGCCTCTTGCGGTCATCGCCGCGGTGGCAGCCGTTGCGCTCACTTTCCTGCATGGCGCAAAGGCCCATGTTGCGGTGGCGGCCACGATAGCCACTGCGTGGATGGTGCTGGGGTTCTGGGTATTTCCGCAGATGGATGGCTCGCGCTCCGCCGCTGACTTCATCGCGAAACTGGAATCGATGGCCGCGCCAGAGCGGGAACTCGGGCTGCTGGCCTATCACGAGCACTTCCTGTGGCAGCTGCAGCGCCCGACGGTGAACTTCGGCCACCGGCGATTCAGGGAAGGCGACGCGGAGATCGACGACGCGGCGGCATGGCTGGCAGCGGATCCGCAGCGGCAGTTGCTGGTTCCTGTGCGGATGCTGAAGCCTTGTTTCGAGGGCGCCCAGGCGCGGGTAGTTGGCGATTCAAGCCGGGGCGACTGGTATCTGGTCACCGGAAGGCCTGCTGCGCAGTGCGCGGCACGCGGCAATTCCCGCCACATCTTTCACTACACACCCTGACCGGTCCCGTCATGACGCGCTGGCGGGCCCAGTTCTCACGTTTCCTGCTGGTGGGCATTCTCTGTACCGGCATCCAGTACGCCATGCTGGCAGCGGGTGTCGAATGGCTGGGCCTGCGGGCCGTGGTCGCATCCACAACCGGCTTTCTGCTCAGCGCGGTGCTCAACTACCTGCTGAACCGCCGCTATACCTACGGCAGCAGGGCATCCCACGCGAGCCTGATCTGGAAGTTCACGCTGGTGATGGCCGCGGGCCTGTTGCTCAATGGCCTGTTCATGCAGGTTCTGCACGGCTATCTTCACTGGCATTATCTGCTGGCACAGCTGCTGACCACAGGCATCACCATGTTCTGGAATTTCCTCGCGCATCGCTTCTGGACTTTTGCACGGAGCACAGCATGAGGCTGAGTATCGTCATCCCGGTTTACAACGAAGAAGCAGTGCTGGCTGAATGCGTGCGACAGGTGCAGCAGGTGCTGGGTGATCTGGCCGCGAAAGGCAAGATCGCAGCGGACAGCAACCTGTGGCTGGTGGATGACGGCAGTCGCGATGGCAGCTGGCCATTGATCGAGCAGCTCGCGGGGCAGCATCCAGGCGTGATCGGCGTGAAGCTGTCGCGCAATCGCGGCCACCAGAATGCACTGCTCGCCGGACTGATGAGCGCCGACGGCGATGCGGTGATCTCGCTGGATGCGGACCTGCAGGATGACACGAGCGTGATCGAAGACATGGTGGACGCATATCGCGCCGGCAACGAGGTGGTGTTCGGCGTGCGCCGCAGCCGCGTGCAGGACTCGATGTTCAAGCGCTGGTCGGCGCGGCACTACTACGCACTGCTGCGCGTGCTGGGAGTCGACGTGGTGCCCGATCATGCGGAATTCCGGCTGCTGGGGCGTCCTGCGCTGCAGGCGCTGGCTGAGTATCCCGAGACCAACCTGTTCCTGCGCGGCCTGATTCCGCAACTGGGTTTTCGCAGCGCCCGCGTGCTCTATGACCGCAAGTTGCGGCTGGCCGGGAACAGCAAATATCCGCTCGCCAAGATGCTCGGCCTCGGCATCGATGGCATCACCTCTTTCAGCGCGGTGCCGCTGCGGATGATCGCGGCCACCGGGGCGGTGCTGTTCGTGCTTTCGATGCTGGTCTCGCTGTGGGTGGTGGGCGTGAAGCTTTTCACCGATCATTCGGTGCCAGGCTGGGCATCCACCACGCTGCCGATCTACGCGCTGGGCGGTGTGCAGTTACTGTCACTGGGGCTGGTCGGCGAGTACGTCGCCAAGATTTACGTGGAGGTGAAGCGACGACCCCGCTACTCCATCGAGCGGATCACCACCGAACGCGTTGCAGGTGTGTTGCCGAAGACATAATTCTCAGTGGCGGCAATAACTTGTATCGCTTTCCTTAACATATATGACAGAATCTTTGGGCAGGTGAACTGTGTGGCAGGTCGTGGCGAAAAGGCTGCGACTTCGGCAACACTGGCAACAACTTAGGGGAAGTATCGGGAAATGTCGTCAACCCGGCAGGTCTTGCCAGTTGATCCTGGCGCCTCGGATGTGTTTTCCAGTGCAGTCTGGTCCTCGCGCAAAGGCGCTGGGCTGGGGCTGGACGTGGAGTGCACCAAGGCCGCGGTCGACCTGCAGAACCTCTCCGAACGCACCTCCGAGTCTGTCATCGCAACCGCGCTCGAGACCCTGCGACGCGCTACGGGCGCCGATCTGGCCTTCATGGCCCTGCTGGATGAACCCGGCCAACACTTCGCCAGCACGACCTCCGCACGCGGCGAGGCGGTGGTCTGCGACCCGTCCGCCCTCAAGGGCGTCGAGCTCGCGCAATTCCCCTTTCTGGCCTCGCGTTTCGAACATCTGCGGCTGACGGAGTATCGCGACACCGCCCAGCCGGGCCGCGAGGATCCGGCCGAGGCGGCCAGGCTGGCCGCGCTGGGCTTCAGCTCGATGCTGGTGGTGGCGCTGCATATGCAGCAGCGTCCCAAGGGCCTGCTGGCCATCGGGCGCGTACAGGGGCGTGGACCCTGGGATGTGAATTATCAGCTGCTGCTGAAACTCATCGGCACCAGTCTCGCCACCGGCCTGGAACGCCTGTCAATGACGGCCCAGCTCATCGAGCTGACCGAGCGCAACGCGCTGATCGACGCCGCCTCCAACGAGGGGCTGTGGGATTTCAACTTCGACAACAACCGGCTGTATGTGTCGCCGCGCTGGAAGGCGATGATGGGCTTTGCCCATCTGGGTCCCGACGACATCGTCGACTGGCGGGGCATGGTGCATCCGGACGATCTGTCGCGCGTGCAGGACGCGATGTTCAAGCATGTTTCCGGGGCGCTGCCGATTTTCGAAAGCACGCACCGCATGCGTCACTGCAATGGCGACTACCGCTGGGTGATCAGTCGCGCCAAGGGCCGCATCGATGGCGCAGGACGGCTGCAGCGCCTCATCGGCGTGGAGCTCGATGTCACCGAGCGCAAGATGTATGAAGAAGCGCTGTTCCGCGAGAAGGAAAGCGCGCAGATCACGCTGCAGGCCATCGGCGACGGCGTGATCACCACCGATGCCGATTCCATCATCGACTACATCAATCCGGTGGCCGAGACGCTCACTGGCTGGCGTCTGGAAGATGCCATGGGCCGCAATGTCGACGAAGTGTTCCGCGCGTTTCATGAGGAAACCTGCGAGCCGCTGGAAAATCCGCTGACGGGTTCGATCCGGCGCGTACGGCCGATCAAGTCCACGCGACCGGTGCTGATGATCCGCCGCGATGGCAATGAACTGTATGTGGAAAGCACGGCGGCCCCGATCCGTGACGGACAGGGCAAGGTCTGCGGTGCGGTGCTGGTGTTCCATGACGTGAGCGAGAGCCGCGAGCTGAACCGCAAGCTGTCGTATCACGCCAGCCACGACCCGCTCACCGGCCTTGTGAACCGCCGCGAATTCGAGAGCCGCATCGAGCGCTGCCTGAAGAGCGCGCGCGCGCAGGAAGGTTCTTACGCGCTCTGCCATCTGGACATCGACCAGTTCAAGATGATCAACGATTCCTGCGGTCACTCCGCGGGCGATACGCTGCTCGGGCATATCGGCGCGCTGCTGAAATCGAAGATCCGCTGGCGCGACACGCTGTCGCGCCTGGGTGGCGACGAATACGGCGTGCTGCTGGAAAGCAGCACACTGGAAGACGCGCTGCGCACGGCCGAGGTGATGCGCGAGGCGGTCAAGAATTTCCGCTTCGAATGGGATGATCGCGTATTCAAGCTCAGCGCCAGCGTCGGCGTGGTGCCGATCACGGCCGACAATGAAGACGTGGCGTCGATTCTCTCCGCCGCCGAAGGCGCCTGCGCCGCGGCCAAGGAGCAGGGCCGCAACCGCGTGCACAGCTTCGCCGAGAACGACATCGAATTGATGCGCCGCCGCCGCGAGACGCAGTGGGCGGCCCGCATCAGCGCGGCGCTGGACGAAGGCCGCTTCGAGCTGTATCGCATGCCCATCATGCCGCTGCAGGCCAAGGAAGTGGGTGAGCACTACGAGATCCTGGTCCGCATGCGCGACGAGGCCGGCAAGATCATCTCGCCGGACCACTTCATTGCCGCGGCCGAACGCTACAACATCATGCCGGCCATCGACCGCTGGGTGATCGAGAACACGCTGCGCTGGCTGGTGTCGGAAGCCGACGAGCGCGAGCGCCTGCTGATGTGCGCCATCAACCTGTCAGGACAGAGCCTGGGCGACGACAAGTTCCTGCCCTTCGTCATCGAGCAGTTCGAGAAGAGCGGGCTGGATGCGTCGAAGATCTGCTTCGAAATCACCGAAACTTCGGCAGTGGCCAGCTTCTCGCAGGCCAATCGCTTCATCAAGTCGCTGAAGGAGCTGGGCTGCAAGTTCTCGCTCGACGACTTCGGCACCGGCATGTCCTCGTTTGGTTACCTGAAGCACTTCCCGGTCGACTACCTCAAGATCGACGGCAGTTTCGTGCGCGGCATTCTCACCGATCCCATCGATCGCGAGATGGTGCGCTCGATCAATGAAATCGGTCACCTGACCGGCAAGCTCGTGATCGCGGAGTTCGCCGAGAATCAGGAAATCATCCAGACGCTGGCCAGCCTGGGCGTGGACTACGCCCAGGGCTACGGCATCGCGCAGCCCAGCCGGCTGAGCAAGACCCCCGCACCCGGCGGCTGAGGCCGGCAGTGTTCTGAAAGCTGCGTCTGTTGTGGCTGCCAACTCATGCGAAGTTCGGCATAATTCTGGTTGGCCTTATAAATAGAAACTTCCGGGGGCGACCTTGACGACACCCGTGCTGAGCGGTGCTGACACCGCGTGGATCCTTGCCGCCACCGCACTGGTGCTGTTCATGACCCTGCCGGGACTGGCGCTTTTCTACAGCGGCCTGGTCAGGGTCAAGAACGCGCTGTCGATCCTGGTGCAGTGCTTTGCCATCACCAGCGTCGCCTCCGTGCTGTGGTTTGCGGTCGGCTACGGCCTCACCTTCGGCAATGGCGGCAGCCTGCAGGGGTTCATTGGCAGTTTCGACCGGGCACTCTTCGGTGGCATGACCCGCGATTCGCTGGTGTGCACCATTCCG
>JANPGU010000214.1:0-8601 GCA_031424095.1 Gammaproteobacteria bacterium
CGCGAACTGATGCAGTTTGTGCGTGCGCCATTTGCGGCCGAAATGGATCGGCACTGGGTGATCGGTGATCTGCGCTTTGACCGCGAAGCAGGCATCGGCTTGGCTGAGCTTGCGATCGATGCCGCGCAATCACGTTCGTGCCGGTATCACGTGCCGTGGACGCCGCCCCGCGCCGATCTGCTTCACCTTGTCCCGAATCGAAATAAATGACTATTGCTGCCTTTTTGTCAATGATTGCTGCCGTCCGGGGTGAACGGCAGCAGTCCCCGCCCCTTTAAGATGAGACCGCGTGCGGCGAGCGCGCCTGTTTCCGGAAGTCACAAGGATTGAAGCGCATGGCATTACGCGGTCTTCCCGGCCTGTTCATCGTGCTTGGCTTGTTCGCCGTTACCAGTGGCAGTGCTGCTCCGGCGCCGGCAGCACCCCTCGCGGGTGCCCAGGTTTACGCCCGGTACTGCGCCGCCTGTCACGAGCAGGTCGCGCCCCGCATACCGACGCGCGATGCGCTCTCGAAGATGTCTCCTGCCAGCATCCTGCGCGCGCTGGATTTCGGGCAGATGATGAACATCGCCTACCCGATGAAGCGCGCAGAGCGCACTGCCGTCGCGGCATTTCTTGGCAAGGGCAAGGACGAGGCAGCCATGCCCGCCAGCGCCTGGTGCAAGCCGGACAACAAGGTGATGTCGCTTCCGGCGGCACCGAACTGGACCAGCTGGGGCCCGTCGCAGTCCAACATGCGCTTTCAGCCAAACGGGGCTGCCGGTCTCGCGGCCCGTGATCTGGGCCGGCTGCGACTCAAGTGGGCGTTCGGCTTTCCCGGCGACGTGACTGCATTTGGCGCGCCGACCATCATGGATGGCAGCTTGTTCGTCGGCAGTGCCGGCGGCTCGGTCTATGCGCTGGACGCAAAGACCGGCTGCGTGCATTGGCAGTACCGCGCACACGGGCCAGTACGCGCTGCCATGACGATTGCCACGGATGGAACGCAGCGCTCGCTGGTATTCAGCGATCAGAACGGACTGGTCTATGCGCTGGATGCGCGCACGGGCAAGGAACGCTGGCAGAAGCGAGTCGAGGAGCATGAAGCGACCCGCCTGACCGGCTCCATCGCCGTGCACGCAGGCATTGCATTCGTCCCGGCAGCGTCCTGGGAAGAGACCCGCTCGATCGATCCTGCCTATGAATGCTGCACGTTCCGCGGCAGCGTCACAGCCCTGCGGGTGCGCGACGGCGCTGTGGTCTGGAAGACTTATCTTGTGGATCGCCCGGTGAAGACGGGCACCATGCCCAATGGCACCGCCACCTTCGGACCATCGGGCGCGGGCATCTGGTCTGCACCCACTGTTGATGCCGCACGCAACCTGCTCTACGTGGCAACCGGTGACAACTATTCCCAGCCCGCTACGGCAACCAGTGATGCCGTCGTGGCGCTGTCGCTGCAGACCGGCCGCGTGGTCTGGACGCAGCAGACCACCGCTGGCGACGTGTTCAATTCATCCTGCAGCCGGATCGAAAAATGTCCGTTCCGGAACGGACCCGATGTGGATTTCGGCTCTTCTGCAATGCTGGTGCGCACGACCAGCGGCCGCGAGGTCTTGCTGGCCGGCCAGAAATCGGGTGTCGTGTTCGCCTTCGATCCAGGCAGCAAGGGCAAGCCGTTGTGGCAGACGCGCGTGGGCAAGGGCGGCGCCAATGGCGGAATCCAGTGGGGCATGGCCAGCGACGGACAGGCTGTTTACGCCGCCATCGCCGGCTCGGCGCGCGCGCGCAACGCCGGCCCGCCGAGCAATGCCGCCGGCGTAATCGGCAATGCCAACTTCGATCCGGAGGTGGGTGGCAGCCTGACCGCGCTCAATGTGCTCGACGGCTCGCAGCGCTGGTTTGCGCCAGCTCTGCCCTGCAAGCCGCCGCGTGCCGGCTGCAGTCCAGCTCAATCGATGGCGGTGAGCGCCATTCCGGGCGCGGTATTTTCCGGTTCGATGGATGGCCACCTGCGCGCGTATTCGAGTGCTGATGGCCAGCTGCTGTGGGATGTCGATACCGCGCAAACTTACCGCACGGTGAATGGCTCGTCAGCAAACGGTGGTTCGCTCGATGGCGCCGGCCCCGTAATAGTCGATGGCATGCTGTTCGTGAACTCGGGCTATCCGCGCTTCGGTGGCATGCCCGGCAACGTGCTGCTGGCGTTTGGAGTTTCTGCAACACAGTAATCGGACGGGGAACGTGCATGAGATCAACCAATCATCGGGGACGGCGCGCAGCCATGTACCTGGCAGCGGCATGCTGCTGCGTGATTGCAGGAGCTGCGATGGCGCACCACTCCTTCGCCATGTTCGACAACGATCACCAGGTAAAGATTGCAGGCCAGGTGTCGCGCTTCGACTGGGCAAACCCGCACATCTATATCTTCGTCACGGGTGGCGAGGCCGGCAAGGAAGCCATGAGCTACACGATCGAAGGTGCAAGCCCCGGCATCCTCAATCGCATCGGCTGGAAGTTCAACATGATCAAGGCCGGCGACAAGGTCACGCTGGTAATCGCGCCGCTGCGTTCCGGTGAAGCTGGCGGATTGCTGAAAGAGATCAAGCTGCCCGATGGTCGCGTCTTCAACAACGGCGGCTTCGCCGGTCCCGCGACGATCTCGCTGCAGGACGAGAAGTGATCCGCGCCGGCCTCGCATTTGCTCTGGCAGCCACAGGCTGCATTGCCCAGGTCCAGGCCGCCGCACCTGCAGCTGTGCCGAAAATAGAAGGCCCGAACTTCTCCGGCACCTGGGAAGACCCGTTTCCGCCCGAGATCCTGCGCCCCGCAGGATCGCCGCTCCCACCGCAGGAGGTGCCGCCGGCGCCGCTGCAGGAACCGTGGGCTTCACAGCTTCGCGCGCAGCAGCAGGCAGCGGCTGCCGCCACGGCGCGCGGCGAGACCGCCGTCAATGGCGGCATGCGCTGCATTCCCGGCGGCTTTCCCTCGATGATGAAGGCGGTCTTCCCGGTGGAAGTGCTGCAGTCGCCCGGACAGGTGACGATCATCCAGGAAGCCTTCGGACAGGTGCGGCGCATCTACCTCAACGAGAAGCAGATTGCGGTGGAAGACGCGGAACCGCTGTTCTGGGGACATTCCGTGGGCCGCTGGGAAGGCAACACCCTTGTCGTCAATACCATTGGCCTCAAGGAAGGCGTGCGCATGGGTGGCGTGCCGCATTCACCCAACATGCGCATCGACGAACGGATCACGGTGACTTCGCCGCAAAACTGGGAAGACCAGATCACCATCACGGATCCTGAATTCCTGACGAAGCCCTGGACTTTCACTTACAAATACAATCGCATGAAGAACTACCGGATCAACGAGTTCGTCTGCGAAGACAACCGCATCTATGAAGACGCGGCAACTGGCAAGGCCAAGCTGCGGCTGGGAGAATAGGTGATGAAAGCAATTCGAACGATTCTGACACTTTGTGCTCTCATGCTGGCCTTCGCACTGCCCGAAGCAATGGCCGCGCAGGGCAAGCTTGAGAAGATCCGCGTGCAGGGCGCCTCCCTGGCCGGCAATCTCCAGGGCAATGACGCGGAGCGCGACGTCTACGTCTACCTGCCACCGGGATACGCAAAGGGCAGCAAGCGCTATCCGGTGATCTATTTCCTGCACGGTTATGCGGTGACCGTGGATGTATACGTCACTGCAGTCCTGAACCTCCCGACCGCCACCGACACCGCGATGTCCGCCGGCGCCCTGGAAGCCATCATCGTGATGCCCGATGCCTTCACCCGCTTCGGTGGCAGTTTCTATTCCAACTCGCCCACGATCGGCGACTGGGAGAGCTTCATCGCCAAAGACCTGGTCGCCTATGTGGACAGTCACTACCGCACGCTGGCAAAGCGCGGCAGTCGCGGCCTGTCTGGTCATTCAATGGGGGGCTATGGCACGCTGCGCATCGGCATGAAATACCCGCAGGTGTTCGGTGCCCTGTATGCGATGAGCTCCGCGGTGCTGCTGCAGGCGCCGAATGCGGAGACGGTGAAAACACAACTGGCGCGGATGACGCCGGACCTGAAGTCCGAGTCACGCAGCGCGACCAATGGCGTGCAGTCCCAGGCCTCCGCCTGGGCTTCAAATCCGCAGAATCCGCCCTTCTACTTCGACCTGCCTTTTGACGCAGAGGGCAAGCCGCTGCCGCTGATTGCGGAGAAGTGGACGGCCAACTCGCCGCTCATCACGGTGGACCAGAACGTGCCGGCACTGAAGAGCTTCCGTGGCATTGCGCTGGATGTCGGCAACGAGGATGGCCTTTCTGTCACCAACAAGCAGCTCGACGCAGCGCTGACCCGGCTCGGCGTGGCACATACATTCGAAGTGTATGAAGGCACGCACGGCAATCGCGTGGGCGCGCGCTTCACCGGCAATGTGCTGCCGTTCTTTGCGAAGCATCTCGACGTGAAATAACCGATGTCGGGCGCCGGTTACTGACGCGATCCCTCAGGTCTCCGCCCACATCGGCAGCAGATTGGCGCGCGTCTGCTGTACCAGGTCGGACTCCGGTGCATCAGGGAGTTGATGACGATCTCGTGGAGGATCCGGCGCCGTGAGTGTTCCTGCGAAACCTGTTCGTTGTTCTTGACCCGTTTGGCGCGGCTACCCGCGGTGGCCGCACCAGATACGAAGGGCATCCGCGTAACCTCCTGGCGGATCCTTGCGACCTCTTCCGGCGTCAGCACTTCGGGAATGCAGGTAATCACGGCGACTTGATAACTCTACGCATGTAAGAAGCAGCCTACGAAATCTGGCTGAGCCAACTGACATTGCAGTGCAAAGCGAGCAATTATCTTTTTTCCATGGGCATACTCAAATTCATCGGCGTGGCGATCCTCATCCTCTGGCTGGTTCTCTGGCTGGCAGTGAAGATCACATTTGGCGCAATTCATCTGCTGGTGCTGCTGGGAATCGCGCTGATCGTGATCGGGTTCGTCAAGTCCGCCGCACGCTAGCGTCAATCTGCATTCCAGATGCGTCTGGCGTCGCTATACTGCGCGGCCTTCGAAATTGCGCGCGCATCATGTTCTTCAGGAATCTCTGCATCTATCGCCTGCCGCCGGAATTCAATCTTTCGCCCGCTGATCTGGAGGCCAGGCTGGAAAGCCGTCCGCTGCAGTCCTGCGGCCATTTCGACCTGACGACCAGCGGCTGGGTGCCAGTTGGACCCACCGCCCGCCTCCTGCACAGCGTCGGCACGCACCAGCTCATCGCACTGGGCGTAGAAGAGAAGCTCCTGCCCGGCTCGGTGATCCGCCAGGAAGCGGCCGATCAGGCGGTGCACATCGCCGCCGAGCAGGGATTTCCCGTAGGCCGCAAGCAGATGCGCGATCTGAAGCTGCGGATTACCGAAGAGCTGCGCGCCCGGGCGCTGGTGAAGCGTCGCATCATCCATGCCTGGATCGATCGCGACAACGGCTGGTTCATCGTCGACGCCGCCAGCGTGACCCGTGCTGAAGAGGTGGTCGAGAACCTGCGCGAAACCCTGGGCAGCTTTGCCGTGACCCCGGCCGATGCCGCACGCTCGCCGCAGGTCGCCATGGGCAGCTGGCTCACGCTGGGCCATGTGGGTTACCACATGAACATTGACGATGACCTGGAGCTGCAGGCTGCAGACCTGTCGCGCGCCACCATCCGTTATGCGCGCCACGCCTTCGACAATGCGGAGGTCCGCAAGCACTTTGCCACCGGGTTCGTCGCCACGCGGCTGGGACTCACCTGGAACTCGCGCATTTCCTTCATGCTGACCGACAGGCTGCGTAAGCGCCCTGCCCGGCAACTAAGCCATCGTCACATGGGCCAGGATGCCCAGCAGCACGACACCCAGCAGCACGAAGAACGCGCGCCAGATCACCTGGCTGCGGGTAATATTTTTGGACGGGTGGATGCCCCCCGAACGCAGGTCCGCGTGCGGCACCGTATGCCGCGAACGCCAGAAACCGCGCGGATGGCGCACCGCGTACCAGAACTTGCTGGTGGCGGCGACCAGCGCCGGGACCATATCGCCGGGACGAACCACCGCATCCACGAAGTGATCGGGTCGTGCACCAAGCCAGGCATGCCACTTGCGCCGCTCCTGGGCGCTCACGGTGCCGAACAGCGCACCAATTGCCAGATGCCAGCGAAGCGCCAGGCTGTCGGCAAAATACGATGGCCGGGGTGACTCGATCGCGAGCCGGGCGAATTCCTGCGCCTCCTTCTCGTTGCCGACGGCACACAGTTGGGCGAGCCACGGCAGTTGCATGCCGCGTGCGATATCGAAGCCCACCTGCCCAAAATAGCGGGGATTGAAATCGATCAGCAGGTCGCGCCCGTCATGGTGGATAAACTCGGCCTCGAATACCCCGTGATAGCCGATGTTGCGGCAGAGCGCGGCGAGCTGGTCCACCAGGCGCGGATCGACTTCAGCGCTATCAAAACACAGGCCGACCCCGGCACGACGGGGAAACTGGAGCACCTTCCTGGAGGCGCGCGTGGCGATGATCTGCCCGGACCGTATGACGAAGCCGGAGATCGAGGTGACTGCACTGTCCGCCTCAGGCAGATATTCCTGGATCATCGGGAAATCGAGATCCCCGATTTCGCGGGTGATCTCTGCCGCGTAACCCGAGTTCCGGTACTGTTTCCAGAGCTTCTTGAGCTGGGAAAGGCTGGTGGCATGCCCGCCCTTGGCATGCGTCCTGAAGAAGGTCTGCGAACGTGGTTTGACGAGGCAGGCGTCGACCTGCTCGAGAATGCCGGCCAGTTCCTGCTCGGTCTCGGGATGCCATGTCCTTGGCGTGGCCAGGCCAGCCGCGGCGGCGGCCTCATACAGGTGGCGCTTGTCGAGAAGCGTCCGCAGGGTCTCGGCCGCTGGCGAATACAGACAGAAATACTGGCTGAGCTCAGCATTGTAGTGCGCCAGCAGCCAGGCCATTTCGTCGCAGGTGGGGTACAGGACATGCTTGCCATTGCGCGCGCCAAAGGCAAGCAACCACTCGGCCAGCTTGCCCGGACCCTCGCTGAAACCCGGGCACGACTCCACCCGCTGCACGGCCCGGGACCATCTGGAGGGCGCCAGCAGGTTGGCGGTGGCAACGGTCACCGGCGTGCCATGTTGCGACAGGCAGCGCGCGGCAGCGAGAGTGCCGTTGTATTCCGCCATCAACAGCAACGCAGGCGTCTTGCTGCCAGTCATCGTCCGTAATTGCCTGGCGCAAATTTCACTTAATCAATCCTTTCGGGGAACCAGATGCGGGCGCGCGAAGGTTAATAATTCGTAATATAGATGGAATTTGCAAACCAATACTCATAGCCACGCCGCAGATTTCCGGATCGATCGAGGTCGACGTTTTTGGCTCGTTTCGTTGGCCGGAATGCCCGGTTCTTGACTAGGTGCCGGGACCCTTGTGATAGGCATATCGTGAACCAAATTCCGCCATGAATAAACTGGTTGCGCTGGCGCGCCGAAAACTCAAACTGGCGCTCCGGGAATCGATCCGGCGGTACGGAATCAAGACCGCTCTGCTCGGACCCGAGCGCTGGGGGCTCACGGAAGATCCGCAGCAGGGACTCATGATCCAGGGCCATCCACTCCAGCAGATGCTGGATAAATGGGGTTCACCGCTGCACGTGGTGGATGCCCATGCACTGCGTGCCAATGCGCACCGCTTCCAGCGTCCCCATGGTGTGGCCGCGGGCTGCGAAGTATATTACTCCTACAAGACCAATCCGGTTGCCGGCGTGCTGCGGATCCTGCATGACCAGGGCATCGGCGCCGAGGTGATATCCCACTACGAATTATGGCTGGCGCGCCAACTTGGGGTGGCGCCCGATCGCATCGTCTATAACGGTCCGGGCAAGTCGGTCGAATCGATCCGCGACGCCATCGAAATGGGCGTGCAGATCATCAATATCAATCATGCGGAAGAAGTGCAGCGTGTAGCCGCCATCGCCCGGGAGCTGGGCCGCAAGCCACGCGTCGGACTGCGTGTCTCGACCGGGCATGGATGGGCGGGGCAGTTCGGCACGCCGATCCAAGGCGGCGCCGCCATCAAGGCTTACCAGGATGCGCTGGCATCGGGGGTGCTCGACGTGGTGGGCCTGCATGTCCATCTGGGCGGCATGATTCACGACCGGGCCGCATTGCTCACCGCGGTCAACAGCGTACTGGATTTTGTCGAGGAACTCGAAGGCCGGCTGGGATTGTCGCTGGAGATCCTGAATTTCGGCGGCAGTCTTGCCACCCCGACTGTCGACCATATCCGGCCGCGGGACCAGCGGCTGAACCAGACGTTTCATCGCGAGCTACCAGAGCCTGCTGCCGACCACAGCCTGTCGATCGAGGACTACGTGAAGACCCTGGTTGGCACTGTGCGCGATCGCCATATCCGGCGGGGCCGGCCGATGCCGAGGGTGTTCCTCGAGCCTGGTCGCGGCATGACCGGCAATACCCAAATGCTTTTGACCAGCGTGATCAGTACCAAGCAGGTATCCGACGCGAACTATCTGATCCTGGATGCCGGCATCAACCTTGCCGAGTCAGTGCGCAGTGAGTACCACAAGATTTTCCCGGTGCGCGGCTGGGCCGAC
>JANPGU010000215.1:0-10965 GCA_031424095.1 Gammaproteobacteria bacterium
CCTGCAGCGCGGCGGGGTCGACCGCGAAGGGAGTGATGGATGCGGCCATGCGATCAGGCCCGCGCGATGGTCTGCGTGCGGCGGATCTTCTGCTGCAGCTGGATGATGCCGTACAGCAGCGCCTCCGCCGTCGGCGGGCAACCGGGAACATAGACGTCCACCGGCACGATGCGGTCGCAGCCGCGCACCACGGCATAGCTGTAATGGTAGTAACCGCCGCCATTGGCGCAGGACCCCATCGAAATCACCCAGCGCGGCTCGGGCATCTGGTCGTAAACCTTGCGCAAGGCCGGGGCCATCTTGTTGACCAGCGTGCCGGCCACGATCATCACGTCGGACTGGCGCGGGCTGGGCCGGAACACGATGCCGAAGCGATCGAGGTCGTACCGCGAGGCGCCGGCATGCATCATCTCCACCGCGCAGCAGGCCAGGCCAAAGGTCATCGGCCACAGCGAACCCGTGCGTGCCCAGCTGACGAGACTGTCGACCTGCGTCGTCAGGAAGCCGCGCTGTGCGAAGGCTTCCGGATTGTCAGGTGGAAGTTCCACTTCTTCTAATCCCACTCCAGCGCCCCTTTCTTCCATTCATAGATGAAGCCGACCACGAGGATCAGCAGGAAGATGCCCATGGCCCACAGCCCGAACCCGCCGATGACCGGCAAGGACACGGCCCATGGAAACAGGAAGGCGATTTCCAGATCGAAAACGATAAACAGGATGGCGACCAGGTAGTACCTGACGTCGAAGCGGGCGCGCGAATCCTCGAAGGCTTCGAATCCGCACTCGTAGGCGGAGAGCTTCTCGGCGTCATCGGGCTGCTTGGCCGTGAGCCTGCCGAAGACGTTGCCGAGACCCAGCAATACGGCAGCCAGACCCGTGGCTACAACCAGGAAAATCAGAACCGGCAAGTAGTTGGCGAGCATGTACCGTCCACAACAAAACGGGGCTATCACGCCCCTTGCATTGAAAGGTAAAAGCGTAGCCCCGCGACTGCCCGTTATTGTAGCAAACGACCTTGCAGATTTGGTGCCGACGAGGAGACTCGAACTCCTACACCTTGCGGCGCTAGCCCCTCAAGCTAGTGTGTCTACCAATTCCACCACGTCGGCAAATTGCAATGCGTCTGCTTGACCTGAAAAAAGCCTACGGCGTAGCGGGTGCAGTAGTCGGCGGAACCGACTGAGCTGGTGCGGTCTGCGCCGGCACGGGTGCCGGCACTGCAGGGACTGACCCCGCGCCCTCTCCTGCCAGTTTGTCCAGCACGCTCTGCGTCGCCGGCCCCGCGCTGCGCACACCCGTGTATGCCAGTGCCAGACTCGTAACCATGAACGTTGCAGCCAGGACAGCGGTGGCGCGTGACAGCGCGGTGGTTGCACCGCGCGCGCCGAACACCGTGCCCGAGGCACCGGCGCCGAAACCCGCGCCGGCATCGGCACCCTTGCCGCGCTGTACCAGCACCAGCGCCACGATGCAGACCGCGGCGATGATATGAATGACCAACAGGATCGAATGCAACATTCTTGTCTCAAACCTCTGCGGCGGCCGACCAGATCGCGAGAAACTCTTCCGCCTTGAGCGAAGCTCCGCCGATCAGTCCGCCATCAACATCCGGCATGCCGAACAGCTCGGCAGCATTACCCGCCTTGCAGCTTCCCCCGTAGAGGAGGCGCAGGCCGGCGGCGATACTAGCATCGTGGGCTGCGACCCGCCCGCGGATAAACGCATGCGCGTCCTGCGCCTGCTGCGGCGTAGCAGTCCGGCCCGTGCCGATGGCCCATACAGGCTCGTAGGCAACGATGGCGCGGCCCAGCGCCGCCGCGCCGGACACCGCCAGAACTGCATCCAGCTGCCGCGCCAGCACGTCATTGGTGTGGCCGGCATCACGATCCGCCAGCTGCTCGCCCACGCACAGGACCGGCGTCAGACCACGGCCCAGCGCGGCCGCGAATTTTCGCGCCACCATGGCGTCGTTCTCCCCGTACAGCGCGCGGCGCTCGGAATGCCCCACCAGCACATGGCTGCAGCCCACGTCGAGCAGCATTGCTGCGGAAACTTCGCCGGTGAATGCGCCATGGCTTTCCGCGCAAACGTTCTGTGCGCCGAGCAGCACCGGGGCGCCGGCCAGCTGACGCGCCACATCGGGCAGATAGACATAAGGGGGGCAGACCAGGCAATCGACACGGTCGTCGATCGTGCCGGCGGCCAGCAGTGCCTCGATCAGCGCCTGGTTTTCGGCCCTGGAGCCATGCATTTTCCAGTTGCCAGCCACCATGCGGCGACGCGTTTGCAGGGATGTTTTCATCGTTGTAATGGCGTGGCGCGGAAGCGGCCGCGATCATAGCGGCGGGCGAAAGCGTGCGCAAACCGCCTTTTCACGCGCTGGCGGCCCGGACTGCGGCGGCGATCTCTTCGGCGCAGCTGCGGGTCATGGCTGCGTCGCGCCCTTCCACCATCACCCGGATCAGCGGCTCCGTGCCGGAAGCCCGCAGCACCACCCGTCCCTGGCCGGCGAGCTTCCGCTCCACCACCGCCACGGCGGCTGCCACCGCCGGCACCGCCCGCGGATCGAACCGCTTGGCCACCCGGACATTGAGCATGACCTGTGGAAAGCGCTGCATGCCCGCGGCCAGCTGCGCCAGCGGCTGGCCGCTGCGCTGCATGACGTCGAGCACCTGCAGGGCGCTGACCAGGGCATCGCCGGTGGTCGTGCGATCGAGGCACAGGATGTGCCCGGAGGTCTCGCCACCGAGCACGCCGCCGGTTTCCTTCAGCATGGCCAGTACATAGCGATCGCCCACTGCGGCGCGCTTGAAATCGATGCCGTGTTCGCGCAGCGCCAGTTCCAGACCAAGATTGCTCATGACGGTGCCCACGACCGGGCCGGTGAGATCACCGCGCCTGGCACGATCACAGGCCAGGATATAGAGCAGCTGGTCGCCATCGAGCACGCGCCCAAGGTGATCCACCATGACCAGGCGATCGCCATCGCCATCCAGTGCAACACCTGCCGCGGCGCCCACTCCAGGCACCGTCAGTTGCAGCAGTCCCGGCGAGGTCGAACCACAGCCATCATTGATGTTGCGGCCATTGGGTGAGGCGCCGATGGGAATGATGTCGGCGCCGAGCGCTGCAAAGAGACGCGGGCCGACCTTGAAGCCGGCGCCATTGGCGCAGTCGACCACGATCTTCATGTCAGTGAGATCGAGTCCGCCAGGCACCGTTGCAGCACAGAAATTCTGGTATTGCTCGAGCATGCTGTCGGCGCGACGCGCGCGACCCAGACGATTGGAAGGCTCAGTGACTACTGCGCGTTCCATCTCCTGTTCGATCCGTTCTTCCAGTTCATCAGAGAGCTTGGCGCCATGGCCATCGAAGAACTTGATACCGTTGTCTTCGTAAGGATTGTGCGAAGCACTGATCACCACGCCGAAGGCACCGGGAATCAGGCTGGTGAGATACGCGATGCCCGGCGTGGGCATGGGGCCCGTGAGCAGCACGTCCACTCCGGCGGCAACGAAGCCGGCCTCCAAGGCCGACTCGAACATGTAGCCCGAGACACGCGTGTCCTTGCCGATGAGCACTTTGCCACCGCCCGGCGCGAGCACGCGCGCCGCTGCACTGGCCAGTTGCAGCGTGAAGTCAACGGTCATGGGCGCGGTGCCCACGCGGCCGCGGATGCCATCGGTGCCGAAATACTTGCGCGCCATTCAGTTCACTCCAGAGCGTATTGCAGAGGCCACGGCCACTGCATCGCAGGTTTCCGCGACATCATGACAGCGAATGATGCTCGCGCCATGCAGCACAGCGATGGTGGCAAGCGCAAGGCTGCCGGCCAGCCGCTGTTCCACGGGCCTTCCCAGCAGTTTCTGCAGCATGGATTTGCGCGACAGCCCCACCAGCAACGGATGTCCGCCGACAAGCTTTGGCAGGCCTGCGAGCAGCGTGAGATTGTGCTGCAGGGTCTTGCCGAATCCGAAGCCGGGATCCAGCGCAATGCGATCGGCCGCAATGCCAGCGCTGCTGCAGGCGCGCGCACGCTGCTGCAGGAAGGCCTGCACTTCAGCGACCACATCGGTGTAGTGCGGTGCGGCCTGCATGGTCTGCGGCGTGCCCTGCATGTGCATGAGGCAGACCGCTGCATCGGTCGCGGCAACGGCCTCGATGGCGCCAGGAGCCTGCAGCGCCAGCACGTCATTCACGAGGCCCGCGCCCGCCGCGATGGCGGCCTGCATGACCGCGGGCTTCATGGTGTCGATGGAGATCACGGCGTCCAGCTCGCCCCGCAGCGCCGCGATGACGGGCAGCACCCGATCCAGTTCTTCCTGCAATGCAACCGGATTGGCGCCGGGCTGTGTGGATTCACCACCGACATCGATGATACCGGCGCCCGCGGCGACCATTTCGCGGCCATGCTTGAGCGCGGCTTCGAAGCTGCGGTAGCGGCCACCATCCGAAAAGGAATCGGCGGTCACATTCAGCACGCCCATGACTACCGGGCGTGACAGATCCAGCACGCGGTCAGCGCAAACCAGTCGCAAGGCGGTGGACCTTCGCGGTCAGCCGGGATTGCTGGCTGCCGAGCCGAAGGCCGGGCGCGGCTCAACCACTGCACCACCGCCACCGGCGCCGCCGGTCGGCCCGAGACCACTATCCCAGCCTTCCGGAGGCGTGGGCGGCTTGCCGTCCATGATCTCGCGGATCTGCTTGTCGTCGATGGTCTCGTACTTGACCAGCGCATCGGACATCGCATGCAGCTTGTCGAGATGTCCCTCGAGGATGCCGCGGGCGCGGTTGTAGTTGGTCTCGATCACGCGCCGCACTTCTTCATCGATGGCGTGCGCGGTGACGTCGGAAACCTGCTTGGTCTGGGTAACCTGCCGACCAAGGAACACTTCACCGGATTCTTCTGAATACGTGAGCGGGCCAAGGCGGTCGGAAAGGCCCCACTTGGTGACCATGCTGCGCGCCAGATCCGTGGCACGTTCGATGTCGTTCGACGCGCCCGTGGTCACAGCATCGCGGCCGAAGATCAGCTCTTCGGCAATGCGGCCACCGAACAGCGTGGCGATCATGCTTTCGATGCGGCGCTTGCTCATCGAGTAGCGGTCCTGTTCGGGCAGGAACTGCGTGACGCCCAGCGCGCGACCGCGCGGAATGATGGTGACCTTGTAGACCGGGTCATGCTCGGGCACCGAGAGACCGATGATCGCGTGACCGGCCTCGTGATAGGCGGTCATGCGCTTCTCTTCGTTCGTCATGACCATCGAGCGCCGTTCCGCGCCCATCAGGATCTTGTCCTTGGCTTTCTCGAACATGTCCATGCCGACCGTGCGCAGGTTGGCGCGCGCGGCGAACAGCGCGGCCTCGTTCACCAGGTTGGCAAGATCGGCGCCGGAAAAGCCCGGCGTGCCGCGCGCAATCAGCGCCGGCTTCACGTCATCGGCAATCGGCACCTTGCGCATGTGCACGCGCAGGATCTGCTCGCGGCCACGCACGTCGGGCAGTGGCACCACCACCTGACGGTCGAAGCGGCCCGGACGCAGCAGCGCGGGATCCAGCACATCGGGACGGTTGGTGGCGGCGATGACGATGATGCCCTCGTTGCCTTCGAAACCATCCATCTCTACCAGCAGCTGGTTCAGCGTCTGCTCGCGTTCATCGTGACCGCCGCCGAGACCGGCACCGCGATGCCGACCGACCGCATCGATTTCATCGATGAAGATGATGCACGGCGCATGCTTCTTGGCCTGCTCGAACATGTCGCGAACACGCGAGGCGCCCACGCCAACAAACATTTCCACGAAATCCGAACCGGAGATCGTGAAGAACGGCACCTTTGCCTCACCCGCAATCGCACGCGCCAGCAGCGTCTTGCCGGTGCCGGGTGAACCGACCATCAGCACGCCCTTGGGAATCTTGCCGCCGAGCTTCTGGAACTTGCCCGGGTCCTTGAGGAAATCGACGATCTCGCTGACTTCCTGCTTGGCTTCTTCCACGCCCGCCACATCGGCAAAGGTGACGTTGACCTGGTCCTCGCCGAGCAGGCGTGCCTTGCTCTTGCCGAAGGACATGGCGCCACGGCCGCCGGCAGCGCCCTGCATCTGCCGCAGCATGTAGACGAACACCAGTATCAGCAGCAATGCAGGAGCCAGCTGCAGCAGCAATTGCGTCAGGAAATGCGGCTGCTCGGGGGGACGACCCTCGATACCCACATCGGCCTTGCGCAGCGCGCCGATCAGCGAAGTGAAATCGGTTTCCGGATTGTTGGTGCGGAAGCGGGATTTATCTTTGCGGATGCCTTCGATCACCTGCCCCTGCAGGATGACGTTTTCCACGCGGCCGGTTTCCAGCTCGTCGAGGAAAGAAGAATAGAGAACGGGTTGGGCCGGTGTGGTCGGCGGCAAGAATCGGCTGAAGAGGAACAGCATGGCCCCGACGACCACTACCCAGATCAGCACTTTGCCTGTCATGTCATTCAATTGGATTTCCTTGCCGGGCAGACCTGCCGCCACGGAGCAATGATCACGCTACACCATCCCACGGACACCCGCCACCAAGTACGGCAGGGGCCTGAAAGGTCTTGATGAGGGCAGCAACCCCGGGTTCAAGGGATATGGGGTTAGAATTGCGGGCTCATGCAGTTAACCGAAAAACAGCGCCGCCACCTCAAGGGTCTGGCGCATCCCCTGAAGCCCGTCATCCTCATGGGCAATTCCGGCCTTACCGACGCAGTGGTGGCTGAAACCGACCGTGCCCTGGGTGATCACGAGCTGATCAAGGTGCGCCTGCCCGGCGTCGACCGGGAAGCGCGCGACGCGGCCCTCAAAGATCTGGCCGACCGCACCCACAGCGCCTTCGTCACCCGGATCGGCCACATCGCCGTGCTGTTCCGCCCGCGGCCGAAAGTGTCGCGTTACGTACTGCCCGGCGTCTGACCGGGAGGCTGGGCCGGTCGCCCGGGCGCCCGCCATGGTTCAGGACGCGCCCAGCCCTGCGCAAAGACCCGCCGGCCTGCTCGCAGGCCTGCACTCCTATTTGGCAATTATCGTGTACTTGCCATTTCCCAGCGGTTCACCCGTGCGCGACGCGGTGACCGTGACATTCCAGGTTCCGCCCATGCTCAGATTGCCGGTGCCCCGATATACTCCGTCGCCCACCGCCTGCAGGGGAAATGTACTGCGCATCTCCGGCATGCTCATCGATGGCATGGCGGGCATGTAAAACGCAGCCGTCACTGTGGCATCGGTCACGGGTGCCCCGGCCTGCATCAGGGAGACCTCGAGCTTGTTGTCACCCGCCCGTGGTGGATCTGGATCGACCTTGAACGAAATTGTCACTCCCTTGCCGTCAGCCGCGGGCTGCGCGCTGACAGCCGAAGCCTTCTCTTGACTGCAGGCGCTAATTGTTCCTCCCAGCAACAACAATGCGACCAATCTCAATGCGACTCCATACATTTGCATTCCGACACTCCCCGTCATGAATCAGCTGCCAGCTTGAAAACATCGTCAATGAAGAATCCGCCAACCGTTACAACCTGCTCGCCGATGGACAGGCCACTGCGAACTGCCGCGATGTTCTCGCCCTGCAGACCCGCGACAATCGCGCGCCAGATACGAGGCAAGAGGTTCGATTTCTCGCGCCTGGATCCGTGCGCCCCAGCGCACCCTGCGATTGATCCGATCTTTCCATCCGGCCTTGCTGCCACCCGAGTGCCGCACGCGATCGATTGAATGGCAAGCCGTGCTGTGCTGCAACACCAGCTGCCGCTCTGGCGCGTTCGCAAGCTCTGCCGCTGCAGCCTGTGAGAGGAGCACCTGGACGGCAGCCAGGGCGCTGGACAGACTCATGCAGCGGCGCGCCGCTTGCGAAGCTGCGAAATGTCGTCACCGATGGCGAACAGGCAGGGAATGAGGAACAGCACGTAAATGGCGGAGCTGGCCATGCCGCCGATGGTCGGCGTGGCAATGGGCTTCATGAGTTCCATGCCCTGCCCGGTCGAGAACATGATGGGAAACAGCGACAGCACCGTGGCGGCAACCGTCATCAGCTTGGGACGCAGACGCGCCGCGGAGCCTTCGACGACCGCATCCATATAGGACTGTGCAGCAGACCTTTTCGCCAGCGCCTGCCGAATGAACACAATCATGATGATGCCGGTCTGGATGGCGACGGCGAACAGGGCCACGTAGCCGATGATGACGGCCGTGGTCGTGGCATATCCTAGCCAGCCCTGCAGGAACACGCCACCGACCAGGGCGAAAGGCACCGACAACATGATCAGCGCGCTGTCTGCGACCGAACGGAACGCCAGCAGCAGCAGGCCGAAAATGATCAGCAGGGTAATCGGCAGCACTACGGCGAGTCGCGCCTTTGCCTCCTGTGCGTACTGGTAGATACCCGTCCACTCGATGCTGTACCCGGTCGGAAGTTCCAGGTTGCTGCGCAAGTAGTCCTGCGCCCCCTTTACGTAGTCAGGCGCGGTCACCTGTCCGAGATAGATATAGACGTAGCCAGCCAGCTGGCCGTTGTCGTTGCGGATCATCTCGGGCAGCTTGCGGACCGCCACATCGGCAACGTCATTGAGTGGAACGATGCGCCCGTCCGCAGTCACCACTGGCGCGGACCGCAGCTTCTGCGTGGAATCGGTGTATTCCGAAGCGTATTGCACACTCAGCGGGATACTCATGCGGTCTGGCTGCCTGAGGCCCAGCACATTGTCACCGCCGATTCCAAAGCGCACCGTCGCCTGCGTCTCTGCGACTGTCACATCGTGATCCGCCATCCTTTCGAGATCGGACCTCACGTCCACGAAGTAGCCTTCCGAGATCCGCTCTGCGATGACGGAAGTAGTGCCCGGATACCTGCGCAGCAATTCTTCGACGCGTTTCGACACGGTTTCGATGACCGTCACCTCCGGCCCTTTTACCTTGATCCCGACGGCGGTCTGGATGCCAGTGTCCTGCATCAGCACGCGCGTGCTGATGGGCTGGGTCCAGCTGTTGACAAAACCGGTGACCTGCAACGACGCATCCATCGCAGCGATCAGCTTCGCCTTGGTCATTCCCTTGCGCCACCTGGCCTGCGGCTGCAGGGTTACCGTGGTTTCGATCATGGTGACGGGCGCGGAATCCGTGGCAGAGTCGGCTCGACCGAGCTTGCCGAACACCCGGGCAACTTCCGGAAACGCCTTCAGCTTGCGGTCCATCTGCTGCAGTATCCAGCCGGCCTCACGTGCGGGAATGCCTGGCAGCGTGGTCGGCATGTACAGCACCGAGCCTTCCTCCAGTTCCGGCATGTAGTCACTGCGAAAACCCGCCAGCATGAGGGCGGCGGGAACCAGCAGCAGCGCACTGACCGTGACAAACGCGTACCGGAAGCGGATCACCCGCGCCAGCAACCAGCGGTACATCCGGACCGGGCCGGACTCTCCATAGCTGCGCGGCCCCTGGCCCTGCTTCCTGAAGACCCACACCACCAGGATGGGCAGCAGGAACAGCGTGAGCAGCGTGGAGAAGCCGATGGCGAACGTCTTCGCAAAGGCCAGCGGGTCGAACAATCGTCCTTCACGTGCGCCGAGGAAGAAGATCGGCAGGAAGGACGCCAGTATGATCAACAGCGAAAAAAGCAGGGGCCGGACCACAGTGGCCATCGAGCGCACAATCAGGGCGCGCTTTTCCGCCGCATCCAGAGGGCCGCGGGCCGCAAGCTCCGCCGTGCAGTTTTCCACGATCACGATGGTTGCGTCGATCATCTCGCCGATGGCGATGGCAAGTCCGGCCAGGGAGAGCAGATTGATCGTCTGGTTGAACATGGCAAGCGGCAGCGCCGTGAACAGCGTCGCCAGCAGCAGCACACAGATGGGTGCGACCGCAGAGCGTAGATTGCGCAGGAACAGCGCGATGATGACGATCACCACCAGCAGCTCGTACGCGAGTGTTTCCAGGAAGCTGCGGAGCGTTCCCCAGATCAGCGATGAACGATCGTAGGTGGTCACGACCTCGATGCCAGCGGGCAGCCCGGCCTTCAGATCAACCAGCTTCTGCTCGATCGCATGGGTCACGGCCAGGACATTCTGGCCTTGCTCCATGACGACGATGCCACCGACAACTTCGCCGGCTCCGTCGAGGTCGGCAATACTGCGGCGCAGATCGTAGCCAACCTGAAGATAGCCAATCTCGCGCAATCGAACGACCTTGCCATCATGGCCCCGACCCACCACCAGATGTTCCAGCTTGTCGAGATTGTCTTTTTCGATCACGCCCCGCAGCTGATAGTCGCGGTTGGTCACCTCGATGGTGCGACCCCCGACTTCATCGAATGCCGATCGCAATGTGGTGATGACCTGTGGCAGTGACAGTCCTGCACTCGCCAGCAACGGCGGGAAGATGCGGAACTGATACTGCTTTTCCAGCCCGCCGACGGAAGCTACCTCCGCGATACCGGGCACGGACTGCAGCAGCGGCTTGACCTGACTTTCATTCAGGAGGCGTAGTTCACGCAGGTCGCGCGTCTGCTGGCGGTCGACCAGCGCATATTGGTATATCCACCCCATGCTGCCTGCATCGGGACCGAGCTTGATGGTGGCGTCTGCCGGGAGCTGCGACCGAATGGAGTTGATCCGGTCCAGCACCCGCTGTCTTGCCGGCTCGCGTTGCACGCCGTCGTTCAGGACCACGGATATGAAGGCGTAGCCCATGTGCGCCGTGCCACGAATGGCTTTCACGCCTGGCGCGCCCAGCAGCGCCTTGACGATAGGAGCGGCGACTTCTTCCTGCAGCAGCTGCGGGCTGCGCTGCCATTGCGCGTAGACGATGATCTGGGGATCGGAGATGTCCGGAATCGCATCCAGAGGCGCTGTCCGAATGGCATAGATGCTGGCAAGCACCGCGGCAACGACCAGCATCCACACCAGCAGCCGATGGCGGATGACCTGTTCAATAATGAACGCCACGCTGACCCGCGCGCG
>JANPGU010000216.1:0-2874 GCA_031424095.1 Gammaproteobacteria bacterium
GCCATGGCCTGCAGCTCGGCAGGCGTGCACAGATCCTTCAGGAACGCCCGCAGTTCTTCCGCAGTGCGTGCCGTGAGCAGGGCATTGACGAGATTCTTTTCGGTCTGAGCCTCGTGCCGGGGTGAGAACTGGCGGTGTGACTTCATACTAATGTACTAGCACGTTAACACATTGGAACAAGTCAGGCAAAGCCCGTGTGCTTGCCGGGGGGTGGCCCAGGACCTAAAATTCCGCTCTTGTCCAAACAGCATGGCCAATCCGCGACGCCTGGCGAGGGCGTCCTCCAGGTCGATGGCCCGACGCAGCTGCATCATGGCGGCACACTGGAAACGCTTTCGATCGGCTACACCCTGAGTGGCGAGCCGGGCATGCCCGTGGTCCTGGCTCTGGGCGGAATCTCGGCCTCACGGCGGGTGTTCGACCCGAGCGGCGGCCGCAATGGCTGGTGGCACGAGATCGTGGGCCCGGGCAAAGCCCTCGATACCCAGCGCGTGGCCGTTCTGGGCATGGATTATCTCGGCGGCAGCGGCGCCAGCACCGGCCCTGCTGCCGGCCACCGCTTTCCAAGCGTGTCCAGCTACGACCAGGCCGATGCGATCCGCCGCCTGCTCGAGCATCTGCAGATTCCGCGGCTCTCGGCCATCGTGGGAGCGTCATACGGCGGCATGGTGGCGCTGGCCTTCGGTGAGCGTTATGCAGCACTTGTGGAGCGCCTGATCGTCATCAGTGCTGCCGACTGCGCCCATCCCATGGCCACGGCCTGGCGCAGTGTGCAACGCAATATGGCCAAACTGGGTCTTGCAGCAGGCTGCCCGACGCAGGCGCTGGAACTGGCGCGTGCGCTGGCCATGTCCACCTATCGCAGCCCGGAAGAATTCGCAGCGCGTTTCCGCAAGCCACCGCGGATGGAAAACGGCCGACCCGTATTCGCAGTCGAGGAATACCTGCAGGCCCGCGGCCGCGAATACGCGGCGCGCAATCGCCCGGAGGCTTTCATCTGCCTGTCCGAATCCATCGACCTGCATCAGGTCGACGCCGGGCGTATCCCCGTGCGCACCGAAGTTGTGGCCGTGCGTGAAGACCAGCTGGTGCCAATCGCGGACATGCGTGCACTGACTGCGCGCCTGCCTGATGCGCGCCTGCATGAAGTTTCATCGCTGCTTGGCCATGATGCATTCCTGAAGGAGGCCGAGCAGCTGCGGGCCGTCCTGTCGCTGATCTACCCTGGAGAATCGCCGTGACCGACCGCCCGCGTTTTACCACCCGCTCGGTGCGGGCTGGCCTGGAATCCGATGACAGCACCGGTGCAGTCGTTCCGCCGTTGTACCTGTCCACGAACTTCACCTTCCGCGGCTATGGCGACAAGCGCAAGTACGACTACTCGCGTTCCGGCAATCCCACGCGCGATCTGCTCGGCAATGCGCTGGCAGATCTGGAAGAGGGCGCCGGTGGCGTCATCACCGCTTCGGGCATGGCTGCCATCACCTTGTGCGGCTATGTCCTGCCGCAGGGTGCACGCATCGTTGCGCCGCATGATTGCTATGGCGGCACCTTCCGCCTCTTCGACGCCTGGACCAGGCGCGGCGACCTGCACGTGGACTTCGTGAATTTCGGCGATGCCGATGCACTGGCACGCGCACTGCGACAGCCCACGGCGATGCTGTGGATCGAGACGCCGAGCAATCCGTTGCTGCGCATCTCCGACATCGAAGCCCTGTCGCGCCGTGCGCACGAGATCGGCGCGCTGGTCGTGGTCGACAACACCTTCCTTTCGCCGGGCTGGCAGCGGCCGCTGACGCTGGGCGCCGATATCGTCGTGCACTCGACCACCAAATATCTCAACGGCCACAGCGACATCGTCGGTGGCGCAGTGATCGCCGCGAAACAGGAAATGCATGAGCAGCTCGCCTGGTGGGCCAATTGCCTGGGTCTAACCGGCTCGCCGTTCGACAGTTTCCTGACGCTGCGGGGCGTGCGCACGCTGGATGCGCGTCTGGCTGTGCACGGCCGCAACGCCGAGCAGCTGGCCGGCTGGCTTGCGACGCAGGCTGGCGTGCGCAAGGTCTATTACCCGGGCCTGCCCACGCATCCCGGCCATGATATCGCGCGTCGCCAGCAGTCTGGATTCGGCGCCATCATCACCATCGAACTTGCAGGTGGCACCGAAGCCGTGAAGCGCTTCGTCGACGGCCTGGAGTTCTTTTCACTGGCCGAGTCCCTGGGTGGCGTCGAGAGTCTGGTGGCTCATCCGGGCACCATGACGCATGCCGCCATGGCGCCTGAAGCGCGCGCCGCGGCCGGTCTGGTCGACGGTCTGTTGCGGCTGTCGATCGGTATCGAAGCGGTCGAAGACCTGCGCGAAGACCTGGCTTCGGGTCTGGCTCGCGCGCGCATGGCGTAGCGAAACAAGAACAACCAGGTGGGGGCGCCGATGTTCGATCGTCACGGCAGATCGCTGTTGCTTGCACGCCTGCCAGTGCTGCTGGTGGGTTTCCTGGCAGCTTCGGCTGCGCTGGCACAGCGACCGTCCGCTGCCACTGCGCAGGCCACCGCCGAAGATCACCTTCAGATGCTGCAACAGCTTGGCATCACCAGGCTGCGCCCGGGACCCAGCGGCAACGAAAGCGATCCGAACCACGCCAATTACGATGAGGCGCTCGCCAATCCATTTCCGAACCTGCCCGAGGTATTGAAGCTCGCGAACGGACGCAGGGTGACGACCGCCAGGCAGTGGCGGCAGCAGCGTCGGCCGGAGATCATCGAACTCTTCGAGCGCGAGGTACTCGGCCGCGTTCCGAAGAATGCCCCGAAGGTGAGCTGGACGGTGGTCGCGACCGTGACTGACAAAGTGGGCGATCGACAGGTGCATGCACG
>JANPGU010000217.1:0-2396 GCA_031424095.1 Gammaproteobacteria bacterium
CGAGCACGAACCGGTGCAGTTCACACCGTGCGTGCTGCGCACTACCTTGTCATGTGCCCAGCGGTTGCGGTAGGCGTCTTCCCAGGTGCGGTCTTCGCCGGTGGTCACGCCGTGGTCACCGGCGAAGTTTTCCCTCGGGGCGGAGAAGTAGGTCAGTCGGTCGAGGAAGTGGCTCATCGATGGCTCCTTGGTCGGTGTTGTTGTCTAGGGGTTCTTGACATAGGCGCCGGCGCGCAGGTAGAACCACCAGTTCAGTACCAGGCATATGGCGTAGAACGCGGCGAAGCCGTACATCGCATATTGCGGCGTGCCGGCCTTGATCTGGTCGCCGATCACGATCGGCGCGACGAAGGCGCCGTAGGCGGCGATCGCCGAAGTCCAGCCCAGCACCGGGCCGGCCTGCTGGCGGTCGAAGATCACGCCGATGGTGCGGAAGGTCGAGCCGTTGCCCACGCCGCTGGCGAAGAACAGCACGACGAACAGGCCGAGGAACGCCGGGAAATACTGTTCCGGCGTGGCCGAGCCGTAGGCCTGCATCATCACGCGGCCCACCGCCACCGAGGCGACGACCATCACGGCCGAGATGATCTGCGTGACGATCGAGCCGCCGACCTTGTCGGAGATCCAGCCGCCGACGGGCCGCACCGCGGCGCCGACGAACGGGCCGATCCAGGCGTAGGCCAGGATCGGCGGCGCGTTCGGGTTGTTCAGGCTGTGCTGCATCACGCCGGCGGCGTCGGGCAGATGGCTGACGCCGAAGATCACCTTCATCGACAGCGGCAATGCCATCGAGAAGCCGATGAACGAACCGAAGGTGACGATGTAGAGCATCGTCAGCGACCAGGTGTGCTTGTCCTTGAAGATCGCGAACTGCTTGGCGATGTTCTCCTTCATCGGGCCGAACGCGGCGAGCTTCATGATCAGCAGCGCGGCGATCACGTCGAGCGGGATCGCGACCCACATGCTGATCAGGCCCAGGCCCGTGGGCTTGGGCAGGTAGAGGTAGAGGCCGAGGATCGACGGGATGAAGGCCAGCGTGTAGAGCCAGGTGATCTTGGCGAACGCGACGATGGGCGTGCCGGTGTCGGCCGAGACCGTCTTCAGGTTGTTCATGCCGAACCAGCACAGGATGGCCAGCGGCACCAGCGATAGCACCCAGGCGAAGCCGGCGTTCTGGATCCAGGTCGGCGTGCCGGCGGCGATCTTGCCGAAGATCCAGCCGCTGTCCTTCAGCAGCGTCATCGGCTCGCCGCCGAGGCTGCCGAAGAGGCCGACGGTCATCACCAGCGGGATCACGATCTGCATCGTCGTGACGCCGAAGTTGCCGAGGCCCGCGTTCAGGCCGAGCGCGGTGCCCTGCAGCCGCTTCGGGAAGAAGGTGCTGATGTTCGACATCGAGCTGGCGAAGTTGCCGCCGCCCACGCCGGACCACAGCGCCATCAGCTGGAAGCTCCACAGCGGCCAGTCGGGGTGCTGCAGCACGATGCCGGTGCCGAGCGCCGGCGCCAGCAGCATCGCAGTGGTCAGGAAGATCGTGTTGCGCCCGCCCGCCAGGCGGATCAGGAACGACGCCGGGATGCGCATCGTGGCGCCCGAAATGCCCGCGATCGCGGTGAGCGTGAACAGTTCGGCCTGGGTGAACGGGAAGCCCAGGTTGAGCATCTGCACCGTGATGATGCCCCACATGCCCCAGACCGCGAAGCCGCACAGCAGTGCAGGCACGGAGATCCACAGATTGCGGTAGGCGATGCTTTTGCCGGTGGACTCCCAGAAGCTGTTGTCTTCCGGGCGCCAGTCGATGATGTCGGCACCACTCTGGCTGGCGGGCGCGGCTGCGCCGGGGGATATTGCGGTTTTCATGGTTTCCTTTCAGCCGTTGAGGGCGAATTTCTTGGCGTGCCGGCCCATCAGTTCGGCGCCCCGGACTTCCGTCCAGTACATCCATATCAGCGAGACCCAGACCACGCCGTACATCAGCATGAAGGCGCTGGAGCGCACGCCGGTGAGGTCCATCAGCGCACCGAACAGGATCGGCAGCACGAAGCCGCCCAGGCCGCCGGCCAGGCCGACGATGCCGCTGACGGTGCCGATGTTGGTGGGGTAGTCGTCGCTGATGTACTTGAAGACGCTGGCCTTGCCGAAGGCCCAGGCAATGCCGAGCAGGAACATCAGCAGCGTGAACAGGTACACGTTGAGTCCGATATGGAAGGTCTTCGGGCCTGCGGTGGTCATGATCGTCATGTCGGTCTGGGGGTAGCTCAGCAGGAACAGGCAGATCCAGCTGACCCACAGCACCCACCAGGTCACGCTGTGCGCGCCATACTTGTCCGACAGCGCACCGCCGATGGCGCGCAGCACGCCGCCTGGAAGCGAGAAGCAGGCTGCCAGCAGGGCTG
>JANPGU010000218.1:0-2811 GCA_031424095.1 Gammaproteobacteria bacterium
GGTGGCGGCGTCGGACGGCGTTGCAACGAGCTGTTTGACCACGACTGGGTCAACCCGCATTGCGAGCGGCGGATATTTGCCCAGCGGGCGGTCCAGCAGGGGCGTGTGCACGCCGTCCCAGCGCAGGAAGGCATCGGGGCCAAGCCAGTCGCCCGCCCTGGCCGTGATGCCTGGCAGCACGGGTGCAAGGTAGGTCATCAACACGCGGAACAGGTTGATGGCCTGCGTGGCGACCGCACGGGCTTCATCCAGGCGCGCCGGATCCTTGGCGATGACCCAGGGCTTCTGCTGGTCCACGTACTGATTGGCGCGATCTGCCAGCAGCATGACCTCGCGCATCGCGCCGGCGTAATCGCGCGTCTCGATCAGGGTGGCGATGGGTTCGGCTGCCGCCACGAACTGTGCATACAGTGCGGGATCCGGCAGCTGCGCCGCCAGCGATCCGCCGGCCTTCTCGATGAACGGCGCGCAGCGACTGGCGATGTTCACCAGCTTGCCCACTACATCGGAGTTCACCCGCGCGATGAAATCGTCGAGGTTCAGGTCGATGTCGTCGAGGCCGTTGCCGAGTTTGGCCGCGAAGTAATAGCGCATCTGGTCGGCCGGCAGCAGTTCCAGATAGCGACGCGCGGTGATATTCGTGCCACGCGACTTCGACATCTTCTGGCCGTTGACCGTGAGGAAGCCGTGCACGTGCACGCCGGTGGGGCGGCGGTAGCCGGCGCCGTGCAATACCGCAGGCCAGAACAGCGTATGGAAATAGCTGATGTCCTTGCCGATGAAATGGTACAGCTCGGTGCTGGCGCCGGCCTTCCAGTAAGAATCGAAGTCCAGCCCACGCTGCGCAGCCAGCGCGGCGAAGCTGCCGATGTAACCAATAGGCGCATCGAACCAGACATAGAAATACTTGCCGGGTGCGTCGGGAATCTCGAAGCCGAAGTAGGGGGCGTCGCGGGAAATATCCCAGTCCTTCAGGCCGGTCTCGAACCATTCTTCCAGCTTGGCGCGCACGGCGGGCTGCAGTCCATGGCTGGCCAGCCACTCGCGCAGGTCCTGCTCGAATTCGCCCAGTTTGAAGAACAGGTGGTCCGAGTCGCGCAGCACCGGCGAAGTGCCAGTGATGGTCGAGACGGCGTCCTTGAGGTCGGCCGGTGAATAGGTGGCGCCGCAGTTCTCGCAGCTGTCGCCATATTGATCCGCGGTGCCGCAGCGCGGACAGGTGCCGCGCACGAAGCGGTCAGGCAGGAACATTCCAGCCTGCTCATCGTAGGCCTGGCGCACACTTCGCCGCGAAATGACGCCGCGCTGCTTCAACGCCTCATACAGTTCGTAAGAGTAGCGCCGGTTCTCCTCGCTGTGCGTGGAGTGGTAATGATCGAACGCAATGGCGAAGCCGGCGAAGTCGCGCTGGTGCTCGGTTGCCGATGCTGCGATCAATGCCTCGGGCGTAATGCCGTCCTGGCGCGCACGGATCATGATCGGCGTACCGTGGCAGTCTTCGGCCGATACATAGATGCAGTCATTGCCCCGCAGGCGCTGGAAACGGCACCAGATATCGGTCTGTACCGCTTCTATGATGTGCCCCAGATGCAGCGGACCGTTGGCGTAGGGCAGTGCACTGGTAACGAGAATCTTGCGAATGCTCAACCCTGATCCTTTACGGCCTCGAAACGTGCCTTGCTGATGGCCTTCTTGAAGGCCTCCTTGCCGGAAATCACCCGCTGGTCGTACAGCGCCTGGATGGAACTGTCCATGGTGCGCATGCCGCTGGCGCCGCCGGACTGCATGGTATTTTCCAGCTGATCCAGCTTGCCCTGACGGATCAGGTTGGCGACGGCGGAGTTGTTGACGAGAATTTCGAGTGCGGCAACGCGGCCCTGCTTGTCCGCCTTCTGCAGCAGCTGCTGTGAAATCACGCCGCGCAGCGAGGTGGACAGCATGGTGCGCACATGCGACTGCTTGTCGGCGGGGAAGACATTGATGATGCGGTCCACGGTCTGCGCTGCGCCATTGGTATGCAGCGTGCCCATCACCAGGATTCCCATTTCAGCGGCAGTGACCGCGATGCTGATGGTTTCAAGGTCGCGCAACTCGCCGACCAGGATCACGTCCGGATCCTCGCGCAGGCCGGAATGCAGAGCCTGTGCAAAAGACTGCGCGTGCACGCCGATCTCGCGCTGGCTGATCAGGCAGCTCTTGCGCACATGCACGAATTCGATCGGATCCTCGATGGTGAGGATATGGCCTTTGTCGCGCTTGTTGATGTCGTCGATCATCGCCGCAAGCGTGGTGGACTTGCCCGAGCCGGTCTTGCCAGTGACCAGGATCAGGCCATTGTTGGCGCGTGCCAGCGCCCGCACCGACTCTGGCAGCTTCAGCTCGTCCATGGTCAGCGCCTTGGACGGAATGGCGCGAAACACCGCGCCCATGCCGTTGAGCTGACGCATCACATTGACGCGGAAACGACCCAGATCTCCCAGCGAATACGCGAAGTCGGCGCCGTCATGGTGTTCGAAGCGCTGCTGCGCCTTGGGAGGCATGATTTCGTACAGGGCCTCACGCACGAAATCCGCCGTCATCGCTTCCGGTCGCAGCGGCGAGAGGTCTCCATACAGACGGACCCGCGGCGGGTCGCCGGCGAGAAAATGCAGGTCCGAGCCCCGCCGCTGCAGCACGTCCGTCAGGAACGCGTCGATCGTGGCCATGTCAGGATCCGCTGATGGACGTCGCGTCCAGCTTGGGGACCAGACTGGTGTCGGTGACGAATTTCTGCAGCACACGCTTGTCTTGCGCGAAGGAATACGCGTTGTC
>JANPGU010000219.1:0-1615 GCA_031424095.1 Gammaproteobacteria bacterium
ACGGCGGAGGCGCTGCTGTACGGCATCATCCAACTGCAGAAGAAGATCGCGCGCACCAGCGTCATGTCCGGCAGCACGGCACCTGTGGTGACGGCGTGAGCCAGCATGTCGAGGATATGGCAGCCCGTGTCGAGGCGCGGGTTGCTGCGCAGGTCACGCGCCGCGCTACAACCACCGGTGAGCTCTCCTACGATGTTGCAGCAGCCGACCTTGTGGCGGTTGCCACCCTCCTGCGCGACGACACAGACCTGCAATTCCAGATCCTGATCGATGTTGCCGGCGTCGATTACATGGATTACGGCCGCGACGAGTGGCGCACGGTGTCGGCGACCAACAGCGGCTTTGGCCGTGCCGTCAATCGCACGGGAAGCGGCGGCGCACATATGGGCCCGCGATTTGCCGTCGTGTATCAGCTCCTGTCGATCACGCACAACGAGCGCCTGACGCTGCGTGTTTTCTGCCTTGATAACGAAGATCCTGCAGTCGACACGCTGGTTGGCGTGCATGCGGGCGCGAACTGGTTCGAGCGCGAGGCCTTCGATCTGTTCGGAATAGTCTTCAACGGGCACCCGGACCTGCGACGCATCCTGACCGACTACGGCTTCATCGGGCATCCGTTCCGCAAGGATTTCCCGCTGGTTGGCAATGTCGAAGTGCGTTACGACAACGCAAAGCAGCGTGTGGTCTACGAGCCGGTTGAAATCGTGGCCCGTACCCTGGTGCCGCGCGTCATCCGTGACGATGCGCGATATGAACCTGGCTTGAAGGATCCTGGTCGTGGCTGAGATCCGCAATTTCACATTGAACTTCGGTCCGCAGCATCCGGCGGCGCATGGCGTGCTGCGCCTGGTGCTCGAGATGGACGGCGAGACGATCATGAAGGCAGACCCGCATGTGGGCCTGCTGCATCGTGGCACCGAGAAGCTGGCCGAGAGCAAGCCGTTCAACCAGTCGATCGGCTACATGGACCGGCTCGACTACGTGTCGATGATGTGCAACGAGCACGCCTACGTCATGGCCATCGAGAAGCTGCTCGGTGTGCAGCCGCCGCTGCGCGCGCAGTACATCCGCGTGATGTTCGACGAGATCACCCGCATCCTGAACCACCTGATGTGGCTGGGCGCGCATGGCCTCGACATCGGCGCCATGAGCGTGTTCCTGTTCTGCTTCCGCGAGCGCGAAGACCTGATGGACTGCTATGAAGCGGTGTCGGGCACGCGCATGCATGCAACGTATTACCGCCCCGGCGGCGTGTATCGCGACCTGCCGGATACGATGCCGAAGTACCAGGCGTCGCGCTGGCGATCGAAGAAAGACGTCGACCGCCTCAATGATGCCCGCTCTGGTTCGCTGCTGGATTTCATCGCCGATTTCACGCGCCGTTTCCCGGCCTGCGTGGATGAGTATGAAACCCTGCTCACCGACAACCGCATCTGGAAGCAGCGCACCGTGAACATCGGTGTGGTGCCGCCGGAGCGCGCGATGCAGCTGGGTTTCACCGGCCCGATGCTGCGAGGTTCCGGCATCGCCTGGGACCTGCGCAAGAAGCAGCCGTACGCCATGTACGACAAGGTCGACTTCGACATCCCGGTCGGCGTGCAGGGCGACTGCTACG
>JANPGU010000220.1:0-4499 GCA_031424095.1 Gammaproteobacteria bacterium
GCTGGAAGCGGGGCGGGTGCGCTTTTCCGGCGCACTCACCAGGCCGCGGCTGCGCGAGGCATTGCTGGCAGCACGTGAGGGCGAAGCAAGACTGCGCGCCGCGAAATCTGTCGCTGCACACGCGGCTACCCGCAGTGCGCCCGCAGCACGCCCATACATCAGACTCGGCAACGCCAACGTGTGGGTCGACGAGAAGCGCGTGCTGCAGGGTCTGGATCTGACCATCGCGCGCGGCAATTGCTGGGTGGTGCATGGTGCCAACGGGTCCGGCAAGTCGACACTGCTGCGCACGCTGTACGGCGATCACTCGGTGGCGCGCGAAGGTTTCATCCGCAGGGCAGGGATGGTGCCCGGTGTGCCACTGGATGCATTCAGGGCCCGCACAGGACTTGTCGCGCCGCATCTGCAGACTGACTACCCGCGCGATCATTCGGTGCTCGACACCGTAGTCTCGGGGCTGCATTCCAGCATTGGCCTGAACTTCCGCGCCACACCTGGCGAATGCCGACGCGCCCGCAAGGCGCTTGCGGCCCTGCAGATGGACGCTTTTGCGGAACGTACCCTGGGGCAGATGTCCTATGGGCAGGTGCGCCGCATCCTGTTCGCGCGGGCACTGGTGACGCGCCCGCGTCTGCTGCTGCTGGACGAGGCATTCACCGGGCTCAATGGCCCGCTGCGCGCCGCGCTGCTGGCGTGGGTGGAAACGCAGATCGAGGCGGGGGTCACCGTGGTCATGGCCACGCACTACCGGAGCGAGTGGCCGCGCAATGCGTCACATGAGTTGATGCTGTCGCGGGGGCGCGTGTCCTACGCGGGTAAACTGCGCCCATGAAAAAAACCTTGTGGATCGCATTTACCCTGCTGCTGGTCGTGTTGGCCGCACTGCGGCTGGCAGGTGATTCCGCCTTCTGGCAGCGCTACATCGCTGCGGTCTTCGGCGCCACTGCGCAGTCAGCAGCCGGGCTGGTCGAGCCGAGGTTGGCACTGCCGGGCGCTGCGACGCCCGTGCCCCGCGCATCCGCAGAAGCCGAATTCATTGCACCCGAAGCGCTGAAGCTGGCCGCGGATGCAGCACGCAAGCAGGGCGCGCAAGGCCTGCTGGTGCATCGTCACGGGCATCGCGTGTTCGAATATTTCGCTGACGGTCGCGGCGCGGCGACCGAGGTTGCAGGGGGCGAGCTTGCGCCGACACTGTTCGCGCTGGCCGCCGGCGCACTGGTCGATACGCGTCGCATTGCGCCAGATGCCGCGGTTGCCGCCATCCGCGCTGCTGCCCAACCCGGCGAGCGCTGGCACAATCCCTGGTCCGCTGGCGCTGTGCATCGCTTCAAGCTGGCTGCGCCTCCCGCATTGCTGCTGCAGGACAGGGATGGCGATCTCGCTACCACGATCTCCCGTCGCGTGTGGCTGCCGCTGGGCGCCGGCAATGCATGGCTATGGGGAACGGGTGACTCGCTGCTGCGGCTGGACTGCTGCGCGGTAGCGCGTGTCGAAGACTGGATGCGGGTCGGTGACCTGCTGCTGATGCAGGGCAATTACCACGGGGAGCGAATCGTCTCGCCGGAATGGGTCCGTCAATTGCTCGCTGCTGATCCGCAGGGTCAACGTCATCCCGTATGGCTCGGTGAGCAGCGGGCGTGGACGGGCGATGAGCCGCCTGCGGCGCGCGAAGTCTTCTGGTTCGATCTCGGCCAGGATCTGCGGCTCTGGCTGGTGCCGCGCCGTGGTCTCGCCATCCTGAACTGGGCAGGCGCGGGCGATCCGCGGGACACGCTGATACCGAATATCATCCTGCGCGGCCTGGTCGATCAGGCGCCGGCGCTGGGCGGCGCGGAACTCAATGACATGGTGCCCGGCCATTAAGGTGATGCAATGATCTATTCCTATGGTGAGCGCCGGCTGCAGGCCGATGGTGTGCATTTCATTGCGCCCAGCGCGGATGTCATCGGCTCAGTGAGCCTCGGCAATGAAGCCAGCATCTGGTTTGGTGCCGTGCTGCGCGGCGATAACGACTGGATTCACATCGGTGCCGGCAGCAACGTGCAGGATGGCAGCATCATCCATGTTGATCCCGGTGTGCCCGTCGTGGTTGGCGCGAACGTGACCATCGGCCACGGTGTACTGCTGCACGGCTGCCATATCGGCGATGGCGCGCTGATCGGCAATCGGGTCACGGTGCTCGATGGCGCGCGCATTGGTGCAGGCAGCCTGATTGGCGCTGGCGCATTGATCACGCCGAATACCGAGATCCCGCCGGGTTCGGTGGTGATGGGTGCACCGGGTCGCATCGTGCGGCAGATCGAGCCGCGCGACCTCGAACGCATGACGCGCGGCTGCGAGGCTTATCGGGTCAAGGCGCGTGAATACGCGGCGAAACTCATCAGAGTCTGATCTCGGATTCGAACACCACCACCGCTTGGCCGGCGATCGTCGCTGCCGTGGCCTTGCCGGCGGCATCCACTTCGACTTCCACCGCCACGCGGCCGGGTCGCCCCATCTGCATGCCCTGCGCGCCGATGAATCGTGCAACCGGGCCGCGCGCAGTCAGCAGCCCCTGTTCGATGAGGTAGACACCCAGCATCGCATGCGCGTTGCCGCTGACTGGATCTTCATCAATGCCCAGCGCCGGGCAGAACATGCGCGCTTCCGTGTCGCAGCCCGCCGCGCGCGCCGTACGGCAAAAGACGAAATAGCCATGCGCGCCCAGTTGCGGTGACAGTGCCGAGAGGGCGGGAAGCCGGGGCTGGAGTGCATCCAGTGCTGCAGCGTCGCGCACGCCCAGCAGCAGGCGTGTGCTCGCGACACCGGCGATGCGCGCGGGGCAGGACGGGTCCAGCTGTTCGTGAGTCAGGCCCAGCAGCGGCAACACCTGGTCAAGCTCGGCCGCTGCCAGGGTTCGGCCGATGGCGGGCGCGGACTGCCGGATGGAAAACCCGGCGCCGATGGGCAGCGTCTGCACCTCGACGATACCGGTGTTGCCCTTCTGACGCCGCAACGCCCGTGGCGACTGTCGCGCCAGTACGGCGTGCGCAGCCAGCGTGGCGTGACCGACGAATGGCATTTCCTCCAGCGGCGTGAAGAAGCGGATCGCGATGTCGTGATCGTCGGCAGTGGGGCGCAGCACGAAGGCGGTGTCGCCCTTGTTCAGTTCGCGCGCGATCGAGCGCATCTGCACTTCACTGAGTGCATCGGCATCCAGCACTACACTGGCCGGATTGCCGGCGAACTGCGTGCTGGTAAAGGCGTCGACCTGGAAGATGCGGACAATGTTTGCCATGTGCAGAAGCTGTAGCTCGCGCTTGCTATCGGACGACCGGACGCTAACATAGCGCCTGCCTTGGGGTGGCTCAATCGAGAGCCTGAGATGCCGAAGTGGCGAACCCGTTGAACTTGATCCGGCTAATACCGGCGAAAGGAGCAGGTCCATGATCCCCGCATTTGTTCGCGTTTCTGCGTGTGCTGCATTTTTCTGCGCGCCGTGGGCGGCGCTTGCTGCCGACCCGGACCTCGATGAGGTCGTGGTCACGGCCAGCCTCGCCGAATCGCAACCGTCGAAACTGCCCGCCAGTGTAACGGTGCTGCGCGCCGACCAGCTCGCGGTGGCAGGCGACTCCAACTTTGGCGACGTCCTCGGCCAGGTGCCGAATCTCGGCTTCGCCGGAGGCACCTCGCGGCCGCGCTATTTCCAGATCCGCGGCATCGGAGAGCTGGAACAGTACGAGGGCGCACCCAATCCTTCGGTTGGTTTTCTGATCGACGATATCGACTTCTCCGGCATCGCGATGCCAGCCGCCTTGTTCGATCTCGGTCAGGCGGAAATCCTGCGCGGGCCGCAGGGCACGGCGTTCGGCGCAAATGCCATTGCCGGTCTCATCAGCCTGCGTTCCCAGGCGCCGCATGCAGGCTTCGAGATGCGTGGTGAGCTCGAGGCAGGCAATTACGACACCTATGGCGGCGGCATCGTCATCAACAACTCGGCGGATGATGGCAGCACGGCGTGGCGGCTGGCGCTGCATCGCCAGGCCAGCGATGGTTTGCGCCACAATGCGTTTCTCAGCCGTGACGACACCAATGGCTTCGATGAAAACCTGGCGCGCCTGCGGGTCGTCAGTCAGCTGACGTCAGCGCTCGCGATGAATGTCACGGCGCTGGTCGCCGATGCGGACAACGGCTATGACGCGTGGGCCATCGACAATTCCCGAACCACGCAGTCCGACAAGCCCGGTGTCGATTCCCAGCTGTCGCGTGCGCTGGCCGTGCGTTTCGACTACAGCGGCTGGGACGGGCTCACCTTGCGCAGCATCAGCACCTTCGCGCATGCGGACATGGCGTATTCCTTTGACGGGGACTGGGGCAACGATGTGCTGTGGGGTATCAACGGGCCCTATGATTTCACCGAATCGATCGATCGCAAACGCCGCAACGTAAGCCAGGAGCTGCGTCTGCGTGGCGAGAACCCCGGCGGCGACTGGATCGCCGGTGTCTATGCGCTGCGCATG
>JANPGU010000221.1:0-18058 GCA_031424095.1 Gammaproteobacteria bacterium
GGTGCGATCGGAAATCAGGTCGAGGATGCTGCCGGTCTGGCGTGCAATCAGCGCGCGTTCGGCATCGGTATCGCCTTCGCCAAACAGCTGCAGGAACACCTTGCGCGGGTTGTATTCCATCGGCAGCGGCGTGTGGTCATCGCGGAACGACAGGGTCGAACTGTAATAGCACGCGCCCGATCCACCACCACAGGCAGCCGACTGGATGGTGGTTTCAGCGGCGATCTCCAGCGACGGCAGCGACGTGTCCTGCCCCAGCTTCGAGGCAATCAGCTGATCCAGAGTCGTAGCCATGTGCGCGCCGGGCACACTGTTGTCCGGACGCACGGCGCTGAGCCAGGTGGCCGGATTGATGGTGTGCACGGAGCCCGCACTGGCCGCATTTTCCAGATTCGCAAACGACAGCAGCTGCGACTTGTACTTGTCCAGCGGCCTCATGATCTTGTTGAGCGTGAAGTCCGCACCCGACCCGCTGGGCGTCCAGGCGTCGACTTCCTTGCCATACGGCGTGTTGTCCATGATCGCGCCGTGCGGAATGTAGAAGAATCCCGCGCGCGGTTTCGGCGCCGCCGCCGTCTTCGACATCGCAGTGGCAGCCGGCACCATCGCATCCAGGAACGGCAAGGCCATCGCCACGCCCATACCCTTCAGGGTCGTGCGTCGCGAAATGAATTTCTTGGTCAGGAACATGGCTTCATTCCCCTGCTATTCAGCGTCCAGCGACTGTTGGTGGAGTCTTCGCATCTTTGCCGCCTTCATGCGGCGGCCCCTGCAGGCGAAAGGCATCGGACTTCGCGATGTCCAGCACGATGTCGAAGAAATGATTGCCGCCCGGCCGCACGTCGCGCACGATCTGCCGCACCTGCGGCATGTCCGACGGCGCAACCTCACGGCCGGTGCCATACATCAGCAGTTTCTCGACCAGCGTTTGCACGAACTGGTCGGGCCGCGCCAGCAGCGCTTCGCGCAGCTGCGCAGCGCCGTTGATGGCCACGCCATTGGGCAGCACCGTGCGCGCATCCACCGGCAGACCCGAATCGCGTGTCCGGTATGCACCAGTCACATCGAAGTTTTCCATGGCGAGGCCGATCGGATCGATCACCCCATGGCATTGGTTGCAGCTCTTGTTCTCGCGATGGATCTCCAGTCGCGCACGCAGCGTGGTTGGCTTGGCGCCGTCCTTGGGCGTGAGGTCGGTAACCACACCCGGCGGCGGCGGCGCCGATGGCGTGCCCAGCAGCTTTTCGAGCACCCAGGCGCCACGCAGCACCGGTGAAGTGCGATCACCATAGGAAGTTCGCAGCAGCACCGCACTCTTGCCCAGCAGGCCACGGCGGTTGGGATCGGTGAGCTGCACGCGACGGAACTGGGAACCGAGCACGCCGCTGATGCCGTAGTGCTTCGCCAGCCTTTCGTTCAGGAAGCTGTAATCAGCCGTCAGCAGATCCACCACATTGCGGTTCTGCAGCAGCACGTCGCTGAGAAACATCTGGATCTCGGTGGAGAAATCCTGCCGCATCCCGTCGCTGAAATTCCGGAACAGGTTGGAATCCGGCACCACCGCCTTCAGGTCGTCCACATTGAGCCAGCGCATGGCAAAGCCGGTCACCAGCGCAGAAGCGCGCCGGTCCAGCAGCATGCGCTTGACCTGCTTTTCGTACATCGCGGGATCGGAAATCTTGCCGCTGATCGCCGTCTGCAGCAGCTCGTCATCCGGCACGTCGCTCCAGATGAAGAACGACAGCCGCGATGCCAGTTCCAGCGGCGCCAATGGCTGTGGCTTCGAATCATCGCCACGTGGCTGCACGATTCGATACAGGAAATCGGGGCTGGAAATCACCGCCATGACGATTTCCTGCACGCCGCCGTTGAAGTCACCGATGTCCTGGTAACCCGATTTGTAGAAGCCCATCAGCCGCGTGATGTCCGCGTCATTCACCGGACGACGATAGGCCTGCATCGCCAGATTTCGTGCGATCTTTTCCGCACAGGGCTGCTCTTCTGCCGCAGTCTGCGGATGGCAGACAAAGATGCGGTCGCGGCTGGGCGAATGCGCAATGGCGGTGGGGCCGAACGGGCCGGCCACTTCCACGCCCGCATTCAGGCGGTTGGCATTGCCCGCCACGCCGCCGAATCCCTGGGTGCCACCGCCGATGTTGTCGTCGGAAAGCGTGCGGGCACGCTCGATGAAAGTGGCGATGACTTCGTGCCTGCCGGAACTGACCTTGACCGGGATGTTGCTGAAGCGAGCCATGATCTTCGCGCGACCCGTGCCGGCCTCACGGTCGGCAAGTCCCAGATCTTCCTTGCCGCCGACATCGCCGCGGAATACCTGCTTGCCGTCGATGAAGATCACCAGCGTCTGCCGGTACAGCGACGCATTGGTATACAGACCGCCCGTCAGGTCATCGAGGATGCTGAGACGATATTCACCATCCGCCGGAAAGAAATGCTCGAACCGGAACCCGCCGCGGCTGCCCAGCGGCATGCCGGTGGCTTCCCCGCTGGGCAGATGCAGCGTCTTGCCCAACTTGGGCTTGCTGCTGCCTACCGCGCGAGTGGAGATGAAGCGGGCCGCACCAATGTACTGGTCGAGGAACGATGGCGACACCGTCAGCGCCGCCGCGATGTTGTCGAAACCGTCCATCTCGATTTCCGGTGGCAGCAGGTCGTCCACCTTGATCTGGACACCCAGCAATGAGCGCACGGCATTGGCGTATTCCGTGCGGTTCAGGCGCTGCGCAGTCACATGCTCGGAGCGTGGCGTCTCGGCCCGCGCATCGAGACTGGTTTCCAGCCAGCCGATCATCGAATCCTTTTCGGCCTGCGTCGGCTGCTTGTTGCCTGGCGGGGGCATGAGGTTGCCGCGCAGTTTGCGCACCGTGTGTTCCCACAGCTTGATGTCATGCGGCACATCAGCCGGCGACAGCGTGTCGAAGGCGATGCCGCCCGCCCAGTCGGTGGAGTTGTGACAATCGCTGCAATAGGTATCCAGCAGCTTCCAGCGGGTGGCATCGCCCGCCGCCGTGGCGCCCTGGGCAAAAACCGGGGCGGTCGCGCCCAGCGCAAGCAACAGAAAGAGGGGTTTCATGGCGTTTCGCATACCCGTTTGATCGCGGATCGGCCGTCGCGTTCCATGGATGAGCACGCCGCCGCTGCTGACTGCGGGCCACCAGACAGGGCCTTACGGGCTATAATTCCAAGCAGTTTCCGAATCATCAGACCGAGATCCCCCAACGTGAGCAAGAACGATACCCACTTTTTCAACGTTTTCAGCGTCGTCCTTGGAATCCTGGTGGCCTTCGCAATCCTGGTATTCGCGCTGGCCCGCTACGTTGGCAAGCACGAGCAGAATGCACAGGTGCTGAAAGACCCCATGCTCCAGCACAGCGTCGACGGCCGGGTCGGCGTGCCCGCCCGGATCGCTGTAGCCGGTCAGGATAACAGCGCCATGGCGATCGCGCCGGTCTCCACGGCCACCGCAACCGCCGTGCTCGCGAGCTTCAAGGATGGCACCGAAGTGTTCGAGGGTGCCTGCAAGGCCTGCCACGGTCTGGGCATCGCCGGAGCGCCGAAAGCAGGCGATCACGCCGCCTGGGCGCCGCGCCTTGCCAAAGGCAAGGCTACGCTATACGAACACGCCATCAAGGGCTTCAACGGCACCGCCGGCGTCATGCCCCCGAAGGGTGGTCGCACCGATCTGAACGACGACCTCATCAAGGCCGCGGTCGATCACATGGTGGCCCTGTAGTTCGACGGGATCAGTCTTCCCAGCGCATCCCCAGCGCCTCTGCCACGTCTTCAACCCGCACCGCCTGCCGATCGTCCAGATCGGCAATGCTGCGCGCCACGCGCAGGATGCGGTGCTGGCTGCGCGCCGAATAGCCGCGGCTGGCCACGGCCCGCCGCAGCAGTGCCATGCCTTCCGTTCCGGCGCCGCAGTGACGCAGAGTGCCGTCCGGATCCAGCCTGGAATTGACCACCCCCTGCCGCGCAAGCTGGCGTTGGCGGGCCGCGCCGACCGCGCGCTGTGCCCTTGCGGTGGTGAGTGAATCAGGCGCCTCGCTGCTGTCAGTCAGTTGGCCCGCATCCACGGCTGGCAGCTGCAACTGCAGGTCGATGCGGTCCAGCAGCGGACCGGAAATGCGGGCGCGATAGCGCGTCACCTGCGCTGGCTGGCAGCGGCAGCGCGGGCGGATCATGCCGGCGCGGCCACAGGGACAGGGATTCATTGCCGCCACCAGCTGGAAGGCCGCGGGATATTCCGCCCGCTGGTTGGCGCGCACCACGCTCACCCGCCCCGATTCCAGCGGCTCGCGCAGCGCCTCGAGCACACGGCGGTCGAACTCCGGCAGCTCGTCGAGGAACAGCACGCCATGGTGGGCAAGACTCACCTCGCCGGGACGCACGGCGACACCGCCTCCGACAATCGATTGGGCAGAAGCGGTGTGATGCGGCGAACGAAACGGCCGCAGGGTTGCGCCCGGTGCTACGCGCAGCGGATCACCTTCATGTATTGCACCCGGTACGCACTGTGCCACCGCCGCGATGGCCGCAACTTCCAGTGCTTCTTCGCGCGACAGGGGCGGCAACAGGGCTGGTAGCCGCTGCGCAAGCATGCTTTTGCCCGACCCCGGCGGCCCCTGCATCAGCAGGCTGTGGCCGCCAGCTGCCGCAATCAGCAATGCCCGCTTGGCCTGCCATTGCCCACGCACATCGGACAGCTCAGGCCGTGCAGCGTCGGCTGGCGCTTCGGTCGTAGCCACCGGCCGCACCAGCACCGCCTCGCCATTGCCGATGTCGCGCAGATCGCGCAAGCCGTGCACGCCCGCAACGGTCGCTGCCGCAACATCAGCGGCATTGGCTGCAGGAACATAGAGGTCGTGTCCCACGGCCCCCGCATGCATGGCCGCCAGCAGCAGACCCGGCACCGCCTTCAGCTCGCCGGTCAGCCCCAGCTCGCCGTAAAACTCCGTGCGGTCCAGGTCGCAACCTGGCTGGGATTGCCCGGACGCCAGCAGGATTCCCAGCGCGATCGGCAGGTCGAAGCGCCCGCCTTCCTTGGGCAGGTCTGCCGGCGCGAGATTGACGGTGATGCGCCCGGCAGGAAACTCGTACCCGCAGTGCGCCAGCGCCGCGCGCACCCGCTCCTTGCTTTCGCGCACCACCGGCGCGGCCAGGCCCACGATGGTGAAACTGGGCAGACCGCTGCCCAGGTGGACCTCCACCCGCACCAGTGGCGCTGCGAGGCCGACCTGGGCACGACTCAAGACCTGTGCGAATCCCATCCGGCATGGTGGAACGCACACGGGCTGCACACCACGGGATTATCTGTTGTCTACGCGGCCTTCCAGCGCAGCCACGCGGGCTTCGAGCGCATCGATCAGCGCCCGGCTGCGCGCCAGCACCTGTGACTGCGCGTCGAACTCCTCGCGCGACACCAGATCCAGCTTCCGCGCGCCATCGCGCAGCACCCGCCCGGCATGCGCTTCGATGTCTGCACGCACTGCCTGCAAGGACGCCGGCAGATCCTCGGTCAGGCGCCTTAACAGGCCTTCAATGTCGAATTTTTCCTTCATAACCCTTCCCCGGAATCGGCCAACTCTGTGAATGCCCCAACTCGCACCATAGTGGTGCACCAAGTTCGTGCAACTGCCCACAACTGTGCGCCCAAGTGACGTGGTGCGCTCATTGAGGGCGTGGACAGCGCACCCGACCGTGGCACGGATTCTGCACTACTCGACTGGGCGCCGAACCGCATGGGTTCACGCGTTCCGCAAGACGAAGCAATGGAAATCAACAAGGCTCGCTACGTTGCGACATGCACATCATGAAGATCATCACCGCGATAGTCCGGCCGTTCAAGCTGGACGAATTGCGGCACGCCATCGCCCAGCTTGGGGTGCAGGGCGTGACGGTGACCGAAGTGTATGAAGCAGAGTACGGGCCGCGTGCGAAGGTCGAGATCGCAGTAGACGATTCCATCGTCGAACCGGTGCTCGAAGCCATTGCCAACATCTCGCGGACGGGCCGTACGGGCGACGGGAAAATACTTGTTGGCACTTTGGAACAGGCAATTCGGATCCGCACCGGCGAGACCGGAACAGCGGCAACTTAAAGAACAGCTGGGAGTCGCATATGCGCATTGATCTCGCCTCGATTACCTCTTCGCGTTGGGCGAAAGGAACTTTACTCGCCTCGCTGGCGCTGCTGCCGGCATTGGCCGGTGCGGAAGAAGTCGCACCCACGCCCGACAAGGGCGATACCGCATGGATGATGGTGAGCACGCTGCTCGTCATCATGATGGCGGTTCCCGGCCTCGCACTTTTCTACGGCGGCATGGTCCGCGCCAAGAACGTGCTGTCGGTGTTCATGCAGGTGTTCGTGGTTTTCTCGCTGTTGACGGTGTTGTGGGTCATTTACGGCTACAGCATCGCGTTCAACGGGCCTGGCGAATGGGTCGGCGACTTCAGCCGTCTGTTCCTCTCGGGTATAACCGCTGACTCCAACGCCCCCACCTTCACCAAGGGTGTGGTGATTCCGGAGTATGTGTTCGTAGTGTTCCAGGCCACCTTCGCGGCCATCACCACGACGCTGGCCGTCGGCGCCTTCGCCGAACGCACCAAGTTCACCGCGGTCATCATCTTCTCGGTGCTCTGGTTCACCTTCTCCTACCTGCCCATCGCGCGCATGGTCTGGTTCACCGAAGGCTACCTGTTCAAGCTCGGCGCACTCGACTACGCCGGCGGCACGGTGGTGCACATCAATGCGGGTATCGCGGGCCTCGTCGGCGCCCTGATCGTCGGCAAGCGCACGGGCTACGGCACCGTGGCCATGCCGCCGCACAACGTCCCCTACATCATGATCGGCGCCGCCCTGCTGTGGGTTGGCTGGTTCGGCTTCAACGTGGGTTCGGGTCTGGAAGCCAACAACTTTGCCGGCCTGGTGTTCCTCAACACCTTCGTCTGCACGGCCATGGCTGCCGTCACCTGGACGGTCGGTGAGTGGATCTTCCGCGGCAAGCCGACCATGCTCGGTGCGGCCTCGGGTGCGGTCGCCGGCCTCGTTGCCATCACTCCGGCCTGCGGTGTGGTGAGCCCGAGCGGCGCCATCATCCTCGGCATCGTGGTGGCGCTGATCTGCCTCTGGGCAGTCAACGGCCTCAAGAAGGCACTCAAGTACGACGACTCGCTCGACGTATTCGGTGTGCACTGCGTCGGCGGCATCGTCGGCGCCCTCTCCTGCGCCATCCTGGGTCACAAGTCCCTGGGCGGCGTTGGCGCCTTCGAGAGCATCGGCACGCAGCTGGGCATCCAGGCGCAGGCCGTTGGTATCACGCTGGTCTGGTCCGGTCTGGTCACCGCGATCGCCTTCTACCTGATCAAGTTCACGATCGGCCTGCGTCCGACCGAGGAAGTTGAGCGCGAAGGTCTGGACCTCGCCGAGCATGGCGAGCGCGCCTACGACTAAGGCTCTGCAACGCCTGACGGCGTGAGAACCGAAGCCCCGGCATCCCAAAGGTTGCCGGGGCTTTTTCTTTTGTGGAGACTGTCGCAGCGATTACCGACCCGGGACCGCCCGCTGCCGCGACTGTGACCTGGATCACAAGCGCGCCGAGCTGCGGCAGGTGATACTTTCCGCGGAGAACACCATGCGCAAGATTTTCGCCATAGCCATCGCCCTGCTCGGGTCTACCGCGTTTGCCGCCGGCGAGGTCTACCGCTGGAAGGACGCCGCCAACATCTGGCACTACTCGGATCAGCCGCAGCCCGGCGCCGAACTGGTGCGTGGCGCGCGCCTGACTGTCCCGACGCCGGCCAGCGCCGCGGCACCTGCGCCAAGCCAGGCTTCTTCGTCACCCGTCGCCACCAGCGCACCGCTGCCCGTTAGTACCGAAGTGGCAGAGCAGGTGCGCAAGGAAGCCGCGGACGCCAAGACCGAACAGTGTGAAAAGGCCAAAGTGGCCTACGATCGTTCCGTGCAGGCCCGGCGCATGTTCAAGACCGACGCTGCTGGCAACCAGGTGTTCTACACCGAAGCCGAGATGGACGCGGCGCGACTCCAGGCGCGCAGCAACCGCGATCTGGCCTGCGGGGCCTGATCCCGACACTTCGCCGGATCGAGCGGCGAATGAGTTCCAGCCCCGAGCCCAGCGCACACCGACTGCTGCTGCCGCATTTCTGCGCGCAGCGGGCGGTGCTGGCGGTGCTGCTGATCGTCACCCTCACCGCACTGGTGCTGGCCCTGTCCGGCGCCGGCTTCGGCCCTGCCTTCTGGCCCGAGCTTGCGCGCAATGTGCTGTTCCTGGTCTGGACTGGCATTGCCGGCGCGACGCTGCTGTGCGCGGCGCGTGAAGTGATCGCGCGGCAGACCGCCACCATCGGCGCATTGATGGTGATGGGCATCATCGTCGCGCTGGTGGCGGCAGTCTCGGAGATCGTGTTCCGTGTGCTGTCGAGCGCAACCCTGAATCCCGACGCCATGCTCGGCGCCGCGCCCGTGGAACACTGGCTGTTCCTGGCGCGCAATGCGCTCATCGGGCTGATCGTCAGCGGCCTGGCATTGCGGTACTTCTATGTGGCGCAGCAGTGGCGCGTGAACATCGAGAGCCATGCACGCTCGCGCATCAATGCGCTGCAGGCGCGCATCCGGCCGCATTTTCTCTACAACAGCATGAACACCATCGCCTCGCTGACGCGTACCAATCCCGCGCTGGCCGAAGAAGCCGTGCAGGACCTGGCCGATCTGTTCCGCGCCAATCTCAGCGAGAAGCGCAGCATGATCACGCTGAAGGAAGAACTGGAATCGGCGCGCATCTACCAGCGTATCGAGCAGCTGCGCATGGGTGACCGGCTGCGGGTGCGCTGGAACGTGTACGACCTGCCGATGCGCGCGCTGGTGCCCGCGCTCACCGTGCAGCCGCTGCTCGAGAACGCCATCGGCCATGGCGTGGAGCATCTGGATGGTGGCGGCGAAGTCACCGTCGAGGGCAGCAGCGTCGACGGCATCGTGCTGTTGCGCGTGCGCAATCCCATGCCGCTGGACAATCCGCAGGCGAAGCCGGGCCACGGCATCGCCCTGGACAACATCCGCGAACGGTTGCTGCTGCTGTATGGCACGCGCGCCGAGGTCACCGCCGGCCGCGAAGGCGATGAATTCGTGGTACAGCTGCGTTTTCCCGAGACCCTGGTGTCACCGGAGCTCGCGCAGTGAGCCTGCGCGCACTGATCGTGGACGATGAACAGCCCGCGCGCGAACGGCTGGCTGCATTGCTGCGTGAACTCGGGCAGGTGGAAATCGTCGGCGATGCCCGCAACGCCACCGAAGCGCTGCAGCGGATCGCTGAACTGGATCCCGATGTGCTGTATCTGGACGTGCACATGCCGGGCATGTCCGGCCTCGAGCTTGCGCGCCACCTGGGCAGCCTCGATGTGCCGCCGGCAATCATCTTCACCACCGCGCATGACGAACACGCCATGGAAGCCTTCGAAGCGGAAGCCGTGGGCTATCTGCTCAAGCCGGTGCGCAAGGAAAAACTGTCGGCCGCCACCGAGCGCGCGCAGCGGCTGACGCCGCGGCAGCTTGGAGCAGTGGCTGCGCAGGGTGCCCGCACGCAACTGGCGGTCCGCCAGCGCGACGGCATCAAGCTGCTGCGGCTGGAAGACATCATCAGTCTGGTGGCGGAGCAGAAATACACCACCGTGCGGCACCTTGGCGGCGAGGATCTCATCGACGACTCGCTGCGCACGCTGGAAACCGAATTCGGCGATCGTTTCCTCAGGATCCACCGCAGCGCACTGGTCAACCGCGATTTTGTTGAAGCGATCGAACGCAGTGACGACGGTCACCACCTGATCCGCCTAAGGGGCGTGGCCGAGCCCATGCAGGTGAGCAGGCGGCTGGTGGCGGAGCTCAAGGCGCGTCTCTAGCGCTTGCGCAGGTGTATCCTTGGGTATGCACCTCGAGTTCACCAAGATGCACGGCCTCGGCAACGACTTCATCGTGCTCGATGCGCCCGCCCGCGACGGACTTGCCCTCTCCGCAGTGCAGTGGCGGCAGCTTGCTGACCGTCATCGCGGCATCGGCTTTGACCAGGCGCTGGTGCTCGAGCCGCCGCGCAGCGGCAATACGCTGGCCTACTACCGCATCTTCAACGCCAACGGCGGTGAGGTGGAGCAATGCGGCAACGGCGTCCGCTGCCTCGCCGAGCTGCTGCGGCAGCGCGGCCTCGCCCGCAACGGGCAGCTCGCACTTGAGAGTCCCGCGGGACTGATCAATGCGCAACTGGGCGCGCCTGGCGAAGTGGCCGTTGACATGGGCACACCCGATTTTTCGCCGCAGGCCGTGGCCTTCGACGAGGCCGGCCAGGCCGGCCCGCTGTATTCGATCACCGTGCACAGTCACCCGGTGCAGTTCACCATCGCCTCGATGGGCAACCCGCATGCGGTCATCGATGTGCCCGATGTGGATGCCGCGCCCGTAACGGGTGTTGGCGTCGTGGTCGAAGCGCATCCGCGTTTCGCGCGCCGCGTGAACGTGGGATTCCGCCAGATCCTGACGCGCGACCACATCCGTCTGCGGGTCTTTGAGCGTGGCGTGGGTGAAACCCAGGCCTGCGGCACCGGCGCCTGCGCCGCGGTAGCCACCGGCATTCGCGCCGGCCTGCTCGATGCACGGGTGCGTGTCGATCTGCCCGGTGGAGCGCTCACCATCCGCTGGCCCGGTGCGGGTCACCCGCTTTGGCTGGAAGGTCCCGCTGCAGTATCTTTCACCGGGCGGTTTGATCTATAGATTTGGCTGCACCACTGAATATTTGACTCACCTTTGGATCCTTCGCTTTCTGGAGCTCAGCAACTTCATGACCACTTCCACCGCGCGCGTCGAATCCACCCTGGCCGACGAAGACATTGCCAGCTGGCTGAGTGCCAATCCGGATTTCTTCCAGCGCAATGCTGAACTGCTGGCCAGCCTCAAGCTGCCGCATGCCAGTGGCGGCGCGGTGTCGCTGGTCGAACGGCAGATCGAAGTGCTGCGCGACAAGAACCAGACGGCCGATTCGCGGCTGAGCGAACTGGTGGGCATTGCGCGCGCCAACGAGGCGCTGACCGCCAAGATCCATCGCTTCACGCGCCGCATGATGCGTGCACCCACGCGCCGCGAAATCCTCACGCAGATCGAACGCGGCTTCCGCGAGGATTTCGACACCTCACAGACCGTGCTGCTGCTGTTCAGCGCCGGCAGCGACACCGGCGACCTGCGTTTCGTGCGCCCGGTGGCCGCCAACGATCCGAACCTCAATGGCTTCGAGACGCTGCTGGGCACGGGCCGCCCGCGTTGCGGCCAGATCCGCGATTCACAACGCGATTTCATTTTCGGACCCGACAGCGGCAGCGTCGGCTCCGTGGCGCTGGTGCCCCTCATGGGCGACAGCCCGCTGGGGTTGCTGGTTCTGGGCAGCCTGAACCGCGAGCGCTTCCATCCCGGCATGAGCACCGACTTCCTCGCACTGCTGGGCGAACTGATCAGCGATGCACTCGCGCGCGACTGACGCGCGGCAGCAGTTTCTCCGCCATCTGGCGCAGGAGCGCCGCCTGTCGGAACACACCGCTGTCGCATACCAGCGTGATCTCCAGGCGTTGGCTACGTGGTGCGATCAGCAGGGCCTCACCAACTGGGCGGATCTCGACCACGGGCATGTGCGGTCGTTCAGCGCCCGCAGTCATGCGGGCGGCCTGGGCCCGCGCAGCATCCAGCGCCGGCTTTCCGCGATCCGCTCGTTCTACAAATTCCTGCAGCGTGAAGGCCAGGCCACGGGCAATCCGGCCACCGACGTGAAGGCGCCGAAGGTGCCCAAGCGGCTGCCCCGCACGCTCGATGCCGACCAGATGGCGCGCGTGCTCGAGCCTGCACCCGGCCCGCCGGCACCGGGTGATCCGCGCCTGGTCACGCGCGACCTCGCAATCATGGAGCTGTTGTATTCCTCCGGCCTGCGACTGGCGGAATTGACCAGCCTCGATCTGGGCGCGCTGGACCTCGCCGATCGCACCGTGCGGGTGACCGGTAAAGGTGCGAAGACGAGGATTGTCCCCGTCGGTAAGCGCGCTGTGGACGCGATCCGCCGCTGGCTTACCCTGCGTGCGGAGTTGGTGAAGCCCGACGCCAAGGCGGTCTTCGTCGGCCAGAACGGTCGCCGGCTCGGGGCCCGGGCCATCCAGTTGCGGCTGGCGCAGGTGGCTCGCCTGCAGGGCCTGCCGGTGAAGCTGCACCCGCATCTGTTCCGACATTCCTTCGCCACGCATCTGCTGGAATCCAGTCATGACCTGCGCGGCGTACAGGAGATGCTGGGGCATGCGGACATCAGCACCACGCAGGTGTACACCCACCTTGATTTCCAGCACCTGGCCCATATCTACGATCAGGCGCATCCCCGCGCCCGCCGCAGCCGTCGCTAAAGCCAGCCTGGCTTCCTGGACGATGCCGGCGAGCATCCCTGCAGGAGCCCCATGAGCGAGCGATTCGATCCCCACAGCACAACCATCCTCGCGGTGCGCCGCAACGGCGTCCTCGCGCTCGGCGGCGACGGCCAGGTCACGCTGGGCAACACGGTGATGAAAGGCAATGCCCGCAAGGTGCGGCAGCTGTACGAAGGCAAGGTGCTGGCGGGCTTCGCCGGCGGCACGGCCGACGCGTTCACGCTGTTCGAGCGCTTCGAAGGCAAGCTGCAGAAGTTCGGCAATCTCACCCGCGCCGCCATCGAGCTCGCCAAGGACTGGCGTTCTGACCGCTACCTGCGGCGCCTTGAGGCATTGCTGCTGGTGGGTGATCCGGGCAGCCTGTATGTGGTTTCCGGCAACGGTGATGTGATCGAGCCGGACCTGCCACTGGCAGCCATCGGCTCCGGTGGCCCGTATGCCCAATCCGCCGCGCGTGCGCTGTTCGAGAACACCGAGATGAGCGCCCGCGAGATCGTGGAGAAATCACTCGGCATCGCGGCGGATGTCTGCATCTATACCAACCGCAACCTCACGATTGAAGAGCTCGGGAGCGCCTCATGACGCCGCGTGACATCGTGCAGGAACTGGACAAGCACATCGTCGGCCAGCAGGCGGCCAAGCGTGCCGTGGCCATTGCGCTGCGCAACCGCTGGCGCCGCATGCAGATCGATGAACCGCTGCGCCACGAGATCACGCCGAAGAACATCCTGATGATCGGCCCCACCGGCTGCGGCAAGACCGAGATCGCGCGGCGTCTGGCGCGGCTGGCGAATGCGCCCTTTGTGAAGGTGGAAGCCACCAAGTTCACCGAGGTGGGCTACGTCGGCCGTGAAGTGGATTCCATCATCAAGGATCTGGTCGAAGTCGCGGTCAAGCAGATGCGCGAAGAAGAGAAGATCCGCGTGCGCGAGCGTGCCGTCGACGCCGCGGAGGAACGCATCCTCGATGCGCTGCTGCCGCGACCACGCGCGCCGATGGGCTTTTCAACCGACGAACCCGCGCAGCCGCGTGACGCCGAGACCCGGCAGCGCTTTCGCAAGATGCTGCGTGAAGGCTCACTGGACGACCGCGAGATCGAGATCGAGGTAAGCGTCCTTCCCGCCGGGGTCGAGATCATGGCCCCGCCTGGCATGGAAGAAATGCAGCAGCAGCTGTCGCAGATGTTCAGCAATCTCGGCCAGGGTCGCAGCAAGCCGCGTCGCTTGAAGGTGCGCGAGGCGCAGAAGCTGCTGCTGGATGAAGAAGCCGGCAAGCTGGTCAATGAAGAAGAGATCCGCGCCAAGGCACTGTGGAACGCCGAACAGAACGGCATCGTGTTCATCGACGAGATCGACAAGATTGCGCGCCGGCAGGACACCCAGGGCGCCGATGTGTCGCGCGAAGGCGTGCAGCGTGACCTGTTGCCGCTGGTGGAAGGCTGCACGGTGTCGACCAAGTTCGGCACCATCAAGACCGACCACATCCTGTTCATCGCGTCCGGCGCCTTTCATATGTCAAAGCCCTCGGACCTGATCCCCGAGCTGCAGGGCCGCCTGCCGATCCGGGTGGAACTGGAAGCACTGACAGCGGATGACTTCGTGCGCATCCTGACCGAACCGGATGCCTCTCTGACGGCGCAGTACCGGGCTCTGCTGGGTACGGAGTCGGTAAAGCTCGAATTCACCCCCGACGGAGTGCGGCGGATCGCCGAGGTGGCCTGGCAGGTCAACGAGCGCACCGAGAACATCGGCGCCCGGCGTCTGCACACGGTCATGGAGCGCCTGCTAGACACCGCCTCGTATGCGGCGGCTGACCAGGGCGGCTCGACGGTAACCGTCGATTCAGCCTATGTGGATCTGCACCTGGCGCTGCTGGCCAAGGACGAGGATCTGAGCCGCTATATTCTGTAGCGGCGTGCGGGTCGCAGCCGGGCCTGGCGGCCCGGCGAGGGCGCCTTCAGGCCTTCGCGCGCTTCGCGGCAGTCTTGGCAGCCGGCTTGGCGGCGGCTGGCTTGGCGGCGGCTGGCTTGGCGGCGGCACGAGCCACTGGCTTCTTGTCAGCCTTGGGGTCTTTCGGACGCAGCTTGCCGAACGATCCGGCGTAAATCTTGCCACGACGGGTCCTGCGATCACCTTTTCCCACGAGAATCTCCAGCTGTATGAGGGCGGCGCAGTCTAGGAAACCTGCGCCAGACTGTCCACAATGCCGCCGATGAACTGCTTTGCGGCCAACGATAATGCGATGCCGGAAAAAAGAAAGGCCGGACAATTTGTCCGGCCGAACTTTGACAAGACCCCCCAATTGGTACGTGCTTTCTCAAGCGCCGAACCGGGGCCGATCATGCTCCAGCTATGAGCGGAAAGCTAGTCTGTCAGCAACAGATTTGGTTGTTTAGCAACGACCGTGCCGAAACGCAGCGTATCGTTTAGATTTCAATTGCCGCGGCAAGCTTTTCCCCTATTCGATCGGGCTTTTTGAAGGATTCTTCGCAAGTGTCTGAAGATAAAAATTCGCAGGAAACCGATTTCGGATTCGAACAGGTCGCGTGGAGTGACAAGGCACAACGCGTGCGTGGTGTTTTCGATTCCGTCGCGAAGCGCTACGACGTGATGAACGATCTGATGTCGGCCGGTGCGCATCGTCTGTGGAAGCGTTTCGTGCTTTCGTGCACGAATCTGCGCGCCGGGCAGCGCGCGCTGGACGTGGCCGGTGGCACCGGCGATCTTTCGCTGGGCATGCTGCGTCAGGTGGGCAGCGCGGGGCTCGTGGTGCTCACCGACATCAATGCACAGATGCTGGCGCGCGGCCGCGACCGGCTCATCAATGAAGGATTTGCCGGTAATTCCAGCGTTGCGCAGGCGAACGCGGAAAGTCTCCCCTTCAGGACCGCGCAGTTCGACTGCGTGACGATCGGCTTTGGATTGCGCAATGTCACCGACAAGGCCGCGGCCCTGCGCTCGATGCGCAGCATGCTCAAACCCGGTGGCCAGCTGATCGTGCTCGAGTTCTCGCAGCTGGCAGTGCCCGCGCTGCGCCCGCTTTACGATGCGTATTCATTCCACGTACTGCCGAAGATCGGGCAGCTCGTGGCGGGCGATGCGGCGAGCTATCGCTATCTCGCCGAGTCGATTCGCAAGCATCCGGATCAGGAAACACTGCTCACCATGATGCGTGATGCGGGGCTTGCGAACTGCAGCTACCAGAATCTATCCGGCGGAGTTGTCGCAGTGCACCGCGGTTACGTGTACTGATGATCACCGCTCGCATCCAGTCGGTCATCGATGAGCATGTTGCTGGTTCGCCACGGGCGCGGCAGTTGCTGACCGGACTTGACGGTCGGCGCATGCAGGTTGTTGCGCGCCACACACCATGGACCCTGACGCTGCACGCCCAGGGCAAACGACTGCTGGTTTCCCTGCGGGATGCGGCAGGTGCCGATGCCCGGCTGTCCGGCCCTCCACTGTCGCTGCTGGCGCTGCTGCGCGAGGATCCGACCGAAGTCATCCGTCGCGGTGATGTCACCATTTCCGGCGACGCCGAGATTGCTGCGCGTTTCCAGGAACTGCTGCAGTTGCTGCGTCCCGACCTGGAAGGCGCGCTGGCCCGCGTCATCGGCGATGTGCCGGCCCACGGGGCGGGCGCCCTGCTGCGCAAGGTGCTGGCCTATGGCCGCAGCAGCTTCGACACGCAGGTCATGAATGCCGGGGAATACCTGGCGCATGAGCGCCGCGTGCTGGTGCCGCTCGCCGAGGCTGCACAATTCCTGCATGAAGTGGATGTGTTGCGGGAACAGGCTGACCGGATCGCCGCCCGGGTCGCCAGGCTGGAAGCAGCCGGGAGCGGCGCTTGAAGCTGCGGGTACTGCGACGCCTGATCCGCATCCATCGCGTGCTGGTGCGCCATGGGCTGGTGGAGCTCACGCGTGGCACTTCGGTCTACAACAGGTTGCAGCTGCTGGGCTGGCTGTCCCCCTGGCTGTGGCTGCAGGGCAGTTCCACGGGCGCGCGCGGCCTGCGCCTGCGCCTGGCGCTGGAAGAACTGGGGCCGGTATTCGTGAAATTCGGCCAGGCCATTTCCACGCGGCGCGATCTGCTGCCGCCGGATATCGCCGACGAACTGGTGAAGCTGCAGGATCGCGTGCCGCCATTCCCCGGTGCCGTCGCGCGCGAGATTGCCGCCGGCGCGCTGGGCGCGCCGCTTGACCAGCTGTTCCGGCAATTCGACGCAGAGCCGCTCGCGGCCGCATCGATCGCACAGGTGCATGGCGCTGTGCTGACCGATGGCCGCGAGGTCATCGTCAAGATCCTGCGCCCCGACATGCGTGCGGTGATCGCCCGCGATGTGGAGGTGCTCTACGAGCTGGCACGCCTGGCAGACCGTTACTCCGCCGAAGGCCGCCGACTGCGCCCGCTGGACGTGGTGCGTGAATACGAGGGCACCATCCTCGACGAACTGGACCTGATGCGCGAAGCCGCCAATGCGGCGCACCTGAAACGCAACTTTGCCGGCGATCCGAAGCTGCATGTGCCCGAGGTTTTCTGGGACCTGTGCCGCACCAATGTGATGGTGATGGAACGCATTCACGGCGTGCCCATCGGCGATCTCGCGCGGCTGCGCGAACTGGGCGTGAACTTCAAGAAGCTGGCCGAGAACGGCGTGGCCATCTTCTTCACCCAGGTGTTCCGCCACAATTTCTTTCATGCGGACATGCATCCCGGCAACATTTTCGTGCTGCCGGAAAATCCCGATGAACCACGCTACGCGGCGGTGGACTTCGGCATCGTTGGCACGCTCGATCCGCGCGACCAGGAATACCTGGCACAGAATTTCCTGGCGGTGTTCGACCGTGACTATCGCAAGGTGGCCACGCTGCATGTGGATTCGGGCTGGGTGCCGCACGACATCCGCGTCGCCGAGATGGAATCCGCCATCCGCGCCATCTGCGAACCGATCTTCGACAAGCCGCTGAAGGACATTTCATTCGGCGTGGTGCTGCTGCGCCTGTTCGAGGTACTGCGGCGCTTCGACGCGCGGATCCAGCCGCAACTGCTGCTGCTGCAGAAGACGCTGTTCAATATTGAAGGCCTGGGCAGACAGCTCTATCCCGAGCTCGACATCTGGCAGACGGCGAGTCCCATCCTGCGCCAGTGGATGCGCGACAAGCACAACCCGCTGCATGTGGCCAAACGACTGTGGGCGCAATTGCCCGAACTGCTGCAGGCGCTGGAGGCTGCGCCGACGGCACTGCGGATGGAATTGGTGGCGCGCGCGCAGCCGAAGCCGCCGGATGGGCCGCATGCTGCTGCGGTAGTTGCCGTGGCGGCCGCCACCGCCGAAGCGCGGCGGCGCAATGGCACGAACCGCATCGCCGGCGCGATTCTGGTGCTCGCCGCGACCATCTGGATCGCGACGCGGGCCGAGCCTGTCTGGGTTGGCTGGCTGATCGGTGTAGGCGCAGTCGCACTGCTGCTGGTGCCGCGCCGCCGGTAGCGAGGCGGTTGCGACGGGTCTAGCATGGTGCCGGATACAGGAGCTGCGCCATGCGAAACCTCATTCTGACTGCGTCCTTCGCCCTGCTTGTGGCC
>JANPGU010000222.1:0-23134 GCA_031424095.1 Gammaproteobacteria bacterium
CGCTTCGGGTCATTGTTGCGGTTGCCACGGACGGTGACCGGATCGCCGACTGCGAGAGACTTGGGTGTAAGGCCTGCGCCTTCGGTGCGTGCCGCAGGTGCGAGGGTAACGTCCCACACCTGGCCGTCTGCAATGATCTGCATGGAGGCATGGGGGCCTGCCAGACGCACCGGCCTCAAGACCTTGCCGGACACTTCGATCTGCTTCTCGCCCTGTCCGCCCCAGCCGTGATGCGCCAGTGCGGGCGCTGCGGCGAACTGCGCGAGCAGCACTGCTGCGATGCTGGACAGAAAACGTGCGTGCATGATGTAACTCCTTGCAAGTGGACCGATTGTCGGGCGCGAGGCGATGTTGCCTGCCTGCAGGCTGCCAGACCGAAAATACACCCTGCTGGCGGATTAGTCTGCCAGTGCCGATCTATAATCCCTGGCATATGGGGATGAATTTCTCAGCCGATCCGACCGCGAAGGGCTTCTTCGCGCCGCTGCGTTTCGAAGCCACGCTCATCGATTGCGAGGTCGAAGGGGAGATTCCTTCCGGCCTCAACGGCAGCTTCTACCGTTCCTGCATCGATCGCCGCTATCCGCCGCGGTACCAGGACGATACGCCATACAACGCCGATGGCGCGGTGGACCGGTTCCATTTCATCAACGGCCACGTCGATTTCCGCTCGCGCTATATCCAGACGCCGCGACTGCAGGCCGAAACCGCGGCACGACGCGCGTTGTACGGACGTTATCGCAATCGATCGACCTATGATCCTGCCGTGCGCGATGTCAGCCCCAACACGGGCAACACCACGCCCATGATTCATCACGGACGACTGTTTTCCATGAAGGAAGACAGCCCGCCGATGGCGCTGGACCCGCTCACGCTCGAAACCATCGGCGAGTGGGATTTCCACGGACAGATGCGTGCAAGAACCTTTACCGCGCATCCAAAGATCGATCCGGACACCGGTGACCTGATCGCCTTTTCCTATGAAGCGTGCGGTGATGCCAGCCGCGATCTCGCCGTGTTCGTGTTCGACAAACACGGGAAACTGAAGCGCGAATGGTGGTTCAAGTCGCCGCTCGTCAGCATGATGCATGACATGGCGATCACCGATCGCCACATCATCCTTCCCACCACCGGCATGGTCACCAGCCAGGAACGTCTCGACGCGGGTCTGATCCACTGGACCTACGACAGGAACGTGCCCTGTCATGTAGCCATCATTCCCCGCGATGGCGAAGAGAAAGATATCCGCTGGTTTCATGGCACGCCCGAGCAGGCGATGCTGGTGCACACCACCAACGCACGCACCGAGGGAAGCAAGGTAATCCTTGATGCGCCTGTAGCGAGCAACAATTTCCACCCTTACTTTCCGAATGCCGATGGATCGGCCTTCGAGATCGCCGGTGTCTCGCCGAACATCCGTCGCTGGACCTTTGATCTGGATTCCAAGGACACAGGCTGGAAGGAAGAGATCCTGTTCAACGGCATGCGCGGCACCTCGATGGTGCGCATGGACGATCGCTACCTCACGCGGCCGTTCCGCTGGAGCTACATGCTCGCCGTCGATCCTGCGCTGCCCTTCGATCGGGATCGGGGCGGCAACCTGTCGGTGCGCGTGGCCAATTCGATCTTCCGGTTCGACCACCATGCCGGCGCCATCGACCGCCTGTCGGCCGGCAATACCCACAGCCTGTCCGAGCCGCAATTCGTCCCCGCCCGAGCGCATGCGCCGGAGGGGGAGGGCTACATCCTCACCGTGGCGAATGATTTTTCCGAGCTGCGCTCGGAGCTGGTGATTGCCGATGCGATGCGCCTGGCCGATGGGCCGATCTGCCGCGTAAAGCTGCCGTTCCGGCTGCACACGCAGGTGCATGGCTGGTGGGAGCCCGAAGAGGGCTACTTGTCGAGTCCGTAGGCCAGCAGCACGTTGCCGGGCACGCCGCCGAGCCGTGGATAGCCCGAGTTGATGTACAGCATGCCGTCGACTACGACGGCACCCGCGCCATCCAGTGAGCCGCCCTGTGCCGCAACGCCGTTCAGCGTGTTGTAGCGTCGCTGCGTATCCACATCCCAGATCTTCCGGCCGTCGTCGGTGGAAAACGCGCGCAGGTGACCATCCATCGAACCGGAAATCACCGCGCCGGGAATGACGGTCACCGCACCGGGCTGCGCGGGGCTGCATCCCTCGCGCGGCGGCGAGCAGGGCGTGCTGGGTGCGAACCACACCTTCGCGCCGGTCAGCACGTCGAGCGCAGTGAGTCCGCCGCCCTGCACCGGATCGAAACTGGCATTGCCGATCTGCAGTGAGCCCTGGTCGCCGGCGTTGCGCACGGCATCGGCCACCGCCGCGTACACGCGCGCGCCATCGCTGGCCATGCCCCACTGCACACCGCCCGAACTGCCACCCACGCCGACCCGTGTCTGCCAGAGCACCTTGCCCTGGTCAGCCGGATCCAGCGCAGAGACCACGCCGGATTTCTGTCCTGCAATGAGCAGTTCGCGGCCGTCTGGCGCGTGCACGAACAGGATGGGCGCCGCGAAGTCGTGGTCCGGACCGCACTCCTTGTCGCCGCCGCGCGCGCACTGCGCATTGAAGACATCTTTGGGCGAGACCTGGCGCGACCAGGCGATGTTTCCGGTCTTCATCTGTATCGCAACAACAGCGTCACCGAGTGGCGTGGCCGGATGGGTGTAGTCATTGCCCGTGCCCACGTAGATCAGCCCGCGCGCTGCGTCGATCGCCGGTGCCGACCAGACGCCCACACCAGATGGGCCATATCGCTTCGTGCCCGCCGCCGTGACATGCGTCTGTTGCGGCTCCGGAACCATCCAGGTCTTCCACACCAGCTTGCCGTCGCGAATGTTGAGTGCCGAAACGCTGCCGCGGAAGGTGCAGCAGGGATAGGCCGGATCCACCGCGCGGGATTCTTCCCAGGAGGCAGCGGGCACGAAGGCCAGACCATCGTGGACAGCGATGGCGCCGGTGAGTCGCGTTGCCTCGTGGGTTTCAACGCGTGTCTTCCAGGCCTGCCTGCCCGAGGTCGCATCCAGCGCATAAACACCGCCGATCTGGTCGGTGAAAACCAGCAATTGGCGACCACGGTCTGCCGTGACCGTCGGTGGAGTTCGCACCGGTCCCGCGGCCTGGTAGCTCCAGTGGATGCAGCCGGTGCGCGCATCCAGCGCCTGCACCATGCCACCGGCGCTGCCCACGAACAGCGTGCCGCGGATCACCGTGGGCGCGGCAAAAGCGATCACGTCACCGGGAAATCCGAAGCTCCACTTCAGCTGCAGATTGCCGATCTGACTGCCGAGGCCCGCGGCCGCGGCAGGCTGGAAGCGCATGTTGTCGGGCGCGGGGCCCCAACCTGTCCAGCTGGCCTTCGACGGCGAGGACAGGATGCGGCTATCCGCCGTGCACAGGGCGCTGGCTGGCGGAGCGATGCTGTCCTTGCCCTTGCCGAGGTATGCGGCCACGGCTTCGCGCTCTGCGCGCCGCATGGGATAGGCCACGCTCATCATCAGGCCGAAATCCAGCGTGCGCAGGATGCGCTGGGGAGAAAGCCGGACCAGTGCATCGCGCGGCGGGATGCGCGGTGCGGCCTGGTCATGGCAGGCAGCGCAGAATTTCACGTAGGTCTGCGCGCCATCGGGACGCTTCGATGCGGGGCTGGCGGCCATGCTCGGAGACGCAAGTACGATTGTGACCGCCAGGCCCAATGCAACCCTGACCTTGAACCTTGTTCGCGGAGTCTGCGCTGTCATGTCCGTCCTCCCGTCTTCGACTCCGATCATAGATGGTCGGCAGCTGGATGGTCGGCACCGCGTGCCTGTCCACTGGCTGCCCGTTCCCCGCGAGAGTAGGCTGCCCGACATGCAGCAACTTGACCACAGCACACCGATGACCGGGGCCGAGAGCCTGATGCGCACGCTGGCGGCCGCCGGAGCCGAAATCTGTTTCGCCAATCCGGGCACCTCGGAGATGCACTTTCTCGCCGCGCTGGCCAGGCTGCCGCAGATTCGCCCGGTGCTGGGACTGTTCGAAGGGGTCGTGACCGGCATGGCCGATGGCTATGCCCGGATCCAGGGTAAACCCGCAGTCACGTTGCTGCATCTGGGCACGGGCTTTTCCAACGGCATGGCCAATCTGCACAACGCGCGCCGGGCGATGAGTCCCGTGATCAACATCGTGGGCGATCATTCCACCCAGCACAAACGCTGGGATAGTCCGCTCAAGTCCGATGTGGCCGCCATCGCCAGGCCGCTGTCCGACTGGCTGCGGATGTCCGCCAGTGCACACACCGTGTCGGCCGATGGTGCCGAGGCGTTTGCTGCCGCGTGCAAAGCACCGGGGCAGATCGCCACGCTCATCCTGCCTGCCGATGTGGCGTGGGGCATGACTTCGGGCTACTGCGCGCCGCAACCCGCAACGGTTGCCGCAGCGCCGGATGAGCAGGCCATTGCCCGCGTTGCATCCATACTGCGCGAACGAGGTCGCGGCAGCGTCATTCTGGCCCGTGCAGCAGGTGGCGAAATGCGTGGCCTGCGGGCACTTGAACGCATCTGTCGCCACACCGGTGCGCGCCCCATGGTCGATATGGTCGCCGCCCGCGCCTGGCGCGGTGCAGGCTTGTATCCGGTGGCGCGAATTCCCTACCGCGCCGAAGCGGCTGTTGTGGCACTGCACGGCATTTCGGATCTGATCCTGGTCGGAACCCATCCACCGGTGGCACCGTTCGCGTATCCACAGTACCCGAGCTGGCTGACACCTGGTAACACCACGCTGACCTATCTGGCCCACGCGCATCAGGACGAGGTGCTCGCGCTGGAAGCGCTGGCCGAACGCCTCGGTGCACCTGCAGCGGGCGCCGCGCAACATCGGACCACGACAACGGATTGCCCGCGTGGCGTCCTTGATGCCACGGCGATCGGCCGCTCGCTCGCCAGACATCTGCCCGAAGACGCCATCCTTTCCGAGGAGGCGATCAGCAACGGACCGGCCCTCGCGCTCGAGACCGTGCATGCGGCCCCGCACCTGCACCTGACCGTGACCGGCGGCGCGCTGGGGCAGGGGATTCCTGTCGCAACCGGAGCAGCCATCGCCGCCCCCACACGCAAGGTCGTGAACGTGCAGGCGGACGGCAGCGCTATGTTCACGTTGCAGGCGTTGTGGACGCAGGCGCGCGAGAAGCTGGACGTCGTGACGATCATTCTTGCCAACCGCTGCTATGCCGTCTTGCGAGCCGAGGTCGAGCGTGTGGGCACGCGCATTGAGACAGTTTCAGCGGCCTCGTTGCTCGACATCGACAACCCTGTGATTGACTGGGTCTCGCTGGCGCACGGCATGGGAGTCGAAGCGATGCGCGCCAGCACCGCTGAAGAGTTCGATGACCGCCTCGCCGCCGCGCTTAAACGGCGCGGCCCCATCCTCATCGAAGCCGTCATGCCTGGCCCATGAAAACCTTCGGCACCGGCACCTGGACGCCGTACCAGAAATTCGTCGTGGCAATGGTGGCCACGGCGCTGATGCTCGATGGCCTCGATGCGCAACTGCTCGGCCTCGCGATTCCCGCGCTGATGCGCGACTGGAGCCTGACCCGCGCCAACCTTGCGCCCATTGCCGCGCTCAGTTTGATCGGCATGGCGATCGGTGCCACCTTCGGCGGCTGGCTCGGTGACCGCATCGGCCGCCGCAAGGGACTGATCCTGGCTGTCGCTGTGTTCGGCATCGCCACGGGCCTCGCTTCGCAAACGCACTCACTGGCGGCCTTCGGTCCGCTGCGGGCCATCGCAGGTTTGGGTCTCGGTGCCGCGCTCCCCAATGCCACGGCGCTCATCGCTGAATTCACGCCCGAACGGTTCCGCAGCATCGGCATCTCCATCGCGATGCTGAGCCAGCCGGTCGGCTCGATGGTCGCCGGATTGCTCGCCGCAGCATTGATGGAGACTGCCGGCTGGAGCAGCCTGTTCATCATCGGCGGCATTGCGCCGATCGTGGTGGCGCTGCTGTTCCTGCGCCTGCTGCCCGAGTCGCCTGGCTACCTGGCTGGCGTGGACAAGGGCGACCAGCGCGCTACCCTTGGCGCATTGCTCGCTCCGGGCAGGCGTGGCGACAGCCTGCTCGCCTGGGTCGCATCGTTCATGTCGCTGCTCGCGCTCTACACGATACTGAGCTGGGCACCCGCGATGCTCGCCAGCGAGAAATTCCCGCTGTCATTTACCGGCACCGCGCTGGCCTCCTTCAGTATTGGCGGAATCATCGGCAGCATCGCTTGCGGCCTGCTGATCCGCTGGTTTGGCTCCCGCCCCACGCAGCTGATCCTGGGCGGGGTGGGCATCAGCGTCGCGGTAGTGCTGTGCCTGCTGTTCAGAAGCGGGCATGCCGCAAGCACGGGCGTCATGGCGCTGATGGCCTTCGTCGGCTTCAGCGCCGCCGGCACGCAAACCACGATGTTCGCCCTCGGCGCTCATCTGTATCCCACCACGCTGCGCGCTACCGGTCTCGGCGCCATTCTCGGCATCGGCCGGCTCGGCGCAGTGGCCAGCGCCTATACCGGCGCGATGTCGCTCGACATGGGCGGTGCAGTGGCGTTCTTCGTGTTGTTTGCGATTGCCATCGGCGTGGCGACCATCGCCTGCACATTGATTCGGCGACCGATTCCACCGCTCGCATGAGTGATGTCACCGCAACTCGGCCCACCAACGAGAATCGCCCCATGAAAGTCTTCACGCTCAGGACAGCTTTGGCGGCCGCGGGCTTCTGTGTGCTCGCCCTGCATTTCCCGCAAGCCAGGGCCGCAGGCTGCGACAGCGCCTGCCTTGCGGACATCGCGACAGCCTATCGCACCGCATACCGACAGCACGACGTGAGACTCGCCCCCTTTGCGCCGCGCGTGAGATTCACCGAAAACAACGTGGCGATGGCCTTCCCCGATGGCACCTGGGATACGGTGAGCGCAGAAGTGGATGCGCCACTGGTGCTGACGGATCCGGACGCGGGGCAGGTTGGCATCTATACGAGCATCATGCAGCGCGAGGCGCAGGGCTTCCTTGCGATCCGGCTGCGCGTGCGTGATCGGCGAATCACGGAGGTCGAACATGTGGTTGCGACCCGCCGCTACCTCAGTGGTCCGCCCACCCCGATGGGCGACGTCATGCAATACCATCGCGATCCCGCGTTGAGTGCGGTGGTGCCTGTCGCGGATCGTGCGACGCGCGCTGAATTGCTGCGCCACGCCGGCGGCTATTTCTCGACGCTGCAGTTCAACACCGGTGAGATTCGCGGCACCCGGTTCGCCGCCAATGCCGTGCGCCACGAGAACGGTCTCGCGTTCAACGAGATCGAAGCGGGTTTCAAGTCCGGCCAATATCGCTACAACAATCGCGTGCGCGACCGTGACTGCTTCCTGGTGGATGAAGCGCTCGGCTTCGTGATGTGTCGCGGCTTCATCGACCACAAGGGCGTGCTGGACGAATACACGCTGACTGACGGGACTCGCGTGAAGTCAAACTACCAGGAACCCCAGTCCTGGGGATTCCTGGAGGCTTTCAAGGTGACGAAGGACGGCATCGTGGCCGTCGAAGCGACGTTCTCGATGCAGCCGTACTTCATGCGTTCACCCTGGACGCGAAAGCCTGACGCCGTTTACGACGCGTCCAAGAGCGCAAGCCGGTAAGAAGGCAGCCACTGTGAGTACGATGTGCTGCAGGTTAACGAAGGTGCCGCGATGACTAACCTGAATCGCCGCATGTTTGTCCGTGCGCTCGGGGCGGCGGGCACCGTGTTGAGTACTGGAACCGGGCGAACAGCGATGGCCGCTGCAGCAGCACCGCCCAATATCCTGTTCATCATGGCTGACGATCTGGGTTATGCCGACCTGTCCTGCACCGGGTCGCATCACATACTCACGCCCGCCATCGACAGCATCGCGGCCGACGGATTGCAGCTTCGCCAGGGCTATTCGAACAGCTCGATCTGTTCGCCAACCCGCACGGCGCTGCTGACAGGCTGCTATCAGCAGCGCTTCACCATTGGACTTGAAGAACCCCTGGCTGGCACACCTCGCCCGGATCAGGGCGTGCCGCTGGATCGGCCGACGATCGCGTCGGCATTCAAGTCGCGCGGCTACCGGACGAAGCTGATCGGCAAGTGGCATCTCGGCATGCCGCCATCGCATGGACCGCTGGCTCATGGCTATGACGAGTTCCTCGGAATCGTCGAGGGCGCAGCAGATTACTTCAGGCATCGCATGGTGCAGGCCAGCAGGGAAGTGGGCATCGGGCTGGCCGAGAACGATTCGCCCGCCACGCGCAACGGCTACCTCACCGACATCTTCGGTGACGAAGCCGTCAGTACGATCCAGAGCGCAGATCCCAGGCCGTTCTTCATCAGCCTGCATTTCACCGCGCCCCACTGGCCATGGGAGGGCCGCGAGGATGCTGTCATTGCCCAGGGTATCGCGCAGTCGCAGCACCAGGATGGCGGCAATCTCGCGAAGTACAAAGTCATGGTGGAGGCCATGGATGAAAACGTCGGCAAGGTGCTTGCAGCACTGGTCCGCACGGGAAAAGCCGACAACACGATTGTGGTGTTCACCAGCGACAATGGCGGTGAACGGTTTTCTGAAACATGGCCTTTCACCGGAGTGAAAGGTGAGCTGCTCGAAGGCGGCATTCGCGTACCGATCATGATGCGATGGACCGGGCGCATCCAGGCGCGCGCGCGATCGGAGCAGGTCATGGTCTCCATGGATTTCCTGCCGACGCTGCTGGCGATGTCGGGTGGCGCTTCAAAGGCTGGTCAGTTCGATGGACTGGATCTGTCCGCACAGCTGCGCGATCGCGCGGCTCCCGTGACCCGAACGCTCTACTGGCGGTTCAAGGCGAACGCGCAGGCCGCAATGCGGGACGGCGACTGGAAATACCTGAAGCTCGGGGGCAAGGAACACCTGTTCAATCTGTCGTCCGACGAACGTGAACGTGCGGATCTCGGCGCCAGTGATTCCATGCGAATGGCGGCAATGCGTGCCCGCTGGGAAACGTGGAATGCCACGATGCTTCCTTATCCCGCCGACAGCTTTTCCGATCAGATCAAGAATTCGTATCCGGATCGCTACTAGAGGACTATTCCTACCAGCAGCTTCCGCTGCTCCCTTCAGGACAACCGCAATGTCCTACTGGAATGAGGCGCCCGGCAACGTAGGATCCGTTGATGGACGCAAGAGCAGACCTGCGCGATTTAACGGTACTAGACGTGCTGGATGCTGTTGCCTCCTCCAGGCCGTCTTCTGGTGCCGGTATCGCGGCCGCATTGGCGCTGGCGCTGGGAACAGCCTGCGCGCTGAAGGCTGTGAATGTGAGCCTGAAGCACCATGAGGACGAACAGCTGGGCAATTGTGGCGCTCGACTGCAGCAGTATCGTGATCGCGCACTGGATCGTGCGCGGATCGACGCGGAGCTGTTCGGCAAATATCTTCAGGATGGCGAGCCGCGCGATGCTGCGATGCTGGTTCGGGCAGCAGAGGATTTTCAGGTGCTGGCGGCTGACATTGCCGCGGAGCTTGAAGGCCTGGAAGCACGGGTTCGAAGCACGCTTGCAGCGGATGTTTCGGCGGCGAAGTTGCTGCATGCGGCCGCGATGGCGATAGAGGTGCTGATTCTGAGGGAAAGTCGTGAGTTGCGTGCTCGTACTATGCCCTAGCGGCGCGCCAGGGCTCGATTCAGAGAACCCACCCTGTACGGGTGCAGGTGCTCGACTGCATGAGGTGCTGCGGCAAGCAGCGGGTGGCAGCGCACCGAAATGCAGGGATGGCGCCGCAAGTGAAAACGCCATGTCCATCATCGCGCGGCGGATCCTGCTTATGGATCAGCTGACTGCAGCGACCACCAGTTTGACCGACAGGGCGAACAAAGCCGCGTGGATGAGCAGAAAGAAGGCGCGCTGTGGAATGATCCGCACCAGCCACACTCCAATGAATGTCCCGGCAACGGCAATCGGCATCAGCAGAAGGGAAATCTTCAGGTTTGCCAGGTCCAGTTGCCCGAGTTGCCAGTAGGGCAACACCTTCACCAGGTTGATCGCGGTAAAGGTGATGGCTGAGGTGCCCGCGAACACCGCCTTGGATAACCTTTGCGGCAGCACGTAAACCTGATAGGGCGGGGTCCCGGAATGCGAGACGAAGCTTGCGAACCCGGCAAGTGCCCCCCAGAACACGCCGCGCGGAATATCTGCCGGTCTCGGTGGCAGCGCGTGATGCCGCAGGCGCCAGGCGTTAAGGCAAAACGCAATGCCGATCACGCCGATGAGCATTCCAACCATGCGATCGGATACAACGGCAGACGATACCCAGCCAATGCCGATCCCGGCGATCCCTGCGGGAATCAGGATCAGCAGATTGCGCCTGTCGAACTCGCGTCGATAGGCATACAGTCCGAACCAGTCGCTGACTACAAATATGGGCAGCAGCAATGCTGCCGCCTTGACGGGAGAGATCACCATTGCGAGCAAGGGTGTGCCCAGTGCACCAGCCATCGACAGGCCACCCTTGGACAGCCCAACCAGCAAGGCCGCCACCGCGGCGACCACAAGGAAGATGGGATCAAGATCAGCAATATTCACGCTGCTAGCGACTCTACTGGATAAAGTTGGATTTTCTCAATGAGCGTTCCATGAATATCGAACTAACCGCACACGAGGCCCGCGCTATTGGCTGCCTGATCGAAAAACAGATCACGACGCCGGATCAGTATCCATTGTCACTGAACGCTCTGGCCAATGCATGCAATCAGAAGAGCAACCGTGATCCGGTGCTGGATCTGGAAGAGAGCGCAGTGCAACGGGTGGTGGATGGTCTCGTGCGCAAGCACATGGTGATCGAGCGGGCCGGCCACGGCAGCCGTGTGCCCAAATACCAGCATGTGTTCTGCAATACCGAGTTCGGATCCCTCAAGTTCACGCCACTGGAGGTTGCCATCGTCTGCGAGTTGCTGGTGCGAGGTCCGCAAACCCCTGGCGAGTTGCGCACGCGCGCCAGTCGCATGTGCGAGGTCAGCGATGTGTCGCAGGTTGAGGCGACGCTGCAGAGTCTGGTGGCGCGTCCCGACGGTCCGTTCGTGACCCGGCTTGCGCGGGAAGTCGGCCGACGCGACAGCCGCTATGCGCATTTGTTCTGCGGCCCCGTCGCGGATACGACTACGGAGTCCGGCGCTGCAACTTCTGATGGCACGGCAGGCGCCGATGATCGCCTGACGCGATTGGAGAAGCTGGTCGATTTCCTTGTGAATGAGGTGTCGAGCCTAAAGAAACGCCTTGGCGAAGACTGAGCCTGGTGCAGAGGCTCATGCCAGCTCAGCCGACCAAGGGTTCCCAGTCGTGCGCGACCTGCTCGACGACGTCAAACGCAAAGTAGGACAGCTTCTGAAACTGGAAGGCGTCCACCGCCGTCCAGCCAGGATCGTTTTTGGTGCCACGTGACCGGTATCTGACCCTGCCCTGGTCGATGCTCTCCACGTTCCGGACGGTATTGTTGGCCGTCCGGTAGCATTCGCCCGTTTTTACATCCATTGCTTTCACCGGCACAAGCATACGCCTTGATGCGTGAAGAACTGTGCGCTGACGCCGGTATGGATCGAATCAGGTCTCGCGCGCCACCTGAAACCCCGCAAATGACTGCTTCACCGGCATCACTTCGATCCGGTTGATATTGAGATGCGGCGGCAGGTTCGCGATCCAGAAGATGGTCTCGGCGATGTCTTACGGCGTGATGGGATCGGCACCTTTGTACAACGCCTGCGAAGCGCCACTGTCGCCACCGGTGCGCACCACGGTGAACTCGGTTTCGGCCATGCCCGGTTCAATGGAAGTCACGCGTACACCCGTGCCGTGCAGATCGCACCGCAGGTCCAGCGAGAACTGCGAGACGAAGGCCTTGGTGCCTGCGTAGACGTTGCCCCCGGTGTACGGGTAGCTGCCGGCGACGGATCCGATGTTGATGATCGCGCCTCTGCGCTCGATCAGGCGTGGCAGCAGCAGATGGGTGATCGTCACCAGTGCCGTGATGTTGGTATCGATCATCTGTTTCCATTGCCCCAGGTCCGCACGCTGGGCCGGCGCGGTGCCGAGCGCGAGTCCGGCGTTGTTTACCAGTGCATCGATGTCGCGGAGGTCGCCGGGCAGGGCATCGATCGCTGTGCGCATCGCGGCTTCGTCGCGCATATCGAAGGCAGCGGTGTGGACCCGGTCACGGCCGAGCTCCGCAGCAAGTGCGGCGAGGCGATCGGCGCGCCGGCCGGTCGCGATCACGTGCCAGCCAGCGGCGGCGAAACGGGTGGCTGCAGCGCGGCCGAAGCCGGAGGTGGCGCCGGTGATCAGAATGGTCTTGGTCATTGTCAGTCCGGTGCCGGAAACCCCGGTGGAAACTGCCGGTATCCCGATACTATTTCGATTGCGGCTGGCGCAGGCCCTTGATCGGCGAGCCGCTGCCATTGCGCAACAGGTTACCCGCCATGGAACCATCGGCTGCCAGTGCGGCTGCGTAGTCCACGCGGGCGGGTTTGCCGTTGAACTTAAGGTCGTAACCCCACTTTGCGCTGGACCCGGTGACCGTTCCGGTCAGCGGCGACGCCTCCATGCCGGGCAGGTCGGGCTTGCAGCTTCCCGAAAGCGCGTTGCCGGATTGCACGAAGGTGCAGTAGATGACCGAGACTTTTCCATTGAAGGTGTTGTCGAGCTTCCACGTGCCGGAAAGGTCTGCCGCCGAAGCGACAGTGGGCGCGAATGCCACGACCGCGACGATATGAATCAGCTTCATTCCGAGTCTCCTCCCCGCCATTGACGTGTCATGCAGGGTAACAGCAGCGCACGCGACGCCACAGCAGGAATCCGCCGCGCCGTGGCAAACTGCTCAGCCAGGAGTACCCCCCAATGAACACCCTGGAATTCCCGCCGGTGGAAACCGGTCCCCAGCAGTTTGCCAGTGACAACTATGCGGGCATCTGTCCCGACGCCTGGCAGGCCATGGCGGCGGCCAATCACGGCATTGCTTCCGCGTATGGCGAAGACCCCTGGAGCATGCAGGCGGCCAACGGACTCCGTACGCTGTTCGAGTGCAATTGCGACGTGTTCTTTGCCTTCAATGGCACGGCCGCGAATTTGCTGGCGCTGGCCGCGCTGTGCCAGTCGTACCACAGCGTGATTTGCGCAGCCTCCGCACATATCGAGACCGACGAATGCGGGGCGCCGGAGTTCTTCTCCAATGGCTCGAAGATCCTGCTGGCATCGGCGCCGGACGGCAAGCTCACGCCGGATGCCGTCCGTACGCTTGCGACCAGCCGCACTGATGTCCATTTTCCCGAGCCGCGCGTCGTCACCATCACGCAGCCCACCGAAACCGGCCGTGTCTACAGCGTGGATGAAATCCGCGCGCTGTCCGCAGTGTGCCGCGAGCTCGGACTGAAGCTGCATATGGATGGCGCGCGCTTCGCGCAGGCCTGCGCAACGCTCTGCGAGACACCGGCCGAGCTCACCTGGAAGGCCGGTCAGCTTGCTTCGAAGATGCGCTTCCTTGTTGCGCCCTGGGTGGGCCTGCTGGCAATGGGCACCTGGCTTGCGAACGCCCAGCACGGCAATGCGATGGCGCAGCGGCTCGCTGCTGAGGTGAAGAACCTGCAGGGAGTGGAGTTGATGTTCCCCGTCGAGGCCAACGCCGTGTTTGTGCGCGCGCCGGATGCCCTGCTCGAACACCTGCGCAATCAGGGCTGGCACTTCTACACCTTCATCGGTGGCGGTGCACGCTTCATGTTTGCCTGGGACGCAGAAACGGCGCGGGTGGACGCGTTGGCCGCCGACATCCGGCGTGCAGCACAGGCGCTGTAGTGTTCATGCGCTGCCCGCTGCCCGCGCCGCGCTGATGTTCCTGCCCGCCTTGCTGCTACTGGTGGCCATGGGCTCCTTCCAGGTGGGCGCATCGCTTACTGCCCGTTACCTCTTTCCGGCAGTCGGTGCCCAGGGCGCCACTGCACTGCGTGTCGGCATCGCCGCGATCCTGCTGCTGCTGATCTACCGGCCATGGTGCCGCACGGCCTGGCGCGGGCGCGGCGCAACGCTGCTGTGCTATGGCGTCACGCTCGGCGCCATGAATCTGTTCTTCTACATGGCGATCCTGCGCATTCCATTGGGAATCGCGGTGGCCATAGAGTTCCTCGGGCCGCTGAGCGTCGCAGTGCTTGCATCGCGCCGCCGACTCGATTATCTGTGGGTGGCGGTGGCGGTCATGGGACTCGCAATGCTGCTCCCAATCACGCATTCCGCCCCGCGACTGAATTCCCTGGGCCTGCTGTACGCGGCACTGGCAGCGTTGTTCTGGGCGCTGTACATCGTGTTCGGTCAACGTGCGGGCGCCGCAGGGAACGCGGACGGCGGGACCGTGGCCATTGGCATGGTGATCGCGATGCTCGTGGTGGTGCCACCGGGCATCCACGAAGCTGGCGCGAAGCTGCTGGATCCAGCACTGCTGCCGATGGCGCTCGTTGTAGCCGCGGTCTCCAGCGCGATTCCCTATGTAATCGAGATGTACGCCATGGCGCGCATTCCGGCCCGTACCTTTGGCATTTTCATGAGCATCGAACCGGCATTGGCAGCCATGGCCGGATTCGCCATGCTCGGCACTGTGCTCACGCCCATCCAGTGGACTGCCATTCTGTGCGTTGTGCTCGCGTCACTGGGTAGTGCCGCCACGAGTCGCGGCAGTTAGCTCACCAGGACCTTCGACAATCAGGTCAATGCGGTAGACAATCCTGAGCGAAGAACAGGCGAGCACAAGGGGGCGTTCATGAGCACACAACCGACTGCGGCCCGCAACTGGGTCGCGCCAATCGCACTGGCATTGCTGTCGTCGACGATGCTGCCACTGACAGCACAGGCGCAGACCGCAAATCCCGCACAGGCAGGCTTTTCGGCCGAGCGGCTGCAGCGTATCGACCAGTTCATCGATCGCACCATCCAGGCTGGGGAGATCTCCGGCGGCGTGACGCTGGTCGCGCGCAATGGCCGGATCGTCTATCTGCAGGCGCAGGGCGTGATGGATCTCGCGTCGAAGAAGCCGATGCAGAAGGACTCGATCTTCCGTCTGGCGTCGATGACGAAACCGGTGGCCGCCACGGCGCTGCTGATGATGGTCGAGGAAGGCAAGGTCCGGCTCACCGATCCGGTGAGTCGCTTCATTCCATCATTCCGCGACATGCAGGTTGCCGTGCCGCGTGCGCCACGTCAGGGGCCGCCGGCTGCCGGACAAGCGCCGCTGAATTATTACACCGTGCCAGCCGAGCGCGAGATCACCGTGCTCGACCTGCTCACGCACACTTCCGGTCTGATGAGCGGACCCAACGGCAATGCGGCTGGCAACGGGTCGTTCAACAAGCGCCATGAGATCGGGCTGAAATGGGTCGAGGAACTCAGTGCGACACCGCTGGAATTTCAACCTGGGACACGCTGGGCCTACAGCCCGGTCGCCGGCATCGATGTGATCGCGCACATCGTCGAGATCACCTCCGGGCAGAACTTCCGCGACTTCGTCCAGCAGCGCGTGTTTCAGCCGCTTGGCATGAAGGAAACGTTCTACTGGCCGACCGCCGCACAACGCCTGCGGCTGGTCACCGCCTATGTGCAGGGCCCGGGCGGCCTCACGCCGAACCCGGATCCGGATTCCATGTCGGGCGAGAAATACTTCTCCGGCGGTGGCGGGCTCATGAGCACTGCGGAGTCGTACGCTCGCTTCGCCATGATGCTGGCCAACGGCGGCGAGCTGAACGGCGTGCGCATCCTGAGTCCAGCGAGCGTCGCATTGATGGGTTCGAAGATCATTCCGGATACGCTGCCCGGCCGCCAGCCAGGCGAGGGCTACGGACTCGGCGTGCGCTTCGTCAACGATCGCTCAGCGCGTCGCACGCTCATCAGCACCGGCAGCTTCGGCTGGAGCGGTGCGTACGGAACGCATTTCTGGGTGGACCCGGAGAAGAAGCTGGTGGCTATCCTGATGCTGCAGACGCCGGGTCAGGCGCGCACGGGTGACTTCGAAATGGCCGTCATGCAGGCGTTGCTGGACTAGGGGTTGGTCGCATCCTCAATCCTTCAGCGCGTTGTAGACAGCCTTGCCTGCGGCGTTGCGAGCAACCAGTGAGCCTGCCGCATCCGTGCCAGGAACCCACTGGCGCTGGATCAGGCCCACGACGATAAGGTTGTTCACGGGGTCGATCCAGAAATAGCTGCCGAAGATGCCGGACCAGTAGTAAGTGCCTGCAGGCCAGGGCTCGCCGGTGTCTGCGGGAGCACCCGCAACGGCGAAGTCGAGACCGAAGCCTGTCTTCGGTCCGGCGAAGCCCACGAATACGTTCTCAGGCAGCGCATTGGTGTGCATCAGCGCCACCGTCTCCGGTCGCAACAGACGCACGCCGTCGAGCTCACCACCGTTCTGCACCATCTGCGCGAAGCGCGCGTAGTCGCCCACGGTCGAATAGAGTGAGCCTCCCGGCGATGGCAGGCCGGGGACCGTCTTTGCCACGGCATCGCGACCGCCCGCGGGCAGCGCTGGCTGCAATGTGCCGGATGCATCGGGCGCATGCGCAAATGCCAGGCGTTCCCGCGCCGGGCCGACCACCAGGAAATCCGTGTCACGCATCTGCAGTGGCTTCAGCACCTTCTCGCGCACGAACACGTCATAGGGCATGCCGGAGAGCTTCTGCAGAATGTAGCCCTGGATATCGACGCTGACACTGTATTCCCACTTCGACCCGGGCTGGTTCTTCAGGGGCAGCCTGGCAAGCTTGCCGATCATCCGGTCCAGTGAACCGTTCGGATCGATGGGATTGGTCTTCTGGTAAAGGAGATCCACCGGTTTCGTATCGAACACGCCGTAGGTGAAGCCCGCGCTGTGGCTCATGAGTTCGCGCATGGTTGGCGTGTGCACGGGTGCGACGAGCTTGCCACTGTCGTCCATCACCTTGAGGTTCGCGAATTCGGGGATGAACTTCGTGATGGGATCGTCCAGCGCCCATAGCCCCTGCTCGTAGAGCATCATCATCGCGACGCCCGTGACCGGCTTGGTCATCGACGCGATCGCGCCGACCGTATCCACGCGCATGGCCGTGCCGCGTTCGGTATCGGCCAGACCGTAGGCGTCCTGATCGACGGTCTTGCCGTCCTTGATGATCAGCGTGACGATCCCCGCCGCTTCCTTGTTGTCGACCAGGGCATGCATCTGGATGCGGATGGCAGCGATATCGGTAGCGGAAATCCCGGGTGGCGCGGCTGCAGCCGCGGCAGGCGCAGCGGACGGTTGCTTTGCACAGCCTGCAGCGAGCGCGGCGCTGATGACCAGCGGCAGAAGGATCGAGGGACGGACGAGCATCGGAGACCCCTTGTGTTTTTGTGCTGTTACTCTACGCCAGACCCCCGGCCTTTGACCCGTTAAATCGCTATCCGAAATCACCGCGCCGCCTGTTTTGAAGGTTGCGCCCCGGTTGATTATCCTGCTCGTCGACAAGGCGCCCGGTCGTGGCGTCGGAAAACTATGAGGGGGATTCCATGAACAGTCTCTGGACGCGGCGTTCGTTGCTCGCTGGCGCCGGCTATGCCGCGGCCTGCGGTTCGATGATGGCCCAGTGGCTGTCTGTGGCGAGGGCCGCCGAGGCAGCGCCGGCAGGCGATGCCGCCATCTGCCTGTCGATGATCTACCTGCACAATCGCAAGCAGAAATTCGACGCGCGATATTTCAAATCGAATCACCTGCCTCTTCTCAAGCGCATCTACGGCGACAGTGTCGAGCACATCGAACTGCGGGTGGCGGACAAGCCGGCCAAGGGCATGCCCGAGCAACCCATCATGGCGGTGTTCAACATGTGGATCGCCGACGTGAAGGCTTTCGGGGCCAAGACCGCGGCAGCGGGTGCCGAGGTGCAGGCGGATCTGGCCAAGGCCACCGACGCCCGGCCTGTGCTCGAGTACGACAGGACCGTTGCGCTGATCGGGAGCGCGCGCTCCGAAGTCAGCACGAATACGGTCTGCATCTCCAGCTACTACCAGGACAAGGAAGGCGCGACCTTCGACGCGAAGTACTACCTCTCGAACGTGCTGCCGAAAATGCTCGATATTTATGGCACCAAGGCCGTGCAGCGTACCGAGGTTTGCCTCGGCTCCACGGCGCAGGGCGGGGGCAAGCCGGCCATGCTGGCGTCGACGCACCTCTACGTGAACAGCATGCAGGACTTCATGATGGCAGGGCGGCGAGTGATGACGGAACTGGGACCGGAAGCGACCAAATTCACGAACGTGCAGCCCCTCAGTGCGAATCTGCGCGTCAGCGCTGCAGTCTGAGTAGGTGTATACAGGGTGCAAGGGACGCCAGATCAGGCGCTGGAGAATAAAGATCATGGGGAATCGAAAGTTCAACCGCCTGGCCGTGGGGCTCGCGATCGTCGGATGCAGTCTGTCGGCGCTGAGCCCGGCACAGCAGATCGTCGACCCGGGCTTCAAGAGCGTGGGGCGTGGTGCCCCGCTGGCCGTTGCGCTGCCGCCCGTTCGCATGCCGCGCTTCGTGCCTGGTGTAGATCCCGCACCGGAGGAAGCGCGCCTCACCCAGCAGGACCTGGCGCGCTATCCGTTCGTCGGGCCCATGGGCAGTCCACCGGGCACCCCGCCGCGGCGCAATCTCATTCCCATGACGATTGCCGGTGCGTGGGGTGGAGCGACGCCCGCGGGCGTGAAGGCACTGCCGATCGACATCTTCACGTCGAAGGATTTCTACAAGGATCGTCCGCTGTGGAAGGACCCGCGTTACTTCCGCTGCAACAGCCCACAGGCGCTGGAAAACCAGCGCGGCGGCGTGGGTGTCGCGATGATCGGCAACGATCCGCCGCGCAGCGCGGCCTGGGGCCTGTGTGACAAGGGCCTGCCACGTACGGCCCTGGTAAGTCCCTATGAATTCAAGACGGCGCAGGCGCATTACGAAGCGCTGCTGGCCGAAACCACCAGGCGTGGCGGCCCGACGAAGCATACCTATGCCACCGTACCGGGTGAGATGAGTGGCCGTTATGCACCGGGCGGCTTCCTCGACAACTGGTACGCCATGATGCTGGCTGTGCAGACTTCAACGGTGCTGTCGGTGCTGACGCCGGAATACCAGAAGCGCATGGTGCAGGATCTCTACCATCAGGCCACCACCAACACGCCGCACTGGCCGTCCCAGTACTGCTGGCCGGAAGGATTCATCCGCCGCTGGTACTCGGCCGCCATCCAGTTTCCGATCTCCTACATCGTCACACCCACGCTGGTGCAGATGATGGCGGGCGTAGCCGATAATTTCACGACGAATATTCACGTCGGTCGACAGTTCCGCATGGATGGTGCCGTTCCCCGGCTGGGCGCCGACGTGCCGCGCTGGTTCGGCGAAACCATCGGCTTCTGGGACAAGGACGTGCTGGTCACCTGGACCTCCAACATCCAGGGCTGGGCCGCGCATGGTGCGTTCGAGTTCTCGAACAAGATGCAGTCGATCGAGATCTACACGCCGGTGCGTGATGCAGCCGGCAAGGTCACCGCGCTGAACCACGAAGCGATCCTGTATGACCCCGAGGCCTTCGTCGATCCAATCCGCATCGTGCGCAACTACGCGCGGCTGGGTGGCTTCGAGGATGGCGATCCATACGTATACATCCGCTGCAACCCGACCATCATGCCGGTGAAAGGTCACGCTACGCCGGTGTCGCCGGGTCAGACGATCGAGTACGAAGTTCCGGACATGTTCGGCCGTCCCTGGGCGCAGATGTGGGAAAAATACAGCGAAGAGGGAATGGAAAGGCCGAAGGAAGACGATATCTTCAGCTTCAAGTAAGTACAGGGGAAATCCAGGTTGCACGCGCTGTGCGGCGCACTGCTGCCGACTACGGCGCTGGCGCCTTGGCGGCAGCAACTCCGCCCATCATCTGAACAGCGGCAGCGATTTCACGATGGTGGTCCATATTCCCCAGCACAGGGGGACGGCCACCGCGATCCAGGCCAGCGTCACCGCGATACGTGGCGTGCTACTGGCCTGCGCGCCCACCGGCACCTGCTCACGCTGCGACACCTCGTGTGCAAGCAGCCGTTCGCGCGCCAGCTCCGCATCACTCATGAACTTGTCCGGCGCCACCGGCCGCACGAAGAGATTGCACAGGAAGCCACCCAGCAGGAACGCAGCCAGTATGTAGAGCGTCGTGTTGTAGACCTGGTGTGCGGGCAGGCCCTGCGCCAGCTGGAACTCGCGGATGTAATTCACGACCACCGGTCCCAGGATGCCGGCCACTGACCACGCGGTGAGTAGCCGACCATGGATCGCGCCCACGTGCTGTGTGCCGAACAGATCCGCAAGATAGGCCGGGATGGTCGCGAAGCCACCGCCGTACATCGTCAGGATCACGCAGAACAGGCTAACGAACACGGCCACGTGACCTGCCGTCCCCGCCAGCGGCGCGGCTGCATACAGCGCGATGCCCAGCAGGAAGAACACGAAGTAGGTCGCCTTGCGGCCGATCACATCCGAAAACGAGGCCCAGAAGATGCGCCCCAGGATGTTGAACAACGATAGCAGCCCGGCGAACGCGGCCGCGATCGTGGCCACTTGCGCGCGGTCCGGTGCCAGCAGCTCACCCAGCTGCTGCGTCGTGCCAAGCAAACGCCCGCCAAAGACCTCCTGCAGCATCGGCGAAGCCATGCCCACCACGCCGATGCCCGCGCTCACGTTCAGGCATAGCACGCCCCACAGCAGCCAGAACTGCGGCGTCGACAGCACGCGGTCCACGTGCACATGCCGAGTGGTCATCATCGCGTTGGCGCCGGGCGCAGGTGGCGTCCAGCCCGCCGGTTTCCAGCCCGTCGGCGGCACGCGATAGCCGAAGGCGCCCAGCAGCATGGCCACCAGATACACCGCCGCCATCACAAGCAGCGTCTGCCACACGCCCACCTGACCAGGGCCTGCGAAATGCTTCATCAGAAGGTCTGCCATGGGTGCGCCGATCATGGCGCCGCCCCCGAAGCCCATGATCGCCATGCCGGTCGCCATGCCGCGCCGGTCCGGAAACCACTTGATCAGCGTGGACACCGGCGAGATATAGCCCAGGCCCAGGCCGATTCCGCCGATGACGCCTGCACCCAGCCACATCAGCCATAGCTGGTGCTGCAATACGCCCAGCGCCGCCAGGGCGAGTCCACCCGACCAGCAAAGTGCCGCTACGACCCCCGCCTTGCGCGGACCGGCTGTTTCCAGCCAGTGGCCGAACAGTGCGGCAGACGAGCCGAGCAGCACGAAGAACAGGGTAAATGTCCATCCCAGCATGGAAACCGGCCAGTCGCAGTCCCGCGTGGTCAGCAGCTCGAACCAGCGTGTGCCGGCGGAACAGGCCACCGGCGCGTCGATGCCGATGGCGCGCGCAAGGGGCAGCCAGAACACGCTGAAGCCATAGGCCATGCCGATGCAGAGGTGGATGGCAAGGGCCGCCGGCGGTATGAGCCAGCGGTTGAAGCCCGGCGCGGCAACGATACGCTCCTTATCGAGCAATCCAGGCATCGTGGACATCCGCGGCTCCGCTTGTAATTTGTACCCAGTCTATTCGACCGTGCGGACTGCCGTGGCTATGGAAGCAGGCTACCGTCACAGTGGAGACGCTCCGCCACGCTGCCCATAGGCTTGCGTCAATAGTCGGTGCGCCTCGTTTTTCCTGTTGGGGCAGCTATCGTCGGGATTCAGAATAAATAATTATCAGGGGGATTTGTGTCTCAGCGACATTCGCACCGAGTGATCATGGCCGTTGCACGCGCAATCACGTTAAGCGCCACTGCGGCAGTGCCAGCAGTTTTTCCACTTATCGCCCATGCACAGCTTCTGGAAGAGGTCGTGGTGACGGCAGAGCGCCGTGCGACACAGCTCCAGGACACGCCGATTTCCGTGGTCGCGCTCACTGAAGAGTCGTTGCAGTCCAAGGGCATCGAAGACGTGATGGACCTTTCCGACTACACGCCCAACCTCAGCATCAAGGCGGGCCGCACGGGTGGCAACAATGCCCCCGTCTTCTCGATCCGCGGCATCGGTGGTGGCGGTGGCGCCGCGGGTGAACGTGGCGTTGCGATGTACATCGACGGAATCTACGTACCGCGCACCAGCGGTTCGGTGCTCAAGGTGTTCGATATCGACCGGATCGAGATCCTGCGCGGCCCGCAGGGCACGCTCTTTGGTCGCAACAGTGAGGGCGGCGCGATTCGACTGTTCACCAAACAGCCATCGCAGGAGTTCGAGGCCTACATCAGGGGCACGTACGGCAACTTCGACCAGAAGAATATTTCCGGCGCGGTCAATTTCCCGGTGAGCGACAGACTCGCGGTGCGGGCGCAGGCAGCCTATCTCCACGAGGACGGCTACATAGAGCGCGGCACACAGGATCTCGGTGGCAATATCTCGAGACTGGGCCGTCTGCAGATCGCCTACGATTTCTCGGACAAGGTGAAGCTGACGCTCGCCGGGTTCTACAGTGACTCCCACGGCACCGGCTCGCCCCAGGACATCATCAGCTTCGACCTGCGGCCCGATCTGAACTACCAGGGCAACTACGCGGACTGGCTGCGGGATGCGCTGGTGCTGGCCGGTCAGGCTCCGCTGGCGGTGCTCGACGATCCGCGCGTCGTGCTCGATGACTACACGATGCCGGACTATTGCTTCCTCGACGACTTCAATCCCGACTGGGACCAGGCCTGCGCCCTGCGTGACGACAACAAGTACACGCAGGTGGACGCCAACCTGCAGTGGGAGATCAGCGACAACCTGCAGTTCACGTCGATCACGGGATTCTCGCGCCTGGACCACAACGCGTTCTCCGACGCCGTGCTGCTCGGATTCAATCTGGCGCAGGACAACGTGCAGTCGAAGTCGTTCTACCAGGAGTTCCAGCTCAACGCGAAGCTGTTCGGCGGCCGGGTCGACGCCGTCACGGGCCTCAATTACTTCCGCGAGGAGTCCGAATCGTCCGGCTTCGCGCTGCAGCGCCGCGGTACGAGCGTGTACAGCCCCACCGGCGGCACGGCCAACGGCAACGTCGGTGAAGCTTTCGTCCGCAGGAC
>JANPGU010000223.1:0-3288 GCA_031424095.1 Gammaproteobacteria bacterium
CAACCTAGGTTCGAATCCTAGTCCCCCAACCAGAAAAAAAGGGCGTCGCGAAAGCGACGCCCTTTTTCTTTGCGGCGCATGAAGTCAGCGCCGGATCAGGCACCGACCGCCTTGCCCTGTTCAGGCAGCAGGCCACGCGCATCGGCGCGGCGCACTGCGGAAAGCACCGCGAGAATCGACGCGGTAATGATGTTGGAATGAACCCCTACACCAAACAGGGTAACGCGGGACGGAGTAGTGATCTCCACGAAGGCGGCGGCCTTGGCTTCGCTTCCCTTGCCGATGGACTTCTCTTCATATGAGAGCACATCAAACGGCAGCGCCAGCGCCCGCACCAGCGCATCGATCGGCCCGTTGCCGCGACCGGTGAGCTGCATCGGCCTCCCATCGCGCACCACATTGAGTGTGAGCAGTTCGCCGTCAGTTCCGTCGGTGGCCGTGACCAGGTGATGCCCGCGGTACTGGTACTCGCGACCTTCGTGGGACAGGTACTCATCCTCGAACAGCTTCCAGATCTGCGGCGCGGTGATCTCCTTGCCGCTGGCATCGCTCAGCGCCTGCACCACCGGGCTGAACTCGATCTGCAGCCGGCGCGGCAGCGAGACGTTGTATTCCTGCTCCAGCAGGTAGGCGACGCCGCCCTTGCCAGACTGGCTGTTCACCCGGATCACCGATTCATAGGTGCGGCCGACATCCCGCGGGTCGATCGGCAGGTAGGGGATCTCCCACTCGCCGTCTTCCTTGCGCTCGGCGAAACCCTTGCGGATGGCATCCTGGTGCGAGCCTGAAAACGCGGTGAACACCAGGTCGCCCACATACGGGTGACGCGGATGAATCGGCAGCTGGTTGCAGTACTCCACCAGTCGCGCCGCCTCATTGATGTTGGCGAAGTCGAGGCCGGGGTCAACGCCCTGCGTATAGAGATTGAGCGCCAGCGTAACGATATCCACATTGCCGGTTCGTTCACCGTTGCCGAACAGGGTGCCCTCGACGCGATCGGCGCCGGCCATCATGCCCAGCTCCGCTGCGGCCACGCCGGTGCCGCGGTCGTTGTGCGGATGCAGGCTGATCTGCGCGCAGTCGCGCTTGCGCAGAGTGCGGCAGAACCATTCGATCTGGTCGGCGTAGATATTGGGGGTGGATACCTCAACCGTGGTCGGCAGGTTGAGGATCACCGGGTTCCGCGGCGTGGGCTGGAAGACGTCCATGACCGCCTCGCAGATCTCGAGCGCGAAATCCTGCTCGGTGAAACTGAAGGTCTCGGGCGAATACTGGAACGACCAGTGCGTTTCGGACTGCGTCGCCGCCAGTTCAGCAATCAGCTTGCCGGCATCCGTGGCGAGCTTGACGGTGGCCGGCTTGTCCTGCTTGAACACTACCCGGCGGAACAGCGGGGCGGTGGCGTTGTAATAGTGCATGACTGCGCGCGGCGCGCCCTTCAATGCCTCGAAGCTGCGCTTGATCAGATCTGCTCTGGCCTGCGTCAACACCTGGATGGTGACGTCCTCCGGAATCAGGTCGTTCTCGATCAGGTCGCGGATGAAGTCGAAATCCGTCTGCGAGGCGGAAGGAAAGCCCACCTCGATCTGCTTGAAGCCGGTGGCCACCAGCAGGTCGAACATGCGGCGCTTGCGGCCGGCGTCCATGGGTTCGATCAGGGCTTGGTTGCCGTCGCGAAGGTCGACGCTGCACCACAGCGGCGGCCGCGTGAGTTTCACGTCGGGCCAGCGCCGGTCGGGCAACGGGGCGATGGAATAAGGGCGGTACTTCTTCGAAGGATCTTTCAGCATGGTCGTCTCCAGCTTCGACACGCCGGCTGGTTGGCCAGCGCCGGTCGGTCAAATCAGAACAGGTAAGGGAAATGATGCGCCCGAAGGCGCGCGCTCGACTAGTGCGAGCTTCGCAGGTGCAGGCGCGCAATGAGCAGCTCGCCGCCGGGGATGGCTGGAACGATTTTTTGCTGCTGTTGACGCATGCGGAGAAGCGTAACAGGGCCCGGCCGGGTCGGGCAACACGCGAGGGGGAGGGGAACCCCTGTTTATGCGATGCGGTCGATCCGGCGAACGCCGGCGGGAGTGCCAAGCAGCAACACGTCGGCGGGGCGCCGCGCGAACAATCCGGAGGTAACCACCCCGGTGATGTGGTTGATCGTGCTTTCCAGCGTGACCGGATCGTCGATGGCCAGGTCATGCACATCCAGGATGTGGTTGCCGTTGTCGGTGGTGACGCCAGCACGGAATACCGGACGGCCGCCGAGTTCGGCCAGTTGCCGGGCGACCAGCTGCCTGGCCATGGGGATCACCTCGACCGGGAGGGGGAAGCGGCCGAGCGTCTGGACCAACTTTGAATCGTCGGCGATGCAGACAAAGGTGGTGGCCGCAGCGGCGACGATCTTTTCGCGCGTCAGGGCGGCGCCGCCACCCTTGATCAACTGCAACTGGTGATTGGCTTCATCCGCGCCGTCTATATAGACGCCGAGGCTGTCGACCTCATTGAGGTCCAGAACCGGTACGCCCAGTGCCCGCAGGCGGGAGGTCGACGCATCCGAACTTGAGACCGCCGCCTTGAGGCGCGGTACCCATGGGCCGAGCTGGTCGAGCATGGCATTGACGGTGGAGCCGGTACCGACACCAAGAATCATGCCGTCGCGCAGGTACTCGAGTGAGGCCGCTGCGACCTGACGTTTCAGTTGCTGTTGTTGCTCGCTCACGCCTGTTTTCCTGCTGCCGAAAATAACTGTGCCCGCTTTCGCGGGCACAGTGTAAGTACCTTTTCTGGTGATTCTTTGAACCGGGATTTTCATCCCAACTCGCGAATCACCGTCGAGTTACTTCTTCTTAGCGGCCTTTTTCTTGGCCTTCTTCTTGGCTTTCGCCATGAGAGTTCTCCAGTTACAGGTTAGTCCGGGGACCGAGTATATACACGCGTTGCAAAAATACAAGCAACCATGTTAGCGCCGTTGCTTCCGAGCAACCGCATCCGGGTGCATCACTGCACATGCAAGTTCATGCCGCCGGCGTTGCACATGCATGAATGACCGCCGACATCAGCGCAGCAGCGAGACGATGAACATCCAGTGCGCCTGCTCGACCGGGGTGATCGACAACCGGTTGCCGCGGCGGAGCAGCAGCAGTCCATCGAGCTTGTCTGCGGCATGCTCACGCAGCACCGCAAGCGGCAGCAGTTGCTTCGCGCGCTGCTGCAGTCGTACATCCACCGTGTACCAAAGTGGCTTGTTTTCAGGGCTTTTCGCGTCGTAGTACTCGCTCTTCGGATTCCAGGCCGAAG
>JANPGU010000224.1:0-6149 GCA_031424095.1 Gammaproteobacteria bacterium
GCCCCCTGCCCCAGGATCAGATTGTTGCGGTAGTGCTCATTGGACACTGGCCCCATGTCATGCACTTCGCCGATCAGCGTGTTGTGATAGAAGACGATGCCCGACGAGTTGGCCGTCAGCTTGGCAGAACCGCCCTCTGGCGCGTGATACACCAGATTGCCGATGAAATACGCCGGGCCGCCCAGCACCGGCTGCGTACTCAGCGCGCGGTGCGCCTGGTTGAAACAGCGGTTGCGCAGCACTCGCATGTTGGCCATCGAGCCGTCGGCCTCGATGCAGTTGTCGTCCACATTGCGAATGTCGTTACCCACGATGTCGATCGACACCGGCATGCGGTCGCGAACGACCCGGCCGTTCGCATCTGCGTCAGGCATGCCATAGGTGGCATGATCGACGCCGTCGTGGAAGTGCGAGATGTCGTTATAGGCGACGACATGGCCCGATCCATACACCTTTACCGCCGCGTTCGACTTCAGCGGCACGGGGAAATCGGGGAAACTCTGCCAGGTACGGCCAATCCATCCCATCAGGTGATCGAGTATCTGCCGACCGACGAACACATTGTCGGTGATGGTGAAGTTCTTCGAACCGGACCAGTCGCTGGTGATGCCAATGCCCACGTCCTCAAAGCGTGAACGCTTCACCGTCAGCCCTTCAGAGCCGATGATGCGTTTGCGCCCGGCAAGGATGGCGATCTCGGTGTTGCGGAAGGTAATGCCCTCGAAGTAGATGTAGCTGGCCGCGGTCACATCGAACAGCACGCCGTTGCCATCGCCATCGAAGACCACCGGTCCGTCGCCGGCGGCGCGAATGACAATGGGACGCGCGGCCGAGCCACTGGCCGTAAGGTAGTAGGTTCCATCGAAGAGCGTGCCGATCCCGGAACCGTACTTGAAGCGGGTATCCTTGTAGAGACCGGCGTGCACAACGATGATGTCCCCCGGCTTCACCCGCGGGAGATAGGCGTTGAACCAGTCGGACTGGGACGCACCCTGGTTGAATGCCCCCAGCAACCCGTTGAATGCGGGCTGCTGGCGCTCACCCTGATAGCCCTGTGGATAGACATGCAGGATGCGCCCATCGCTGGCGGGCTTCGGGTCCGGCCGGGTCGACGCCTCGACGCGACGCTCGGCCACACCCTCGACACCATCGGGATCCGTCATCCGCAACACAACTTCATACGGCACGCCAGGCTCGAGGTCGAAGACACTGCCGGCGAACATCGGCGCCGCGGTGTAGTCCAGCGAAAGGTACCTGGTTTCTTCGCCGCCAATCCGCAGCAGTGGCAATCCTTCGTGCCAGGTATCGGCGCCCCTGGGTCGATAGCGGACACTCACCGTCGCATTGCGGTTGGCGTCACCCGACAAGGGCCACTCGAACCCCAGCGCCTGCAGGGTGGGCGGCTCGACGAGGATTTCGCCTGGCATTATTTTGTCAGCGCTTTGCGGTGCCGCGGCAGTGGCGTTCAGCGCCATCACGATCGCCACCACTGCGACCGAAGTGACTGTCTTTTTCTTGTTCATGGCCTCATCCTGCCGGCGGTATCGGAAAATAACTCGAGAAGCGGGCGCAGAAATGGCCCTAGGAGATGTGCGATGACCTTGAACGCCGCCAGTTTCCCGCGCCTGAGCATTCCGCTGTTCGCACTGCTCTGCTTTTTTGCAGGCCCAGCATGGGCGGACGTCGAAGCAGATGTAGATGCTGCGACTGCCAGCTGGATCAGCGCCTTCAATCGCAAGAGCACCGCCGACATCGTGGCGCTGTATGCGAACGACGCCGTGTTTTTCGGCACATCCTCGCCGGTGCTGCGCGACCGACCCGAACTCGTGCGCGAATACTTCAAGGCCCTGCCCTCGCTCGGGGATGCCACTATCTCGCTCGGCGAACATCGCATCCAGGTGTTCGGCGACACGGCTGTCAGCACGGGGTTCTACAATCGTTCATCGATGGAACAGGGCAAGGTCGTCGTCAGCCCCGCACGGTTCAGCTTCGTCTACGCGAAACGCAAGGGACGCTGGCTTATCGTGAACCATCACTCCTCCGCGCTTCCCTGAGCGATTCGGAATCCGGGCGTCTCAGTCGTAGTACTCGGGCGACTTCTTCAGGCCGGCATAGGTGGCCGGATCATGCTGGATCCACATCCGGGCGCCGGTCGCGCGCAGAAATGCCTCCACCTTCTGCCGCGTTGCGCGTGTCATGGCGGCATCAAAGTCGAAGGTAGGCACTCGATCCAGCGTCCGCTCCTCGGGCAGGTGATACAAGTCGCCCGCCAGCAGCAGCGGCCCGAACTTCGCCAGTTTGAGAAAAAGTATCTGGTGGCCGGGCGTGTGCCCCGGTGCTGACTTGATGATCACCGAGCCATCGCCGAATACATCATGGTCGGCATTGTTCAGCGTGATGCGCTTCGAGCTCTTCAATGCCTGGTAGTTTTCCGGAGTGCGGATGCCAAGTTCCGCTGTGGAAAACATGGCATCGTATTCTGCCTGCTGCACGATCCAGGTAGAGGCCGCAAAGGCATCCGCATTCGCCGTATGGTCTGCGTGGTAATGCGACATCGCCATGAACCTGATGCCGGAAACCGGATGACCCAGCGCAGCAAGCTGGGTGTCCAGCCGATGTTTTGCCTTAAGAATCCCCTGCACCACCGCTTCCGTGCCGTCATCGCGGATGTCCTTGTCCGGCACCTGCCCCACATCCCACACCAGCGTGCCTTTCGGGTGAACGATGAGGTAACACGGCGAGACGAAACTGACGTCACCTTTTACCTCTTCCTTCTTCAGGCCGAAGAGCGCCGGATCCATGGGCGAGATGGTGCCGCAATCCAGCACGTAAAGGCGTGGGCCACCTTTTGTGGCAGGCATGACTGCGCAGCCAGCCAAAGCCATCGCCACGATGATCAGGCCTGTCAGCAATCGCGATTTCGTATCCATTGACCCCTTCCTTGTCGTCAGCGGGGGATCCGGACCATTGCTGTACGCCCCCCGAATTTTCCGTATTTTAACCCAGTTAGCCCTCACGGACTCGAGGCGGGCATGCGACTGATAGCCAAGAGTCGACCAACGACAATATAGTGAGCCACTGCCCGCCACTCGGCGGGTGCCCAGATAAAGGTGAAGACATGAACAAGCTGACAAGATCCCTGACCATCACAGCGTTGCTGGTGACCGCCGCTGGTGCCCACGCGCAGGTCGGCGTCCTGCAAGGGACGGTCACCGGCGTCAAGGCCGGCACGGTGCTGCCAGTCTTCAAGGGCGACGCCAAGGTGGGGGACATCAAGGTAGAAGAAGGTGGCAAGTTTTCCGTACCACTGGCTACCGGCGTCTACACGGTCAATTGCCCCGGCGGCAAGGTCACAAAAGTGGCTGCGCTGAATGGCGCTGCGACGATCAGCATCAATTGCCAGTAACTTACAGCCCATGGAGCCTGAGAATGAAGCCGGTGAGACCCGCAGGGAAGTAAAGACCAAGCGCGACGTCCAGTTCTGGCTGGACGTCGTCATGAAGCTGACGGTGCCGCTGGGCGCGATAGTCGCAGCGTGGCTCGCGAATCACTTCGAGCAGAATCGTGCCAACCTGCAGCTCATCAACCAGCGCGAGCAGGCTGAGAGCTCGCTGCGCGCCACGATGTTCGGGCAACTGATCACGCCGATTGCCGGTCCCGGCGATTCGCGCGCGGAGACGGATCCGGTTCGCTACGCAGTGCTGGCACAGCTGCTGACGCTCAATTTCCACGAGCATTTCGAACTCAAGCCACTGCTGCAGGATGCTGATGACCGGCTGTCCAATTACAAGGGAACGGTTGAAGCTGCGGCAGTAACGCAGGCACGCAGCAACCTTCGACAGGCGGCGCATCGAGTCATCCAGCGACAGATTGCGCAGCTGTGGGAAGACCCGATCGTGTCTTGCACACCTGCTGCGAGCATGGAGACCACTTTCCAGTTCGTCAGCGACCCGGACCTGGAGGAAAGTTTCGCCGGGGCCACCGCCTCAGCGACGGTGCTCGTACCCAGCAAGGAGCTCAAGTCCTTCACCATCAGTTCGCCGGACTGCCGCGACAAGCTTTCGATCGTGTTCGACAAGCCGGATTTCACTTCCGAGCGCGTGTCAGTGCTCGTCTCCCCGGCGGCGAACGTAGCCGCCATCGCGGACTATCGATTCGATTTCACGCTGACCTCGTTTGCGTTCCCGTTCACCGACAATTCGGTCCTGCCGAGCGGCAATCGCTTTGCCTTATTTATCCGGGACGTGAGTGATCTCGACGGCACCACCAAGATCATGCGCGTGAGCTTGCGCTGGTTCCCACAGAACTATTACCCACCCACCGAGCGGCCCACCGACTACAAGGAATTCCGCAAGGCGCTTGGCAGCTCGGACAGGTAGTAGCCTCAGGATGACCATCACCATCACCGCATTCGAAAGATCACCCGATGGTGGCAAGGGACTGGCGCGTGACACGCGCGTTCGCTGGGCGCTTGAGGAAGCGGGCCAACCCTATTCCGTGCGTCTGGTTTCATTCAAAGCCATGAAGGAAGCGGCGCATCTGGCTGTTCATCCGTTCGGCCAGATTCCGACCTACGAGGAAGGCGATCTCACGCTGTTCGAGACTGGCGCGATTGTGTTCCATATCGCCCAGCACAATGCCGGCTTGCTGCCGACCGATGCCGATGCGCGGGCGCGCGCGATCGTATGGATGTTTGCTGCGCTCAGCTCTGTCGAGCCGCCGATCCTCGAGCTCGCGAACGCCAGGCTGCTGGAGGGCGACAAGCCCTGGACCAGCGATCGGCTGCCGCTGGTCGCAGATCGCGTCCGTGACAGATTGAAGCAGCTTGCTGCCCATCTCGGCGATGCGGACTGGCTGGATGGCGCGTTCAGTGCAGGTGACCTGATGATGGTCTCGGTGCTGCTCAGGCTGAGAATGTCGGGCATCCTGAACGAGTTCCCGAACCTGGCCGCCTATGTCGCCCGCGGCGAGGCGCGGCCGGCATACCAGCGCGCATTCGAAGCGCAGCTGGCAATCAACGCCCCCAGGCCGGGCGGCTGACTGTCATCCCACCCGCCGCAGCATCGCTCCATTGATTTCACCAATGCGCCGCGCGCCGCAGCCCACCATGGCCAGCCGCAGCTCAAGGTTCAGGATGTCGAGCACGCGCTCGACGCCGGCCTGACCAAAGCAGGCCAGCCCCCAGGCATAAGGCCGGCCGATGCCCACTGTGCTGGCACCTAGCGCCAGCGCCTTCATGACATCCGTGCCCCGGCGCACTCCTCCATCGACCATCACCGGGATCTTGCCGGCGGCGCCTTTCACCACTTCAGGCAATGACTCGATCGTGCCACGGCCGCTCTCCAGCGCGCGACCGCCGTGATTCGAGACGATGATGCCATCGGCGCCGTGTTGAACGGCCAGTGCCGCATCCTCTTCCGCTTCAATGCCCTTGATCACCACCTTCATCGTGGTCATGTCCTTCAAACGGCGCACGAAGTCCCAGTCCAGCGACGCCGATGTCAGCCCCAGCCCCTGCGTATCAATGCCGGTAAACATGGGCTTGCTGGCCATACCGGCGCGCGGATTGCCGGCCGCGTCGACCTGATGGCAGTTGGCGCAGGTGCGCGTATCCTGCCGCCGCAGCCGCGTCGCGGTCACCGTATTGCGGCCTGCCGGCAGATCAACCGTCACCGCCACCACACTGCAGCCCGCACGCTGGGCTCGCTGCACCAGCGTACGCGTCACCTCGATTCTGTTGGTCGTATAGAGCTGGAACCACAGCGGCGCGGCGCGGGCTGCGGCGATGTCTTCCAGAACATCCGACATCTGGGTGGAGACGATTTGCAGCTGGCTCTTTGCCTTCGCGGCGCGCGCCACGCCGAGATCAGCCTCCAGGTGCAGTGCCCGCAGACCACCGATGGGGCTGATCATCACCGGCGATGCCAGCGAAGCGCCGAATACGCTGGCGGCGAGGTCCACTTTGCTGACGTCGACGAACCGCCGCGGGAGGAGTTGCCATTTCGCGTAGGCAGAACTGTTGGCGTCGCGCGTAACGTTGCCGTCCACCCCGCTCTGCAGATAGCCCCAGTGCGCGGAAGGCACGATATGCTGCGCCGCCGCTTCGAAATCGAACACGTCGAGGGCGTCTGCCGCACTGGCAAGCCTTG
>JANPGU010000225.1:0-3611 GCA_031424095.1 Gammaproteobacteria bacterium
ACGGGAAATCCTGCTGCGCGGCCACTATGTGAGCGGCACCCGGATGCTGGCGTTCCTCGTCGTGTGCGTGGTGCTGGCGATCAGTGCCTGCTACGAATTCGCCGAGTGGGCTGCCGCGCTGCTGATGGGGCAGGGTGCAGACGAATTCCTGGGCACGCAGGGTGATGTCTGGGATACGCAGTCCGACATGTTCTGCGCGCTGCTGGGTGCTGTAGCCGCGTTGCTGCTGCTATCGCGCCTGCATGATCGGCAATTGCAGGCGCTGCGTTAAGACTACTGCGGAAAGTCGAACTGGATGTCCTCGGGTACGGCAAAGTCGTAACCCTTGGTGAATCCGATCCATCGTCCCAGGAAGATCACCGCAATCCACAGCACGATGGAAAGCATGGCGGCGGTTCTTGCCGCCACCGGTGGGCGCGGATCGAGGTTCCATTGCGCCATGCTGCGCGCGGTGGAGAACTGGAAGACCAGCATGTTGATCCCGGCCGCCAGCAGGGTCAGCATCTTGAACCGGAACGCCGTATTGCCGAAATAGGTGATGGCATTCGGCGCGAACATCAATGCGCCGGTGATTACCGCGACGATGAATGCACCCCAGGTCAGGCGCAGCATCTCATGCGAGACCACGGTGACGGGGCGACGGTCGTTCGGAACGCCGAGCAGGCGCAGGTCGACCACCAGGATGCTGCCGAAAACCACGGCGATGGCCAGCACATGCGCGGCTTCGACAAACGGCATGGCCTTGAGGGAATGGCGCATCCACTCTGCCACGCCTGAATCGTAGATGCCCTGTATGACGGCAGGCACGCTCATGATGGCGCGCCCAGATGCCACGCGCCCCAGACCTCTGTGTCATAGGCGATGGCGCGACCCAGGAAGATGATGGCGATCCAGATCATGATGATTGCCAACGCGGCCGCGCGCGGGCCGCCTGCAAAATTGCCGGTGCGACCGGCAAGCGTTCTGCCGAGGCCGGACACGCTGAGTACGGCCACCGCAATCAATGCCATTTTCAGCCAGAAGGAGAGCGCACCAGCCTCGCGGTACGGTTCGCCAATGATGAGCACGAAGCCGGTCAGCACCATCACCAGCAGGGCGCGCCACATCCAGGGCGCGAAGCGTTGCCAGGTGGCGTCGAACGTTTCATCGGTTCGCGCCAGTCCCAGCACGCGCAATGCAATCATCAGCATCGACACGAACACCAGGCCGATCATCAGGATATGAATGGCCTGCAGCAGCGGCGTGAGCCAGGTGCTGGACTGGATGGCCACGGACACCGGCGTGGTGCCCAGCCACTTCGCGAATTCGAGCACCGGGTATTATTCTTTCGGTGCAGGCAGGACGCCGGCGCCCAGCCTGGTATTACCCTCGACCGAGTCGCAATGCTTGCCGGCTGCCGGCGGCTGCTTGGGCGGGCACTTGAACAGTGCGCCTTCCCGCGAACCGGCGTTTTCGCCGCTGCGCAGCGGGTGCATGCCTGCGCTGAAGATCGTGCCGGGCGGGAATGAGTTAACTGAAATCCCGTCTGCCGCGGCCTGCGCGGACCCCGCCATTTCGACTGCCCAGACAAGGGGTTTGCCATCAGACCCGCGGTCCACATTCTTGCGCGCGGCATTCATGGGCGCGAAGAAGATCTGCAGGTGGTTGGCGTCCGGATTGACGCGGGTAACCACGCCGGTGAACACCTTGGTCACTTCGTTGTTGTAGATCGAGAACGAGTGATGAGCTCCCGCTGCGGCCGCAGCAAGGGCTGTAGCAACTGCCAGAATTCTGCCTGTATAGCGCCGGGATTTCATGTTCGCCTCTGCATCTGCCGCAATATCGGAAATTATAGCCGCGCGGAGCTTGCCAGAAGCTGAACACGCCGTCCCGCCGGGCTGGGCGCCCTTAGGGCCGATGTTCCTCGGCCGACCCCTTTTCTTTTATCCAATTGCCGCAATTCTGCACCTTTAGCCGCAGCTTGTGCAGTGCGCCGTTGCGCCTATCGAAAAGGACAGTCTCAAAGCCGCCGCAGCCGCTCCAGGTAGCGCTGCTCATCGGGTGCCGTGCCGGCGCGCTGCGCCTCCCACAGTGCCTCTGCCAGCACTTCGATCATGCGGTGTTCGGCCTGGTGAACATCGCCCAGCTGGCGCGACAGACGCAGATGCACGGCCTCGATGCCGGCAGGCCGGCGCGTGCCGACCTGCTCGCGGATGGCCATATGCAGCCCCATGTGCAGGAAGGGATTGCTGCGGCCCTGTTCAACGCTGAACGACTGCGCGCTGCTGTCGGGATTCTCGAGCACCGCGTGGTATTCCGGGTGCAGCACGACCACATCCGCAATCTGCGCGTCGAGTGGTTCGAGTGGCAGGCCGTCGCGCAGTCGCTGCCAGGCATCGAGGTAACGGCGACGCAGTTCGTCGCGACCGGAATTGGCGAACATCATGCGGCCTCCGCGCGGGTCTTCGGCTTGTAGGCACACAGCGGAGCGATCACGCACTGCGGGCATTTTGGTTTGCGCGCCACGCACACATGCCGGCCATGCAGGATCAGCCAATGGTGCGCGTGCTGCATGAATTCGGCGGGAGTCACCTGCAGCAGCCGCTGTTCGACGGCAAGCGGCGTTGCGCCGGGTGCAAGTCCGGTGCGGTTGGCGACGCGGAACACATGCGTATCGACGGCCAGCGTGGCTTCGCCGAATGCGACGTTCAGCACCACGTTGGCGGTTTTGCGCCCGACCCCGGGCAGGGCTTCCAGCGACGCGCGATCGCGTGGCACCTCGCCGGCATGCAGCGCCAGCAGCAGCCGGCAGGTCTCGATGACGTTTTTCGCCTTGGCGTTGAAGAGGCCGATATGGCGGATGAACGGCGTGATGCCGGCCACCCCCAGCGGCAGGATCGCGGCGGGTGTGTTGGCGACGGGGTAAAGCCGGCGGGTGGCGCTATTGACGCTCTTGTCCGTGGCCTGCGCCGACAGGATCACGGCGATCAACAGCTCGAAGGGCGTGCGGAATTCAAGTTCACTGCGGGGCTCGGGATTCGCCGCGCGCAGTGCGCAGTAAAGCAGCGCGACGCGTTCGCGCTTCAACTGATCTTCATGCCGGGGGCGACCCCGGCATCGGCCGACAGCAGGAATACACCTTCCGGGCCAGCCTCCTTGTCGCCGCTGGCGCAGAGCACCATGCCTTCCGAGATGCCGAAGCGCATCTTGCGCGGCGCCAGATTGGCGATCATCACCACGTATCGGCCCACGAGGTCTTCCGGTTTGTAACTGCTGCTGATGCCGGAGAAGACATTGCGCTGCTCGCTGCCCAGATCGAGCTTGAGCTGCAGCAGTTTGTCGGAGCCCTCGACGCGCGTGGCTTCCAGAACCCTGGCGGCACGCAGATCGAGTTTGCTGAAATCATCGATGCTGATCACGGGTTTGCCTGTGGCCTGTGGCGGGGTGGCGGAATTGAACGGTGTTGCAATGAGCTGTTTGACCACGGTGGGGTCGACCCGCGTTGCAAGCTGCGGATACTTGCCCAGCGGGCGTGCCAGCAGCGGCGTATTCACGCCGTCCCAGCGCAGGAACGCATCAGGGCCGAGCCAGTCGCCCGCCTTGGCCGTGATGCCGGGCAGCACAGGTGCGAG
>JANPGU010000226.1:0-4630 GCA_031424095.1 Gammaproteobacteria bacterium
CTTCGCCCAGGCAGATGGGCAGCATGCCGGTGGCGAGCGGATCGAGACTGCCGGTGTGTCCGGCCTTGATGCGGCCGAAGGCGCGCCGCACGCGCTGTACGGCCGCGCTCGAGCTCAAGCCCAGCGGCTTGTCGAGCAACAGGATGCCGTGAAACATCAGGCCTGCGGCGGCTTGTTGGCCGAGTTGATCAGCGCTGTCAGGTGCGCAGCCCGGTCGAATGAATCGTCGGCAACGAAATCGAGCCGCGGGGCATGCCGCAGGCCCACCTGCCGGCCGACTTCGCCGCGCAGAAAACCCGCAGCAGCACGCAGCCCTGCCAGGGCTTCAGGATGCCCGGACTGTTCGCCGCCAAGCGGCACGAAGTAAACCTGCGCATGACTGAGGTCACGCGCCAACTCCACCTGCGTGATGGTCACAGGACCGACCCGCGGATCGCGCACTTCGCGTGAAATCAGTTCCGCCAGCACGCGCTGCATCTGCGCTTCCATGCGCTGCAACCGGCTGCTTCCTGATCCACGCGTCGCCATGGTACTTGTGCTCAACTTCGAAGGATCAGATGCTGCGCGCAACTTCCACGCGCGAGAAGCACTCGATCTGGTCGCCGGCACGCACGTCCTGATAATTCTTCACGCCGATACCGCATTCGGTGCCCGCGCGCACTTCGGCGACGTCGTCCTTGAAGCGACGCAGCGACTCCAGCGCACCTTCGAAGATCACGACGCTGTCGCGCAGCACGCGGATCGGATTGTTGCGTTTGACCGTGCCTTCCATGATCAGGCAGCCCGCCACCACACCGAACTTGCTGGAGCGGAAGACATCGCGCACCTGCGCCACACCGACGATCGTTTCCTTGATCTCCGGCGCGAGCATGCCGCTCATCATTGCCTTCACGTCGTCGATGGCTTCGTAAATGATGCTGTAGTAACGCACCTCGACGCCGGTTTCCTTCATCGCCTCGCGCGCACCGGAATCGGCCCGCACGTTGAAGCCGATCACCAGCGCCTTGGATGAGGCCGCCTGCTGGATATCCGACGCGGTGATGCCACCAACATTGGAACCCAGCACCTTGACCTGCACTTCGGCGGTGGACAGCTTGTCGAGCGCCTGGCGCAGGGCTTCGGCGCTGCCATGCACGTCGGTCTTGATGAGCACGGGAATGACGCTGATCTTGGCGTCTTCCATCTGCGAGAACACATCTTCCGCGGTGGCTGCGGCACGGCCGGCCACGCGGGTTTCGCGATGGCGACTCTGGCGATGCAGTGCGACCTCGCGCGCCTTGCGATCGCTCTCGACGACCAGCAGGTCGTCGCCGGCATTCGGTGCGCCGGTCAGACCCAGCACCACCACCGGCATTGACGGCAGGGCTTCCTTCACGGCCTTGCCCGTCTCGTCGAACATCGCCCGCACGCGACCGAACTGCTGGCCCGCAAGAATGGGGTCGCCCAGTTTCAGCGTGCCGCGCTTCACCAGCACCGTGGCCACGGCACCGCGGCCCTTTTCCATGCTGGATTCAATCACCACGCCGGAGGCGAGTCCGTCACGCGGCGCCTTCAGCTCCAGCAGTTCCGCCTGCAGCAGGATGGCTTCGAGCAGATCGTCGATGCCCTGGCCGGTCTTGGCCGAGACCTGCACGAAGATGTCGCTGCCGCCCCATTCCTCGGAGACGACCTCGTATTTCGACAGTTCAACGCGCACGCGTTCAGCGTCGGCATCGGGCTTGTCGATCTTGTTGACCGCCACCACGATGGGCACGCCCGCGGCGCGCGCCTGCTGCGCAGCTTCTATGGTCTGCGGCATCACGCCGTCATCGGCAGCCACCACCAGCACCACCACGTCCGTCGCCTTGGCACCGCGGGCACGCATGGCGGTGAACGCCGCATGACCCGGGGTGTCGAGGAAGGTCACCTGGCCACGCGGGGTTTCCACGTGATAGGCACCGATGTGCTGGGTGATGCCACCGGCCTCGCCCGCCGCCACCTTGGTGCGGCGGATATAGTCGAGCAGCGAAGTCTTGCCGTGGTCGACATGTCCCATGACCGTGACCACAGGCGGACGCGGCTCCATGTCCACGTCTTGCGCGCCGACGAAGCCCTGGATGTCTTCCTCGATCTCGTTTTCCTTGACCAGACGCGCCTGATGGCCCATCTCCTCGATGACCATCACCGCCGTGTCCTGGTCGAGGGACTGGTTGATCGTGGCCATGACGCCCAGACCCATCAAAGTCTTGATGACTTCGTTGGCCTTGACGGCCATGCGCTGAGCAAGCTCGGCCACCGAGACGGTTTCGCCCACGGCAACTTCGCGTTTCACCGGCGCGGTCGGCATCTCGAAGCCATGCTTCTGCTCGCCATCGGGCGCAGAAGGACGGCCGCGGAAACGGGTCTTCTTCTTCTTGAAGCGACCGGCATCACCACCGGCCACATGCAGTTCCTGACGGCCATAGCGGGTGCCTGGAGCACCACCACCACCGCCACCACCGCGTGACGGCTCGGAGGTAGTGCGCACTTCCGGCTTCTTGTGCTCGACCTTGGCCTCCACCTTCCTGGCTTCGACCTTCGGCTCGACGCGGGCTGCACCCTCGGCACGCGGCATATCGGTCTGCGGGCGCCGGGCGCGATCGGCATCGTCACGTTCACGCTGTTCCTGCGCCTTGCGACCTTCTTCAGCCTGGCGCACACGCTGCTGCTCTTCCTCGACGCGGCGGCGGTTTTCCTGATCCAGCCGCTCCTGCTCGCGCCGCTCGGCTTCGACCTTGTCGACTTCTGCCTGCTGCGCGGCCTCGACTTCCTTGCGCTTGTTGTCGACCTGTTCCTGCTGGACGCGGGCCTGCTCTTCGAGCACGTCGCGCTTCACGTAGGTGCGCTTGACCCGCACTTCGACGTTGACGGTACGCGCACGACCCTGGGTGCTCGCCATCTTCAGTTCGGTCTGTGTCTTGCGCTTCAGCGTGATCTTGCTGGGAGCGGCGGTTTCCTCGCCACTGCCATGGCTGCGACGCAGATGCGTCAGCAATTCCATCTTGGCGTCGTCGCTGATCTTGGCATCGGCGCCGGACACGGTGATTCCGGCCTGTTCCAGCTGCACGAGCAGCCGGTCCACAGGGACTTTCAATACATCGGCAAATTGCGAGACGGTGACTTCAGCCATATTTCTGCTCCGTTACGGCCTATTTCTCCGCCTGAAACCAGTGTTCGCGGGCCTTCATGATGAGCAGGCCAGCGCCTGCTTCGTCGAGCCCGTCGATATCCGCCAGATCATCCACGGCCTGTTCGGCCAGCTGTTCGCGCGTGCGCACGCCGCGGGCAGAAAGCGCCAGCGCCAGATCCGGATTCATGCCCGTCAGCGCCAGCAGATCGTCCGCAGGCATGGTGCTGTCCAGGCTCTCCTCGCTGGCGATGGCCTGCGTCAGCAGTACGTCGCGGGCACGATTGCGCAGCTCCTTCACCAGGTCTTCGTCAAAGGCCTCGATCGAGGCCAGTTCGCTGACCGGCACGTAGGCCAGCTCTTCGATGGTCGAGAATCCTTCCTGCGCCAGGATGGTGGCGACGTCTTCGTCCACATCCAGCGCCTTCATGAACATCTGCACCAGGCGCGAGGCTTCCGTCTCGCTCTTGGCTTCAGCGTCCGACTCGGTCATCACGTTCAGTTCCCAGCCGGTGAGCTGGCTCGCCAGACGGATATTCTGGCCGCCGCGGCCGATGGCCTGCGAGAGTTTGTCTTCGGCGACCGCGATATCCATGCTGTGCGAGTCTTCATCGACCACGATCGACTGCACTTCGGCAGGCGACATGGCATTGATGACGAACTGCGCCGGATTGTCGTCGAAGGGAATGATGTCGACGCGCTCACCGGCGATCTCGTTCGACACCGCCTGCACGCGCGAACCGCGCATGCCAACGCAGGCGCCGACCGGATCGATGCGCGGCTCGTTGCTGCGCACGGCGATCTTGGCGCGCACACCGGCATCGCGGGCCGCGCCCAGGATCTCGATGGTGCCCTGGCCCACTTCGGGGACTTCCAGCTTGAACAGTTCGATCAGGAATTCCGGCGCGGTGCGCGACAGGAACAGCTGCGGACCGCGCGGCTCGTTGCGCACGTCTTTCAGGAAAGCCTTGACGCGATCCTGCGGCTTGAGTGCCTCGCGCGGAATCATGTCGGTGCGCGAGATGAAGCCTTCGGCATTGTTGCCGAGGTCCACGAAGATGCCATTGCGGTCGACGCGCTTGACCACGCCGCTGACCAGCGTGTTGATGCGGTCATTGAAGAGGTCGACCACCTGCGCGCGTTCTGCTTCGCGCACCTTCTGCACCATGACCTGCTTGGCCTGCTGGGCAGCGATGCGGCCAAAGGCCACTGATTCCATCGGCTCTTCCACATAGCCGCCTGGTTCGGCGTCCTTGCTCAGATCCAGCGCATCGTCCAGACGCAGCTCGCGATCCGGTGTTTCCAGTTCGGTGGAATCGTCGGCGAACACTTTCCAGCGACGGAAGGTGTCGTAGTCGCCGGTCTTGCGGTTGATGGCGACGCGCACGTCCCATTCCTCGCCATGTTTCTTGCGAGTGGCCGCTGCCAGCGCCGCTTCCAGCGCTTCGAAGATGATTTCCTTGTCGACGCCCTTCTCGTTGGAGA
>JANPGU010000227.1:0-15509 GCA_031424095.1 Gammaproteobacteria bacterium
CGACGACTGCAATGACTTCCTTTGCCGTGGTCTTTTGCTGCAGGCGCCACACCGAGCGGGCCGCCACCACCCGGCACAGTGAGGTGAGCAGCAGGCTGATGCCGAACCACAGGGCCAGCCAATAGCCCGGAAAGCTGGTCAGTGCATAGGTGACGGTGCCCAGTGCAACCACGATTCCCGTCAGCAGCGCAACGCGCAACGCAAAGCCCTGCATCAGCAGCATGCGATGTTCCGAACCCAGATTGGAACCGAAGCGCCGGTCGTAGAGCAGGAAGATGGCCAGCACCGCCACCACGAGGACGATTTCGCCGAAATCATTGCCGTAGACCGCTGCAGGGCCGGACCATGACAGCCAGCCTGAGTAGACCAGCGTGCTCAACTGGGCGGCCACCAGCACGCACAGGAAATCGAACAGCGGCAGCAGATCGCTGGCCAGCGAGGTCAGGTGCAGGCGCTTCAGTCTTGGTGCGCGCATGGCCTGTTGCCTAGCCCATGACCCGGGCGTAGCTGGCATTGTCCGTCGCATAGCAGGCGCAGGACGCTGCCTCGAGACCGCGGTTGTCGAGAATGTGCAGGTCGCCCCGATTGTAGTGAATGAGCTTGCGGTGTTGCAGCGAGCTTGCAGCCCGGGTAACACCAGCGCGGCGCACCCCCATGATGTGAGCCAGCACGGCATGGGTGATGAAGAACCGGTCGGCATGTGCGCGATCACGCGTCATGAGCAGCCAGCGTGCGAGCCGCGCCTCCACCACATGGAAGCGTTTGCAGGTCGAGGTCTGGGCAAGCTGCACCAATGCCACGTAGAGATACAGGTTCAGCTGCCGGCGCAGTGCGGGGCTGCCTGCCAGTTCGCGCAGGAAAGGCGCGGCCTCGATGCGCCAGGCCTGGCCCGTGCCCTGCACCAGCCATTGCAGAGGCGCGGCACTTACGCCGAGCGTCAGCGTCGCACCGAGCATGCCTTCGCTGCCGACCAGGCCGACTTCAAGCTCTGCATCGCCTTTGGCTCCTGCTATTACGGTCACGAAGCTGTCGAGCGGAAAGAAGACATGGCTGACTGTCGCCCCCGGCTTGCACAGCACCGTGGCCAGCGTAAGCTCGACCCGTTCAGCGCAGGCCAGCAGGCTGCGCCGAGCCGCTACAGGCAGCGACTCGAGCAGGCGATTGCAAACCGGAGCCGGGCTCAGCGAGTGGATTGGCACGCGTCGGAGCGTGACGGCCAGCCGCGGCCCGGTCTGTGTGGTGGATCACTTTGCGCTATCGGCGATGGCTCCAAACTTGCATGAGATTGCTGGCTGCAAACCCTTCAGTTGCTAAAAGGATCGTGATCCATGGCCAAGCCCTCTGCCGGCGTCGGTCCCCGCTTCCCTCAGGTGGTCGTGCTGTTTGGCGCCACGGGCGACCTGGCACGCCGCAAGCTGCTCCCCGGCCTGTTCCATCTGACCAACGCGGGATTCATTCCGGGCTGCCGGGTGATCGGCGTGTCGCTGGATGACATGGATGCAGACGGGTTCCGGGGGGCCGCCCATAGCGCCCTGAACGAGTTTGGCGCGCGCAAGGTCAGCGACGCCGACTGGAACGGTTTTGCCAGCATCCTCGACTACGTGCCGCTGTCGGCAGGGCCGGCCGCGCTGAAGACAGCGGTGGATCGGGCGGAACTTGCCATCGGAGTTGAGTGCCGGCGCCTGCATTACCTGAGCGTGCCGCCGAACGCCGCACTTTCAGCGGTCCGGATGCTGGGCGAGGCGGGCCTGGTGGAAAACTCCCGCATCATCATGGAAAAGCCCTTCGGCACCGATCTTGCCAGCGCCGTATCGCTGAATTCGAAGCTGCACGAAGTGTTCAGCGAAGAGCAGATCTTCCGCATCGACCATTTCCTGGGCAAGGAGCCGGCGCAGAACATCCTGGCGTTCCGCTTTGCCAATGGCTTGTTCGAACCCATCTGGAATCGCAATTTCATCGATCACGTGCAGATCGATGTGCCGGAAACCCTGGGCCTGGGCAAGCGCGCCGGCTTCTATGAGCAGACCGGTGCCTATCGCGACATGGTGGTCACGCATCTGTTCCAGATCCTTGGCTTCATGGCGATGGAAGCCCCTACGCATCTGGCACCCAAGCCGATCAGCGAAGAGAAGAACAAGGTCTTCCGCAGCATTCTGCCGATCCAGCCAGCCGATGTCGTGCGCGGGCAGTACACCGGTTATCGCGCCGAAGAGGGCGTCAGCCCCGAATCGGATACTGAAACCTTCATCGCATTGCGTTGCTCCATCGACAACTGGCGCTGGGCGGGTGTGCCGTTCTACCTGCGCACCGGCAAGCGCATGGCGGAAGGTCAGCGCATCATCTCCATTGCGTTCCGTGAGCCGCCGAAGAGCATGTTTCCTGCAGACTCGGGGGTCGGTTCACATGGCCCCGACCACCTGACCTTCGATCTGGCGGATGCCTCGAAGATGTCGCTGTCGTTCTACGGCAAGCGACCGGGTCCCGGCATGAAGCTCGACAAGCTCAGCCTGCAGTTCGCGATGAACGACACCGGCATGATCGGCGACGTGCTCGAAGCCTATGAACGACTGATTCTCGATGCCATGCGCGGTGATCACACGCTATTCACCACGGCTGAAGGCATCGAGCGACTGTGGGAGGTTTCCCAGCCGCTGCTGGATTCGCCGCCGCCGGTTCGCTCCTATGCGCCCGGTACCTGGGGACCCAATGCCATCCACCAGCTGGTTGCGCCGCATGCCTGGCGCCTGCCCTTCGAACGCGCATGGCGAGCGCCCACGCCGTCTGGCGGTTAATGGTCCGCATTCTCAGCTGAAGCCCTGCATTATCGATACAAGACCGGCGACGACGCGCCAGCCCTGCGGCAGGCGCGTCCAAACCTGCGTCTGCCGGCCGTACAGCACCGCGTTCTCGCGCATGAATTCGGTGCTGGCAGTGGCGAAGTCCGTGCCGAATGTGGTGATGACGGTATTGCGCAGCGTGCGCGGCGGCGATCCGCCGGTGCGCGCCTTGCGAAACGCATGGATCATTTCGATGACATGCAGGTTCTCGGACCACGCCTGATGCATGAGACGACGCTGATCATGTAGTGATGGGCGAGCGCGAGCTGGCGCGCTCGATGCTGCGGCAGACACTGGTTTGCCTGGACTTTCCACCCGTGGAAGTAGCGCGGCTGTGCGAGGAGCTCTAGTGCGGGCCCGTGCTAGCATTGCCGCGGTCTGGGCCCTCAGGGAGTCAAACATGTCGTTGCGAATAATCACGATTTTCGTGACTGCCTCGCTGCTGGGTGGTTGCGGATTGGCAGAAGTTGGCGCGGGCGCGGCAGCGAACGGCGCAGCTGCGGCCGAGCAGGCGAAGGCAGGGCAGCAACAGATGGAAAAGGTGCAGGCCGACGTCGATGCCGCGCAGAAAGCAGCCGCTGATGCGCGTGTTGCGGCGGAGGCAGCCAGCGAATGATCGGGACCGCCGAGGCAGTGCTGGCGCTGCTGATCTTCGTGGCCGCCTACGCCGTGGTGATCGCCGAAGAATTCACGCATGTCCGCAAATCCAAGCCGGTGGTAATTGCCGCCGGCCTGATCTGGATCCTGGTGGCGATCGCTGCACGCCGGCTGGGCGGCACCGAGGTCGAGCAGGCGCTGGAGCACAACCTGCTCGAATACGCGGGGCTGCTGCTGTTCCTGCTCGCCGCGATGACTTTCGTGAATGTGCTGGAAGAGCGCAATGTTTTCGCCACCCTGCGCTCGTGGATGATCGCCAGGGGCTTTTCGCTGCGCAGCATCTTCTGGCTCACGGGCCTGCTGTCGTTCTTCCTGTCACCTGTGCTCGACAACCTGACCACTGCGCTGGTGATGGGGGCGGTGGCGCTCAGCGTCGGGCGTGAAAGCCCGCGCTTTCTCGTGCCGGCCTGCGTCAACATCGTGGTGGCGGCGAATGCGGGCGGTGCCTTCAGTCCCTTCGGCGACATCACCACCCTCATGGTGTGGCAGAAAGGTGTGGTGACCTTCACCGAGTTCTTCGACCTGTTCCTGCCGGCGCTGGTCAACTGGGTAGTGCCTGCCCTGTGCATGCATTTCGCCGTTCCGTCGACACGGCCACAGGCAGAGGTCTTGCCCGCACAGATGAAGCGCGGCGGCTTCGTGGTGATCCTGCTGTTTGGCGTCACCATTTCTTCCACCGTGTTGATGCACCAGTACCTGCATCTGCCTTCCTTCCTTGGCATGATGACCGGCCTTGGAATGCTGATGGTCTATGGTCATTTCATCCGCCGGCAGGAGCTCAAGGCCGGCGTCGGCATACCGCTGGCTGCGGCGCCCCAGGGATTCAAACCCGCCGTACGTACTTTCGATGTGTTCATCAGCACCAAGCGCGTGGAATGGGACACGCTACTGTTCTTTTATGGCGTGGTGCTGTGCGTGGGCGGCCTGGGCGCGCTTGGCTACCTCAGCCTGCTTTCCCAGCATTCTTATGTGTCACTGGGGCCGTCGGTCACCAACGTGGCAGTGGGCCTCGCCTCGGCGGTGATCGACAACATCCCCATCATGTTTGCAGTGCTGTCAATGAACCCGGAGATGTCGCATGGCCAGTGGCTGCTGGTCACGCTGACTGCGGGCGTCGGAGGCTCGCTGCTGTCAATCGGGTCTGCGGCTGGCGTGGCGCTGATGGGTCAGGCGCGGGGGGTCTACACCTTCATGGCGCATCTGAAATGGATCTGGGCGGTGGCGCTGGGGTACATCGCATCGGTCTGGGTGCACTTCCAGATCAACGCCGCGCTTTTTTGATCACTCTTCGCGCCAGTACGCCGTCGCCTTCCAGCTTGGCGTCGAAGCCCGCTTTTCCCAGCCGTCGCTGCACTTCGCGCGGTACGTCGCGGCCGCTGGTGAGTTTGTTCGGCGTGCCGGTGTAGTGAAACAGCAGCCCATTCGTCGCTATGACCCGCGCGAGCTGATCATAGAAGACCTGCGAATACAATTCGCCGGCAATGCCGAAGCGCGGTGGGTCATGGAGAATGGCGTCGACGGACTTCGTTGGCAGTGCGGCGATCTGCTCCACGACATCCGCCTGCTTGAGCTTCAATCGCGGATTGCCATGCGGTGACCAGGGATTGATCGAGCGCAGCCACAGCACGCTGTCGTTCTTTTCGAATGACAGCACTTCGGCCGCCTGCTCGGTGAGGCACCAGTGCGCGAAATAACCGAGACCGCCGCAACAGTCCAGCACGCGCTTGCCGCGTGGCGCGATCAGCGCCACCTTGCGCCGCGCGTCCTCGAAGGGAGAGATTTTTGCAGTGGGCAGCATCTTGATGCCGTCGATCTCGAAGGTGGGCGGGCCCCATTCGGTCGGCACCAGCTTGATCAGCGAGCCTGAAAAGCGGGACAGCGGCTCGAACTGCGTACCATTCCAGCCGTAGACGGTGCGGTCCTTCATCCTGTCTGGATAAGGATACCGCGTCCGCTCCCACAACCAGTCATCCGCTCCTGGTTCCACCGTCGTCGTGGTCTTGCCCAGATCGAGCGAGAGGGTGATTCGAGGCTCACTCCGGGCCCGGGCGGCTGCCATCTTTTGGGCCACGGACAGCGTGAGAAGTGGCAGTGTTGGGGCGGAACCGGTCATGTGCGCACCATTTTACGGCACTGGCCCGGAAGGCAAGGCACGCTTCTTGCTCCACCACGGTACAACCACCGCGAGCAACTATGAAATTCGGACCGGAAGGTTATCGACCACTGGATGTCTTCGACGAGCTGGTGGACAGTGAAGGGCAGCCGCGTCCGGCCGCCCGGGCCCTGTGCCGCTACCTCTCGAACCTCGACGCCGGCGAGATGCGCCTGCGGCGTGCTGCCGTCGATGCCGCCATCATCACGATGGGGATCTCCTTTACGACCTACAGCGACGGCGAAAACATCGATCGCGCCTGGCCTTTCGACCCGATTCCGCGGGTGATGCCGGAAAGCGAATGGCGTCGTATCGATCGCGGCCTGCGGCAGCGACTCACGGCGCTGAACCTGTTCATCGATGACCTGTACAACGGTCAGCGCATCGTCAAGGACGGGGTGTTCCCCGGCGAACTGCTTGCCAGCTCGCGCAATTTCCGCAAGCACTGCCGAGGCATTTCGCCCCGTTTTGGTGTGTGGGCAAATATCTGCGGCACCGACTTGGTGCGGGATCGCGATGGAACCGTGTATGTGCTCGAGGACAACCTGCGGGTTCCCTCGGGTGTCTCCTATATGCTGGAAAATCGCATGCTGATGAAATCGGCCTTCCCCGATCTCTTCAGTGCCTGTCGCATCCTGCCGGTGGATTCCTATACGGCAGCGCTGTACGACATGCTGGCCGCACTGTCGCCGCGCGTCGATGAGCGCCCCGTCATCGTGCTGCTGACGCCCGGCATCTTCAATTCCGCCTATTTCGAGCACAGCTATCTGGCGCAGCAGACCGGCGCGCAGCTGGCGCAGGGCACCGACCTGCTGGTGGGTTCCGACGATGTGGTCTACATGAAGACCATCGCCGGCCTGCGGCGCGTGGATGTGATCTACCGGCGGATCGACGACGACTTCCTCGATCCCGATGTGTTTCGCAGTGATTCGGCGCTCGGCGTTCCGGGTCTCATGCGCGCCTGGGCCAAGGGCAATGTTGCCATCGCCAATGCCCCCGGTGCCGGTGTCGCGGACGACAAGGTTGTCTACACCTATGTGCCAAGGATCATCAAGTACTACCTGGATGAGGATCCGATCATTCCCAACGTGCCGAGCTATCTGTGCGTGGATGACAAGGAACGGCAATACGTGCTCGCCAATCTCGACAAGCTCGTGGTCAAGCCAGCCAACGAGTCTGGCGGCTACGGCCTGCTGATCGGACCGCAATCGACGCAGGCGCAACGTGACGAGTGCGCCGCGCACGTGCGTGCCGATCCGCGCGGCTGGATGGCGCAGCCCACGCTGAAGCTTTCCACTGCACCCACCTGGGATGGTGACGACATTGCGCCACGCCATCTGGACATGCGGCCGTTCGTGCTGCAGTCGCGCGGGTTGTATGTGACCACCGGCGGGCTCACGCGCGTGGCCATGCGCGCAGGCTCACTGGTCGTGAATTCCTCGCAGGGCGGCGGCAGCAAGGACACCTGGATCGTGGGAGAACCCTTCTGATGCTGTCACGCTCCGCTGAAAGCCTTTACTGGATGGCGCGCTACCTCGAGCGCGCCGAGAACACGGCACGCCTGATCAATGCGACGCAGCAGCTGCTGCTGGATTTGCCGCAGGGCGCATCGTTCGGCTGGGGCACGCTCACGCATATCGTTGGTCTCGACAAGCTGTTCAAGCAAAGCTATTCCACGCCCGACGAAGGCAGCGTGGTCGACTTCCTCATGGCCTCCCAGCGCAATCCCGGTTCCATCCAGTCCTGCATCCGCTATGCGCGCGAGAACTGCCGCACCATGCGCGATGTGCTGCCTCGCGACCTGTGGGAATGCGTGAATTCCATGTATCTGTCCTCGCGGCGCTATTCCCAGCCGGGCATCGGTCGCAAGGACCGGCGGCAGATGCTGGAGGAGCTGATTTACGCCCGGCACTCCGTTTCAGGCGTGCTGGCCAATTGCATGAGCCACGACGTGGCTTACCAATTCATCGGTCTGGGTGAACATATTGAGCGCGCGGACATGACCACGCGCATTCTGGACATCCAGTCGGCCATCCTGATGCCTACCCACGGGGCCAGTGCCGAGGCGGAACTCGGGCTGCTGTGGGTGGGCGTGCTCAACTCACTGTCCGGACTGCAGATGTACCGCCGGCATGCCGCCAGCGCGGGCAGCGGCGATGGCGGGATCACCGGCTCGCGCGTGGTCCAGTATCTGATCTGCGACCCGCATTTCCCGCGTTCCGTCGTGTATTGTCTCGACGGTATCGAGACGCATCTGGCTGAATTGCCGCACAATATCGATCCGCTGCGTGCACTGCGTCCGGCCCGCCGCCGCACCGACCGGGTGTCGACGGACGACCTGTCGGAGTCGCACCAGCACGAGTTTCTGGATGCCATACAGGGCGATCTCGCCCAGATTCATGATGCGATTGCGCGCGAGTACTTCCATCTGCACCAGCGGGAAGCGGCAGCGGGCGCGGCGCTGTAGCTAGATTTCGCTGGAGTATCGATCCGCATGTCCATTCACGTCGCGCTGAACCACGTAACGCACTATCGCTATGACCGGCTGGTGAAGCTCGGTCCACAGGTGGTGCGTCTGCGTCCGGCGCCGCATAGCCGCACGCGCATCCTGTCGTACTCCATGCGCGTTGAACCGGCCAAGCACTTCCTGAACTGGCAGCAGGACGGGCAGGCGAATTATCTGGCGCGACTGGTGTTCCAGGAACCCACGCGCGAGTTCCGCGTCGAGGTCGATCTGGTCGCCGAAATGGCGGTGTTCGACCCCTTCGATTTCTTCGTCGAACCTTATGCCGAGAATTTTCCGTTCGAATACACCCTGGAAGACCGCTTCGAGCTGATGCCGTTCATGCGGCGTCTGTCGCCGGGCAAATGCTTTGCGGAATATCTGTCGAAGGTGGACCTCAAGCCGCGCCGCACGATCAACTTTCTCGTGGATCTGAACCGGCAGCTGAATGCGGATATCAGTTACACGATTCGCATGGCACCCGGCGTACAGACGCCGGAAGAAACCGTTTTCAAGGGCTCGGGCTCGTGCCGTGATTCGAGCTGGCTGCTGGTGCAGCTGCTGCGTCACCTGGGCTTTGCCGCACGTTTCGTCTCGGGCTATCTGATTCAGCTCGCCGCCGATGTGAAGTCCCTCGATGGGCCATCGGGTCCAGAGCAGGATTTCACCGACCTGCATGCCTGGTGCGAGGTGTATCTGCCGGGTGCCGGATGGATTGGCTTCGACCCGACGTCCGGTTTGCTGGCGGGCGAAGGCCACATTCCGCTGGCCTGCTCTCCCGCGCCGGGTTCCGCTGCGCCAATCAGCGGCGCAATGGAGAAGGCCGAAGTCGAGTTCTCGCATGCGATGAGCGTGCAGCGCATCTGGGAAGCGCCACGCGTTACCTACCCGTACACCGATGAGCAGTGGCTCGCCATCAATGCGCTGGGCAAGCGCATCGACGAACAGCTGGTCAAAGGCGATGTGCGGCTGACCCAGGGCGGCGAACCCACGTTTGTTTCCGTCGATGATCGTGAAGGCAAGGAATGGAATACCGAGGCCATGGGCCCGAACAAGCGGCGGCTCTCCGCCGAATTGCTCGAGAAGCTCAAAGCTCGTTACGGTCCGAACAGCCTGCAGCATATGGGGCAGGGCAAGTGGTATCCGGGCGAGCAACTGCCGCGCTGGTCTTTCAATCTGTTCTGGCGCCGCGACGGAGAGCCGATCTGGGCCAACCCTGATCTCTACGCGAAGGAGGCAAAGTCATACGGCGCCACTGCCGCCCAGGCTGAAAGTTTCCTCAAGGAAGTTGCTGGCCGCCTGAAACTCGATGCGAAGAACCAGTTCCCGGCGTACGAAGACGTCTGGTACTACCTGTGGCGCGAGCGTCGGCTGCCATCGAACGTCGATCCTTTCGACGCACGGCTCGACGATCCCATGGAGCGCGACCGTTTGCGCCGCGTTTTCTCGCAGCGCCTCGACGCTGTCATCGGACACGTGCTGCCGGTGTGGAAGCCCGCCGCGGGTCAGGCCTGGCAGAGCGGCTCGTGGTTCCTGCGCGACGACCGCTGCTACCTGGTGCCCGGCGATTCACCGCTGGGCTACCGCCTGCCGCTGGACTCGCAGCCGTGGGTGGAGGCGAAGGACTATCCCTGGATGCATGCGCCAGATCAGTCGCAGCAGTTCGCGCCACTGCCGAGCTATCGCGTGCTGCAGCAGTCCGTTGTAAGCCAGGCAGAAGGGGCGATGTCCAGCGAAGACCCGCTGGCACTCAGCGCTGCCGCCAGCGCACTCAGCGCCGCCGCCAATGCAGCGGCTGCAACTGCCGCCGCTGATGCGCTTGCCGCTGCCAAGGCCAAGAAGAAAGCCAAGGGCAAGGAAGCGCCGAAGGTGCTGGCCAAGTTCGAATCCGCGGCAGCCGTTGCCCGGACCGCGTTGTGCGCCCAGCCGCGCGATGGCCGACTGCATATCTTCATGCCGCCGACCTCCGATCTTGAGGACTATCTCGAACTGCTGGCCGCCGTCGAGGCCACGGCAAAGTCGCAGTCCATCCCGGTGGTCATCGAAGGGTATGAACCACCCCGCGATCCGCGCCTGCAGACACTGCGCGTCACGCCAGATCCGGGCGTGATTGAAGTCAACGTGCATCCGGTATCGAGCTGGTCCGAGCTGACCGAGCAGACGGAATTCCTTTACGACGCCGCTCACCAGACGCGGCTGAGTTCCGAGAAATTCCAGGTCGATGGCCGTCACTCCGGCACCGGCGGTGGCAACCATTTCGTGCTCGGTGGCGCGACCCCGGGGGATTCGCCATTTCTGCGTCGTCCCGACCTGCTGGCCAGCATGATCGCGTACTGGCACAACCATCCCTCACTGTCGTATTTCTTTTCCGGCCAGTACATCGGCCCGACCAGCCAGGCACCCCGCGTCGACGAGGCGCGCAATGATTCCGTGTATGAGCTGGAACTGGCGCTGCGCGAGATGAAGCGCATGCAGGGGCTGGGCGTGCTTGAGAACGCACCCTGGCAGGTGGATCGCGCCTTGCGCAATGTGCTGGTGGACATCACCGGCAATACGCATCGCGCCGAATTCTGCATCGACAAGCTGTTCACGCCCGAAGGTGGCACTGGGCGCCTCGGCCTGCTGGAACTGCGCGCTTTCGAAATGCCGCCGCATGCGCGCATGAGTCTGGTGCAGCAATTGCTGCTGCGTGGGCTGGTTGCGCATTTCTGGAACAAGCCGTATCAGCCCGCCACGCTCAAGCGCTGGGGTACCGAACTGCACGACCGCTTTCTGCTGCCGCACTTCGTGCGCGATGATTTCCAGGATGTGATCACGGACCTTGGCAGCAGTGGCTACGACATTCCGCAGAGCTGGTTCGCACCGCATTTCGAATTCCGCTTCCCCAAGCTGGGCGACTTCACCACCCGCAACGTCGAGGTGGAATTGCGTTCCGCGCTGGAGCCCTGGCATGTGCTGGGCGAGCAGGGCGCGCCCGGCGGCAATGTGCGCTATGTGGATTTCTCGCTGGAACGCATGCAGGTCAAGGTGCGCGGCATGGTGGATGCGCGGCATGTGCTCACCTGCAATGGCATGCAGATGCCGTTGCACCCCACGGGCACGGTCGGTGAATACGTGGCCGGCGTGCGCTACCGCGCCTGGTGGCTGCCTTCCAACCTGCACCCGTCGATCGGCGTGCACGCGCCGCTGACCTTCGATCTGGTGGACACCTGGATGGATCGCTCGCTGGGTGGTGCGCGCTATCACGTTGCGCATCCGGGCGGCCGTAATTATGTGACCTTCCCCGTGAATGCCTATGAGGCCGAGGCGCGGCGGCTGTCGCGTTTCTTCCGCATGGGGCACACGCCGGGCGGCGCCAGGGTCGGCACCGTGCTGCGCAATCCTGACCACCCGCTCACCCTCGATCTGCGCCAGAGCGCCACGTAGTAGACTGCATGGCCAATGCCACTGTCCTACCCCAATCCGCAAGGAAGATACGACGAGCTGTTCGCCACTCCGGGGCGCCCGCGCGCGCCCTGGTCCAAGCTCTATGAAGAGCTGAGCCAGGCTTCCACCACCGATATCGGTGGCATGCGCATGGCCGCCGAGCGCCAGATCCGCGACAGCGGCGTCACCTACAACGTGTACGCTGATCCGAAGGGGCAGGACCGCCCCTGGGATCTGGACGTGCTGCCGCTGATCATCGATGCGCAGGAATGGTCGCGGATCGAGTCCGGCATCATGCAGCGTGCGTCGCTGCTCAACTCGATCCTGGCCGATATCTATGGTCCGCAGTCCCTGCTGCGTGAAGGCCTGATTCCTGCGCCACTGGTGTACGGGCACAGCGGCTTCCTGCGTCCCGCGCACCGCGCGGAAGTGCCGGGCAAGACCCATCTGCACATGTATGCCGCCGATCTGGCGCGCTCACCTGATGGCCAGTGGTGGGTGATGGCCGATCGCACCCAGGCTGCCTCAGGCGCCGGCTATGCGCTGGAAAACCGCCTGATTGTGTCCCGTACCTTTCCGCAGCTGTATCGCGATCTGCGCGTGCAGCACCTGGCGCGGTTCTTCGCGACCATGCGCGACTCACTACTGCACTCCGCGCCGCGGGGTGATGGCGCGCCGCTGGTGGTGCTGCTCACGCCGGGCCCCTACAACGAAACCTATTTCGAGCACACGCTGCTGTCACGGTATCTCGGCTTTCCGCTGGTGGAGGGCGGCGACCTCAGCGTGCGCGAAGGCAAGGTGTGGCTCAAGACCATCGGCGGGCTGAAGCGTGTACACGCCATCCTGCGCCGCCAGGACGACTCCTTCTGCGATCCACTGGAACTGCGCAGCGATTCCGCGCTCGGGGTGGCTGGCCTTACCGAGTGTGCGCGTCGCGGTTCGGTGCTGGTGGCCAACAGCCTCGGCTCCGGCGTGCTGGAATCCGGCACGCTGCTGGGTTTTCTGCCGCGCATTGCCGAACGCCTGCTGGGCGAAGACCTGCTGCTGCCTTCCATCGGCACCTGGTGGTGTGGCGAGCCCGCAGCGTTGCGCGATGCCCTCAAGCGCGTGGATCACCTGGTGTTCAAGCCTGCAGATCCCGCCAAGCATTTCGACGTCATTTTCGGACACGACCTGGACGCGAAGGGACTTGCCGCATTCAGGCAGCGCCTCGAGGCCAATCCCGAGGCGTTCGTCGCCCAGGAACTTGTGCATGTCTCGCAGGCGCCGGTGCTGTCGCGCGATGACGAGCTGCGCATGGAGCCACGCGCCATTGGTCTGCGCGTGTTTGCCGTCGCCACGCAGGCCGGCTACAGCGTGATGCCGGGTGGGCTTACCCGGGTCGCCAACAGCGCCACTGCGCGCGTGGTGTCCATGCAGCGCGGCGGCGGATCGAAGGACACCTGGGTGATGTCGCCCGGTCAGGTCGATTCCAGCTTCACGCTGTTGCGCACTACGGTTACGCCAGCGGATCTGGTGCGTGCGCCTGCGGGTTTGCCATCACGTCTGGCCGAGAATCTCTACTGGCTCGGCCGTTACCAGGAACGCTGCGACGATATGGCGCGCCTGCTGCGCTCGACGCTTGGCCTGAAACTGCAGGACAGCGACGGCGAGGAAAATTCCCAGCAGCCGCTGGAAGAACTGGCGCGCGTGACCGGCCTGATCGATGTTGACAGCGAGGATATCGATCAGGCATTGCTGACTGCGGCGTTGTCCGGCGACGAATCCAACAGCCTCCCGGCCAACCTGAAAGCATTGCAACAGGTGGCCTTCCATCTGCGCGAGCGCATGTCACTGGACAACTGGCGCATCCTCAACAACATCCTGCAGGACATCCCTGACAGTGACGAACAGGAAATAACCACCGCGCTGGAATGGCTGGATCTGGTCACCGTGCGGCTGATGACGCTCTCCGGGTTCGCACTGGATGGCATGACCCGCGACAATGCCTGGCGGTTCATGTCCATCGGCCGTCGTATGGAACGATTGATTTTCCAGTGCGCGGCGTTGCAGTGTGCGTTCCTGCACGATGGCAACGCTGGCCTGACCTGGCTGCTGCGCCTGTCTGATTCCGTGGTCACCTATCGCGCGCGCTACATGACCAGCCCCGAATGGCTGCCCGTGCTCGACCTCGTGGTGGTGGATGCCAGTAACCCTCGCTCCATCGTCTTCCAGGCGCGCGGTGTGCTCGGCTACCTGGAAGTGCTGCAGTCAGCCTATGGTCCGTGCGGCGCCGAGCTGCTGCGGGACCATGTGAAGTTCCTGATGGAGATGGATCGCGGCAAGCACCTGAATCCGGAAAGCGAGGAACTGCGTGCCGCCATCAGTGGCCTGCGCGACGCTGCCCTGCAGCTCAACGATCGGCTCACGCAGCGGTTCTTCAACGTTGGCCAGGCCCGTGGCTGGTCGTCGCTGAGGTTATGATGCTGAGCAACCGATCAATCCGCTATCGCGTGGTGCACGAGACGAGTTATCAATATTCGTCGCTGGTCACCAGCAGCCGGCAGATCGCGCATCTGAGCCCGCGCCAGACCAGCTGGCAGCAGGTGCTCTCACACAGCCTCGACATCAGGCCAGACTGCGACGAACAGACCGAAGGCGTCGACTACTTCGGCAATCGCATGGTCAGTCTGTTCGTGGACGAGCCGCATCAGGCGCTGATCGTGCGCGCCGAATCCGAAGTGATCGTCTCGCGCTATGCACCTTTGCCAGGCGCGCCGTCGCCGCCCTGGGAGCAGTCGCTGGCAGTCAAGGGCGAATGGGGCCCGGGCACTGATCTGGAAGTGGAAGCCTATCGTGCGCCTTCACCGCTGGTGCCCTTGCTCGCTGCCGCGCGTGCCTACGCCGCCCCAAGTTTCACGCCCGGCCGTCCGTGGCTGACTTCGCTGCTGGATCTCACGCAGCGCATCCGCCGGGAGTTCGTGTATGACCCGAAAGCCACCACCATCACCACCAGTGTCGAGGAAGTGCTGGCCCTGAAGCGCGGTGTCTGCCAGGACTACGCGCACCTGATGCTTTCCTGCCTGCGGTCGCTCGGCATTCCCGCGCGCTATGTCAGCGGCTATGTGCTGAACCGCAGCCACGCGGACGGCAGCCGGCTCACCGGCGCCGATGCTTCGCATGCCTGGGTTTCGGCGCATTGTCCTGGGCTGGGTTGGGTCGCTTTCGACCCCACCAACGGCAAGATCGCCGACATCGAGTTCGTCACGCTGGGCTGGGGTCGCGAATACCTTGACGTCACCCCGCTGCGAGGCGTGGTGCTCGGAGCTGCCAGCCAGCAGCTCGCCGTTGCCGTGAGCGTGACCCCACTGGCCGAACCTGCCAGCATCGCCCGGGCCTGAAGCCCGCGACCCGCAATAGAGCGGCTGACCAATTCAGAAAGGCCGGTTTCTGCCTTGCCCTTGCCCCGGCAGGCCCCTAGAATGCGCCTCCCCGTGCGCTTGTAGCTCAGTTGGATAGAGCGTCTGGCTACGAACCAGAAGGTCGGGAGTTCGAATCTCTCCAAGCGCGCCATTTTCAGGGATTCTGCGGTCAGGATCCGCAGGGTTGGCCAGTAATCTGCACGCTGGTCTACCTTCCAGGTTTTTCTGCCGTACGCGGAAAGTCGCGCTGTAGCTTCCGCGCCCCGCCGACGACACCCCTTGCGGCGCTCTCCCCACGCCTGCGCCCACGTGGCAACTCCTGTGTGCCCTACCGCACGATGCGCAGAGTCACGAAAAACTAAGCTCGGACCTCATCAACGACACATCACATGCATCCATGCAGAGAGTCCGGTTGCGAACCGATGGCATGCAACGCCTATGTGGTCATTGGCTTACAAATCTACCGTAGTTTGACCGACACAAGGCGTGTTCGGTTGAGGGCAGATTGGCAAACAATCGGTGACTTGGTGCGT
>JANPGU010000228.1:0-14011 GCA_031424095.1 Gammaproteobacteria bacterium
CGGTTGTATGCCGACTTGATGCCTTCCTTGCCCTTGTAATGCCTGGTGCCTAGAATCAACTCGCCGTCCTCAGCATAAAAGCTCTCTTCGCTCTGGCGCTCCGCTTTGCCGAAGTTGTAGTAGTAACGCGTGATCTGATCGAGGATCTGCTGACGGTCTATCAATGACTGCGCCGTTACCTTTTCCTGCGCAGACGTGGTTGCCGCCAACGCCATGCACAGCCCCAATGCAGCCACCTGACGAATGGAAATCATTTTCATGTTCATCCTGTATTACTGGGTGATTGCGCTCACGTGTCGCGTGTATTGGTACGGGAGCCCGTAATCACTGCGCGTTTGCAGTAGTACTCCTCGCCTTTCTGAAGCACGAGCTGGCACACGTCGGGCATATCGGCCAGTGTGTTGGCGTCCCCGAGGTTGTATGCCCGGATGGGTGCAGCAGCTTTCTTCATGGACTCCCCGTTAACTTCGGGTTTGCACGAACTATACTCCGGCGCACAGGCATGCATCGACGACACCGCGCACAAGGTGATAACCGTTCTTGACGTGGTCCGGCCTGCAGGGAATTCTGGTGGTGCGGGTTGATTCGGCTACTCTTGAGGCTGACAAGCCGGGGGAGAACCGTATGACTCCATGCAGAAATCTCGCTCTCTGGAGCGCGCTTGCGATGCTGACGATTTCCGCTACTGCTTTTTCGGCGGTGCAGATTGATTCGGAACTCGAAGAAGTGATCATCCATGGCAAGCAACTCGATGTGCTCCGCAGGGAGTTGATCAAGGCGGAAGATCAGTTCTTCGATCGGTACAACGAACTGGTGAAAAAGCAGGAGTACGAAGTTCACTGCGCGGTCGAGCAGCCGATCGGATCAAGGGTACCCAGAAGATACTGCCGCACGGGTTATGAGCAGAATGCGTTGTCGCAGGCCGGGCGCGAGGCAGCCCTGATGATGCAGGGTTTCCTCAATGACCTGCGGATGCAGGCTCCTCACAACGTGAGCGAGACCACCACATCTGTTTCGCCCAACAGCCTCGACGGCAAGCGCGAGGAATTCAAGAAATACATGAAGGAAACGGTTACCCACGATGAGACCCTGCTGAGGGCGCTCGTGAACCACGCCCGGCTCATGGATCGGTACAACACGGTGTATCGCGAGAAGTTCGGCGCGCGCGAAGAGAAGTAGTACCCAGGCAAACAGACTTTCCATCCCGGAATTTCGCGTGCATCATTCTGCAATGTCATCTCCTGAAATTCGCTCACGCGGACCATATGCGCTGCTGTTGCTGTCTGTGCTCATCGCATTCACGCAACCGGCGCCGGCTGCCAACGCCCAGCACCCAGACGAACGCGGCACTGGCCGCTTTGCCGCTCTCAAGGAAGAAGTCGCTGGCCTGCCGGATCATGTTGTATATCGGCCAGTGGCACTCGACGCCCTGGGCAGACAAAAGCTCGGTGTGCTTGCCTGGGGAAATGGCGGCTGCGTCGACGATGGTGCCAGCCAGCGCTTTCACCTGCTGCAGATTGCCTCGCACGGCTATCTGGTGATCGCAACAGGCCGCATCTACAGCGGTCCTGGCGCTCATGAGCCACCGCACCGACCGGCAGTGCCGCCGGGACAGTTTGCACCGCAGGCAACCCAGGCCGCCCAGCTGACACAGGCAGTCGACTGGGCGCTGGCAGAAAACACACGCGCGGGCAGTCCGCTTTTCGGCCGTATCGATCCGCAGCATGTTGCCTACTCGGGCTGGAGCTGCGGCGGAATGCAGGCGCTGCAGGTGGCAGGTGATCCACGCGTGCGCACAATCATCGTCCACAACAGCGGCATTCCGGATCCGTTTCCTGCCGCCATGCCGAAGATGGAACTGAGCAAGGCGACCCTCCTGACGCTGCACACGCCGATTCTCTACATACTGGGCGGCGAAAAAGACGTGGCATACCGCATCGGCATGGAGGACTTCCGGCTCATCTCGCATGTGCCCGTGGCGGTCGCGAATCTGCCGGTCGGGCATGAGGGCACATTCAAGCAGCCGCATGGCGGTGAGGCAACGGCACTTGCCGTGCGCTGGCTGGACTGGCAGCTGCGTGGCAATGCGGAAGCCGCGAAGTACTTCGTTGGCAAGGACTGCGGACTCTGCCGCGATTCGCGCTGGAGCTTCGAACGCCGCCAGTTTCCCGACTGAGGGTCTACCGCCGAGGCCGCGTCGGCTCACCGGAGCGGGCCACCCGGATCTCCGATATAAGTCCGTCACGCAGCGTGTAATAGACGAACACAGGCACGCGAATCGACTCGCCCTTCTTCAGTGGCGCCACGACGAAATCCGGGGCGTCCTCCACCGCCGTGAATACGCTCACGAAGTCACCAACAATGGCTTGATCGTCATAGACAATCTGTCTGATCTCGAGGTCCTCGCGCACCGTGCGGAACATCTTCGTATAGAAATCGACAATGGCCTTCCTGCCATTGAGATCCCCGACGGAACTGAGGTGCAGCTTGACGTCGTTCGTGTAGAACGCGGAGTACTTCTCCGCCAGCCCGCCTGAGAACGCCCGCGTGTAGGCATTGAATGCCGCGCGTTGCCCGGCGTGATCCCCGAGCCGCGGCGCCTTCGTGACACCCGTCTCCGGCTTCCAGGTCATCGTCTTCAGGGTCTTGATCTTGCCGTTCATCACGGTATAGCTGGCGAAGAACTTCACCGTGAGGATATCGCCCGGCAGCAGCGCGCCGAAGGTAAAGTCCGGGCGCGCCTTCGAGGCAACGAAGTCCATGTCTATCTCGGCGAAGATGTGGTCCTTGTCCCACATCACCACCTGCGGGCGGATGATCTCACGCACGCCGTCGTGGGCCGCCGCAAGGAATTCGTTCATTTCCTTGTGACCGCGGCGTACGCCGCTGCCGCTGATCATCTGCGTGTCAGGCGTGAAGTATTTTTCGATCAGGCCCCGGTCATCGCCGGTGTTGAAGTCCAGGACATAGGCGCGGTAGTCCAGTGGCATCTCGCCGACGCCCTGCCAGCTGTCAGCGTATGCGACGCTGCTGCCTGCCGCGATTGCCAGCACCGCAAAGAGCCTGCCAGAAATATTCATAAGCGCCCCGTTATTGCCCCTGCCTGCGCCAAGCTTAGTCACATCGAGCCAGGGCATGTGGCAAACTATTCCTGGTGGAATGAATATTCCATGGGAGAATCCGGTCTGGTCACCTGAATCAGGCACCCACAGCAGGGAGATGTTATGAACAAGACCATGCGTAATCTGTTGCTTTCCGCACTGGCCGCCGGGGCCATGTCGACGATGACCGCGGCCGCCGCAGACGCTGCGCCCGCCGCACACTATTCCGTAACGACGACTCTGGTCGGCAAACTGCTGGACGATCCGGCGGCCAATGCAGTGTTGAAGAAGATGATCCCGACCGTGTACGCCAACGAAATGTTCCAGACGCAGGGCCGCGAAATCACCCTCGCCGAGATCCAGCAGTATGAGCCGGAAGCACTCAGCAACGAGAACCTGGCCAAGATCCAGGCCGAGCTGGACAAGATTCCCGCCAGGAACTGACCTGTCCTGAACTGTCGCCGCTGCAGGCATGGCACCGACGCCTGCAGTGGCAGCCCCACAGGCTGGCCGCGATAATCGTAAATCGTACCGGGGTCGCGCCCGGTCGTGGCCAATCATGGCGGCATGATTTCCCTCGCCCTGATCGGCATATTCGATTTCATCGGTTCCAGGCACAGGAAGTACTGAAAGGAAATGACGATGCGAACCCGTGCGACCATTCTGGTGTTGTCGTGCCTCGTCGGCACTGCCGTCGCGCAGACACCCGCGCCGCGACCCCAGCCCCCTGGCCAGATCCCCATTGCTTCGGCCGACGTACCGCCGCGCATCGCCGGATTGCGCAGCCTCATGGGCACGCTCGCCGACGGCACGCCCTACCGCATCGACGTGCCCGCCAACTGGAGTGGCGCGGCATTGTTCAATCTCGATTACGCCTCTCCTGTCGCACCCTACTCCGAGCAGAATCGCCTGCTGCTGGATCGCGGCTATGCACTCGCGGGTGTTACCCGTGCCGTAAGCGGCTGGCGCGTGCCGAAGGCGGTGGACAATCTCACGGATGTGAAGCGCCTGTTCGAGCTCGAGTTCGGCGCGATCGAGCAGCCGATCGCATTCGGCAGTTCGATGGGGGGACACACCGTATTCATCGGTGCGCACCGCAGACCCTCACCCTGGGTCGCCGGTGTCAGCAATTGCGCGGGGCCTGCCGGCGCCGTTGCCCAGTGGAATGAGAAGATGGATACGCTGTTCGTCGCCAGGACCTTGCTGGCGCCGGCTTCTGCTCTGCCGATCATCGAAGTTCCAGCTGATTTCGAAACCACCGCGCTGCCCGCATGGAAGGCGATGCTGGAAAAAGCGCAGCAGACGCCGCAGGGTCGGGCGCGCATCGCGCTGGCCGCGGTACTGGGCGGCCTGCCCGACTGGGCGAGCATGACGAACCCGCGCCCAGCAGCGGCTGATTTCGATGCACGCCAGGCTGGTTACTACGAAGCGCTGGCGGGCGGACGGCTGGCAGCCGTTGCGCAGATGATGAGCAGCCGCCGTCAGATCAACACCTTGTTCGGCGGCAATATTTCGTGGAACACCGGCGTTGACTACAAGGCGGAATTGGGCAGGTTGCCCGAGAGGCGACTCGTCGAAGCGTTGTACAAGCGTGCGAATCTGAGCCTCACGGCAGATCTTAATGCGCTCGCCGAGGCGCCGCGAATTGCCGAGCAAGCCGCCGCGCTGCAAGCAATATCGGAACAGCAGTATTTCGGCGACCTGTCCATCCCGGTGATCTCGATGCAGGGCATTGGCGACCCGATCAGCGCGTCGGATGCAATGGACGCGGTCAGCAAGGGAGCGCGCGCTGCCGGCAAGCAGGAACTGCTGCGTACGGTGTTTACCGAGACCGCAGGTCATTGCACGTTCTCTGCGGGTGAGGTCGCGGCAGTGATCGACGTGGTGAAGCAGCGGCTCGATTCCGGCCGCTGGCCGGATACCACGACCGCATCCATGAATACACTCGCCCGGCGCGTCGCGCCTGCCGCACCGGCGCGCTTCATCGAATACAAGCCCAACCCTTTTCTTCGCGTGCTGACACCACAGGAATTCTCGCGCCGCGCCGCCAATACCACTGGACATTAGCGGTTTCTTGCTGCAGCGAGCCGAAGCACTGGCAAGACGGTTGCCATCTGCAATCGACACTGTTCTGGCTGGTGGCGTCAGGCTGTACCCTCACGTTCATGGCCACACCCGTGAACTCCTGCTGCGTCACCCTTGCAGCCTGAAGATGCGTTCCTGCTTCGTTGTGTTTGCCGTGCTCATGCCCTGCGTAGATGGCGCGGTAGCGGCGGAACCGCGCAAGGAAGTCACGGTGACCCGCCTGTCCGCCCCGCCGGTCATCGACAGCCTGCTGGATGAATCACTGTGGTCGAGTGCGGCGCTGATCGATGATTTCGCCCAGATCCGGCCGCGGGCAGACGCGCCGCCGAGCGAACGCACCGAAGTGCTGATCACCTATGACAAGGATGCGCTCTACATTGGCGCCCGCTTCTGGGACGGCGGTGCAGACGGCGGCATCACCGCCAACATCATGCGTCAGGGATCAGGTCTCGGCCAGGATGACCGCCTGGCGATCCTGCTGGATCCATTCGATTCCGCACGCTCCGGCTACCGCTTCGAGGTGAACCTCAACAGCGGGCGCAATGACATGCTGTATCAGGGCAACAGTTTTTCCGGCGACTGGACCGTCATCTGGGACGCGCGAGCACAGCGCACCGACTATGGCTGGAGTGTCGAGATCGCCATTCCATTCAAGACCCTGCCCTTCGATGCCAAGGCTGAAGCCTGGGGCTTCAATGTCTCGCGCGTGATCCGGCGCCGCGGCGAGGAATCACTTTGGGTGTCGCGCCATCGAACCTGGAATCCGGGAATTGTCGGCGCCCTCAAGGGCATCCGCGACGTGGACCAGGGTGCGGGCCTCGATGTGGTGCCCACCGTGGGAATCAGGCATCTGCGCACCAACGCAACCGGTCAGCGCGACAGCAGCATCGAGCCCTCCCTGCATGCGTACTATCGGGTTACGCCGTCTCTGAACGCATCGCTCACCCTCAACACGGTTTTCTCGGCCACTGAACTTGACCACCGGCTGGTGCCGGCATTGATGCCCAGACTGTAGGTGTCGCGCGCGTGTCAGCCGACGTGCTGCGCGAATCGAGCGTCGGCTTCATCGCGGCCAGCGGCGACCCGATCAGCAATGCATCGAACGCCCTGTACGGAGTCGATTTCCTTTTTCTCAACAGCCGTCTGCGCAACGGCCGGACCATTGAAGCAGAAGCGTGGTTTCAGGACTCGCCGTCGGGCGACACAGGCCAGGGCAGCAGTACTGCCTGGGGGTTGGGGGTGAGGTTGCCGAATGCAGAAGGCTGGCGCGTCGGGTTCTATACCCGCGAGCTGGGCGCGCAGTTTTGCCCCGCACTCGGATTCGTGAGCCGCCGCGGTGTGCGCGACAGCGTGGTGGATGCGGGCTACACGCGCACGGTGCGCACCAAATGGCTGCAGACCGTCTATGCTGGTGCAGATGCCGAGCGCATTGCTTCGTTGCATGGCGGCCTGCAGACGCAGGTCATCTCGTTACGGCCGCTGGAACTCGAAACGCGCGGCCGCGCCATCCTCCGTTTCGTTGCCACCTTCAGCGAGGAAGTTCTCGCTGCACCCTTCACCAACTACCAAGATCCGGGCCGGCGGGTCGTCGTTCCTGCGGGGCGCTACGAATTCAACGATCAGGGCATCGACCTGGACACCGGCACCCAGCGCACGTGGAGCGGGCGCCTCAGCCTGCGCCGCGGCCAGTTCTATGACGGCAAGCGCCGCAGTGTCGGCGGCGACGTGACCTGGAGTCCTTCGCGCCATCTGGCGCTGAAAACCGGCTTCGATCTCAACCAGATCGATTTGCCGGAAGGCGACTTCAGTACACGTATTCTGCGCGCCAGTTCCGAGGTGAATTTCAGTTCGACACTGAGCTGGATCACGCTCATGCAGTACGACAATGTCAGTGAACTGGCGGGCCTGCAGACGCGGTTGCAATGGGTTCCCAAGGCGGGAAAGAAGTATTTCCTCGTCGCCATTCACTCACTGGAGGATTTCGACCGCGACGGCGCGTTCCGCACGGTCAGCACCGAGATCAGACTGCGCGCCGGATATACATTGCGGTTCTAGCGCTGCATCGCGGCCAGCACGTCCGCATAGTGGCGCGCGGCAACATCCGGATGCGAGCGCAGCCGGCCCTTCAGAGTATTGAGCCCCACATCCCGGTAAAGCGGATTGGCCGGATCGCTGGCCGGACCGCGTGCGTCGGCCGCAAGCCGCGGCGGCAGCGTGAGGTGCGGCACGGTCGCGCCCAGACCTGCGGCCAGGAAGAATGCGATGGAGAAGCGTTCGACACCTGCGGCAGGTGCCAGCACGCGATGGACAGTGGCGCGCAAATAACCATTGGTGGCAAGCTCCAGCAGTTCGCCCGTGTTCACGACAAAACTGCCGGCCAGTGGCGGCACATCGATCCAGCGCCCGTCCAGATCCTGCGCCTGCAGGCCGCCCACCTCGTCCTGCAGCAGCAGCGTCAGCAGTTCGCTGTCCTTGTGCGCACCGCAACCCTGCTCATCCGCGGCAACATCGCGTCCCGGATAACGGATGGTTTTGACCACCTGATTGGGCAAAGGCTGCAGCAGGGCATCGAGGCTGTCCGCGGGCTGTTCGAGTGCCAGTGCAAAGGCCTGCAGCAGACGGCGGGCGACACCACCGGCGGCTTCGTGCCAGTTCAGGAATGCGGTGCGCAGGGCGGGCAGCGCGCGCGGCCACTGATTCGGACCCTGCAACCGCCGCCATGGCGGGTCGCCGGCCGCCATTGCCAGCGCTGGCACTTCAAGGCCGATGTCGATCTGCTCGCGCCAGTCCACGCTGCCGCCGGTGCGCTCCTGCCCCAGGCGCGTATAGCCGCGGAAGTGGCGCGAGTTGGCCATCTGGATCTGCTGCTTTTCGGCCTCCGGCAAGGCGAAAAATGCACGTGACAGGTCGAACAGTTCCCGCGTCTGTGACGACGGCAGGCCATGCCCGACCAGATAGAAGAAGCCGACATCGCGCGCGGCTGCGCGCAGCGCATGAAGAAAGGCAGGTTGCGCAGCGGGTGCATTGAATTCCCGCAGATCAAGTACTGGCAGGCTCAGAACAGTGCCCACTTGATGCTCAACCCGGCCGACGTCTGATTGGGGATGACGTCCCGCCACAACGTACGGCCCAGTGCCAGGCTGAGCCAGACCCCGTGGTCGAGGCGCCCGTCCAAGCCAATGCTGATCCTGGTGAGTGTGTCATTGCGTTGCCCGCCGAACCAGTCGTGGATCACGGCGGCCTCGATGTTGCCATTCACGCGCGAGCTGCCACCACGCAGCCTCAATGAGGCCACCAGCTCGTCGGCGTCGCTGAAACTGCGCGGCTGCCGCGGATTGAGCAGGGGCTCGTTCAGCCGGTACAGCAATTGGGTGAGAACCTGGAAATGCGCGCCAAGATATGAGGGAGTATAGGTCGGCAGCGTGCCCAGCTGGTCGAACCCGAGGGCCTGCGTTGCGTACAGGACCATGCCTTTGGGTTTGAGCGAACCCAGATTATCAAGGTCGTTGCGGAACGAAGGCGAAATCCCCAGTGCAAATCCGGTCGCATTCCACGCATAGGCCGCCACCTCCCGATCGGCCCGACAGCGCTTCATCCCCTGCCTCACGATTTCCTGCATCACAGCGCGATAGCGATCCTGCGCGTCACGCCATTGCACCTGAATATCATCACGTTGCTGCGGCGTGTCTGCCTGTCGCAGCTGCTCCGCCAGCGCTGCCTCCTGTTCGCGCAGGGCTTGCAGCGCCTCAGGCGGTGTCACCTTGCGCTCGAAGCAGTCCTGCAGCGAGCCGGGGCCACGGTGCACGCGCGGGTCGCGCTGCTGGTGGAAGACGATGCGCAGCGTCGGCGCGAAGCGCGTGGACCTGTCCTGCGAACTTTCGCCCTTGCTCACGGCCACCGAAAGCTGCAGGCGCGATACCGTGCGCTGCGAATGACTGCGCTGGTAATTCTCCAACGTCACCTCTCTTCCTGCCAGAAGTGTGGGAGCGAAGTCGATGCCAATGGCAGCGTGTGGATTGCCGTAATCGTCAATGACCTGCGCGGCGGAGAACGCCATGTCGGTGGATCCCAGCGCCTGGGCGGTGAGGAAAGGCGCCACACCCAGTGCGGTGAAGCTGGCCGGTTCGGGCCCCGCGACGTCGAGATGGGTCTCGCGCAAGTCCGTATATCGTTCGACATCGGCGAACCAGGATTCGGCCGACTGGGATAATCCGCTGTAAGCGAGTGTGCAGGTCAGCCCGACAAACCGGGTGAGCCGCGACCCCCTGCTCACTGGAATAGATCACCCACGACATAGGCACTCACGGCCTGAATCTGCTCGGCCGAGAGCGCTGCGCCGAAAGGCGGCATGTTCTTCCGACCCTCCTTCACCGTTCGCATCACCAGTTCCAGATCACTCATCTTGTTCAGCGGCGCTCCGCCGCCATGCCCGCCCTTGCCGTCCGCGCCGTGGCAGGGAAGGCAGGCCTGCTTGAATACCTGCGCACCGGACAGGGTGTCGCGCGCAGGGGCGGCTGCCGCAGCCGGCGGCGCGACCACTGCGCGTGCTTCTGTGTCACGTTCCTTCGCCGGTGGCAGCGTGCCATCCAGCGCGAACAGCCACACACTGTCGCCCTTGGCGCTGCCGGCCAGCACATTGCCCGCCGAGTAGGCGATCACATACTGCTTGCCGCCCTGCTCGAACAGACTCACTGTGGCATTCATTCCCGCCCCGGTCTGGAATTGCCAGAGCATCTTCCCGTTGTCGGCATCGAGCGCGGTGAGCCGGCCGTCATTGCGGCCGACGAACACGAGACCGCTCGCCGTCGCCACCGAACCGCTGTAGCACTGATCCAGCCAGCGCTGGCGCCAGACCAGCTTGTTCGTGCGCACATCCACAGCGGCGAAGATGCCGCTGCGGGGCAAGGCTGCAAAGCCCACTGCCCCGCCGAGGTATGACTTGCCAGTGACGGGCGGCTCGTTGTCCGTGTGCCCGCCCGTGAAATTGCCAGGCACATCCGACGCACAGACGAACAGCTGATGCCGCACGGGGTCGTAGGAACTGGGCGGCCAGTTGGCGCCTCCGAACAGGCTGGGGCTCGCGATCACGCCCTTCGCGCCGAAGAACGGCGTGAAGATGCGGCCGCCGTTCACCAGTTCATAGCCTTCCGGCGCAACGTCCACCTGTTGCGAAACGATGGCATCGCCGCGCGGGTAAGGTTGTGTCGCCGCCGTTGCCTGGCGAGCCTCCTGCGGCACGGCGCGCTCATCGATTCCAATCAGCGGCAGGCCGGTGACGCGATCCAGGATATACGTCCAGCCGGTCTTGCCCACCTGCGCCAGGCCCTTGCGTGGTGCGCCATTGATGGTCGCGTCGAACAGCACGACGGGATTCGGCGCGTCGTAGTCCCAGATGTCGTGATGCACCTGCTGGAAATGCCAGCGGTACTTGCCGGTGCGCGCATCGAGCGCAACGATCGACGCCGTGTAGAGATTGTCGCCCGGACGCACCGAACCGTTGAAATCCGGGCTGGGGTTGCCGGTGGAGAAGTAGAGCAGACCGAGGGCTGGATCCACCGCCGGCGTCTGCCACACCGTGCCACCGCCGCGCTTCCAGGCATCACTGCTGGCGGGCCAGGTGTCATGTCCCGGCTCGCCTGGGCCCGGGATGGTGTTGAAGGTCCACAGCAGCTTGCCATCGCGGGCATCGAAAGCCTTCACCTTTCCCCGTACACCGTTTTCCGCTCCGGAGAAGCCGGTGATCACCATGCCGTCGTAGTAAAGCGGCGCGCCGGTGATGGAATAGCCGTCCTGCCAGCGCTCGGCCTGTACCGACCACAGCTGCTTGCCCGTGCGCTGATCGAGCGCGACGAGTCGACCATCCAGCGCGCCGAAGAACAGCTTGCCCTCGCCGAGGCCGGCACCGCGGTTCGTCCAGCCACAGCAGACGGTGGAGATCGCGGGATCCAGCCGCGCCGCATAGGTCCATACGATGGCGCCCGTCGCGATATCCAGTGCAAAAACGTCATTGGCGCCCGTGGTGATGTAAGCCCGACCGTCGTGGACGATGGGCTGCGCCGCGCCCGAATACTGCGGGCCGATGCCGGAGCCATTCAGATGGGTGCGCCACACGCCCTTGAGCTGCGCGACATTCTGCCTGTCGATGAGCGTCAGGGGGGAGTAGCGCTGGTTGAACAGGTTGCCGCCGTTGGTTGGCCAGCCCGCTCGCGGCGACTGGATCAATGCGGCTGGCGAGAAGGCATCTGCCTTGCTGTCGGCCGCCGCTGTAGCCGGCTGCTGGCCGATGAGCAGGAGCATCAGAACTGCGCAGGTCTTGTTCATGCATTCCCCTTCAACTGGTCCGTTCGCGTCGCACCCACCTGCCGGGTGAACCCGACAAGCGAGTCCCAATCGCGGCTGGCACGGTAGTGCAACCCCTCATTGATCACTCCGAATCCATTCGCAACCGCAGCTTCGACCACCTTGCGATGATAGTCCCTCAGGCAGGAAATGCCGCGCGCGTCGTTGAGCAGTTCGAAGCCGCCGGCGTTGGTCATGAGCCTGCCCGACTGCTGGGGAAGCATTCCTCGAATTTGCATGACCTGCCTCCCTCTTTTTCGCCATCAATACCACGTATGGATTTCGACGACACTGCCCACTACATACTCTAGTGGCAGCAACAGAGGAATGGCAAAACAGCGCTGGCGCAATCCACCCACGATCCCTTGCGCAACAATTGTCGCTGCCCCCGTGGAGACAGGCGGGGGCAGCGTTGGTGCGCATCCTTCGCGCGCCTCACAGGCGCGCAAGCGTGGGCTTAGTGCAGAGTGCCTCTGCTGTGCGTTAGAAGCTGCGGCGCAAGGTCAGCGCGACTTCCCTGCCCCTGGCGGGTGCCCCAGTGCGGCCGTAGACAAATGCGTTGCCGGCATTGGTGCGCTCCGGGCCGAGCTGGTACCAGTAGAACTTGTCGAACAGGTTCTCTGCACTGATTGCGGCAGACCATTTTCTGCCAGCAGACTCGTAGGTCAGCCGCGCGTTGACCAGTCTGTACGACGGAATGATGTTGAATGGATCGAGCTGCGGCAGTCCGATGGAGCCGCCGTTGGTGCGCTCACCCTGGTAAAACATGTCGAGGCGCGGGGTCACCGAGCCGCTCGTGCCCATGTCGATCACATACTGCGCACCCAGGCTGTAACTGAACCGCGGCTGCTCGCGAACACTGGGGTCGAGGTAGCCGTCCTGAGTCGACGGAACCCCGCTTGTGTACTTGTAGAAGCCCGCGGTTGCATTGAGGTTCAGGTTGCGAATCGGCTCGGCAGTGATTTCCAGTTCCGCGCCCTTGGCCTTGCCAGGTGCACTGTAATAGTTGAACCAGAACACGCCGTTCCCGGGGGGCTGACCAGCAAGCTGGGTGCCGGCGGGGCACAGGGGCGTACCAAACGGAATATATGGACCCGGGTCCGGACCAGTCGGGCTGCAAGACTGCCCAAACCGGTTGTTGACCCGCGGATCGTAGTCGTTGAGAAACAAGGAGGCATTGATGCGCAGCCGACGATCCAGAAAATCAGTCTTTGCGCCGATTTCGTACGCCAGGATCTCCTCTTTCGACACCGGCAGCAGCTGGTTTGGCGCCCACGGACGCGGCTGGGCACCGTCCGAACGGAATCCGGTAGATGCCATGACGTACAGCATCGCGTTGTCGTTGACCTTGTAGTCGGCACTGATCTTCCAGTCAAAGTGTGAAGATCCGAACTTCAGGGGCGTGGCGATCGTCAAATAATTCGTATGATCGAACGCGAAAGTCTTGTCTTCGCTGGTCTCGCGCACGCCCGCAGTCAGCGACAGCGCATCGGTCAACTTGAGCGCCATGTGGGCGAAGGCCGACTTGCTCTTGGTAGTGAAGTGATCGTTCTGGTTGAAGTTGGGAATGATGCCGAGGAAACTCAGCGCACCAAAGGCCACATAGCCACCGAGCTCGGACTTCGAGTCGAAATAGAAGGCGCCGAGCGTCCAGTCGAGACGCTTGGCAAACAGGTCACCAGTCAATTGAAGCTCGATCGAATCCTGCGCATGCGTCTGGAGGTTGTAGGTGCCGATGCCACCGATCGGATACAGGGCGGGGCCCGCCCACTCACTGTCATAGCCCCGATGCGCAGCGATACCCTTCAGGTGAACAGATTCGCTGATGTTGTAGTCCATCTTGGCGGAGGAACTCCACGTGTCGGTGATCTGGGCGCGCGGCAGATTGAGGTTGGTGACAGGATCGTTCCAGCTCTGATAGCTCGTGAACGGGTTGCTGGCGGTGACGAATCGATTGTCGTCATAGCGCACGCCAAATCGCGGCTGGATGGCCAGGTCGTTGTATATCTTGTCGAGGCCAGCACTCTGCACCCCCGACAGCAGTGTCTGTGCTCCCGGCTGCGCGTTGGTGTGGGAATAATCGGCTGAGAGGTTGAATTCCAGGTCGTCGGTGGCGAGGAAACGCAGCATCGCCTTCAGCGCCTGGCTCTCCGAGCCACCGTTCTCGCCAGTCTTGCAATTGCCCTGTCGCTTCTCGTTGGACGGTGCGTAGACCGGCAGCGTGCCAGCCAGCGCCGGAGTGCCATTGGCCCGCATCTGGCAGGCAAAATCCAGCGTGTCCTGATAACCGTCGATGCGCTTGGCTACACCTGTCACCCGCATGAACAGGTTGTCCCGCACTGCGAAGTCGAAGCCGGCTTTGATGTCCATGCGTCGGGACGTGCCGTAGGTCGCCTCCACATAGCCTGTGTCATCGCCCTTGGGCTGGCTTGATATCAGGCGTATGGCCCCGCCCAGCGCATTCTTGCCGAACAGCGTGCCCTGGG
>JANPGU010000229.1:0-21685 GCA_031424095.1 Gammaproteobacteria bacterium
CGATGAACCTGACGACCTTGAAGTCCAAGCCGATCCATGAACTGGTCAAGCAGGCGGAGTCGATGGGGCTGGAAAGCCTCGCGCGCTCCCGCAAGCAGGACATCATCTTCTCGATCCTCAAGGCGCACGCCCGCAATGGCGAGGACATCTACGGCGATGGCGTACTGGAGATCCTGCAGGACGGCTTCGGATTCCTGCGCTCGGCCGACGGCTCCTATCTGGCCGGGCCCGACGATATCTACATCAGCCCGAGCCAGATCCGCCGCTTTAACTTGCGGACCGGAGATACGGTCTCCGGCCTGATCCGTCCCCCTAAGGATGGCGAACGCTACTTCGCGCTGCTCAAGGTCGGCGAGATCAACTACGACTCACCCGAGAGCTCGCGCAACAAGGTGCTGTTCGAGAACCTGACGCCATTCCACCCCACCCGGCGCCTCAAGCTCGAGCGTGGCAACGGCAGCACCGAAGACCTGACCGCGCGCACCATCGACCTGGTGGCGCCCATCGGCAAGGGCCAGCGCGGCCTGATCGTCTCGCCGCCCAAGGCCGGCAAGACCATGCTGCTGCAGAACATCGCCACCTCGATCACCTGGAACCACCCGGAAGTGCACCTGATCGTGCTGCTCATCGACGAGCGGCCCGAGGAAGTGACCGAGATGCAGCGCACCGTGAAGGGCGAGGTGGTCTCATCTACGTTCGACGAACCGGCTGCGCGCCACGTGCAGGTGGCCGAGATGGTCATCGAGAAGGCCAAACGCCTGGTCGAGCACAAGAAGGACGTGGTGATCCTGCTCGATTCGATCACGCGCCTGGCGCGCGCCTACAACACCGTGGTGCCGAGCTCCGGCAAGGTGCTCACCGGTGGTGTGGATGCCAATGCGCTGCAGCGCCCGAAGCGCTTCTTCGGCGCGGCGCGCAATATCGAGGAGGGTGGCTCGCTCACCAGTCTCGCCACCGCGCTGGTCGACACCGGCTCGAAGATGGACGACGTGATCTTTGAGGAATTCAAGGGCACGGGCAACAGCGAAATCCATCTCGATCGTCGAATCGCGGAAAAGCGCACCTTCCCCGCGATCAACATCAACCGTTCCGGCACCCGCAAGGAAGAGCTGATCACCGATCCGACCGAGCTTGCCAAGATGTGGATCCTGCGCAAGCTGCTGCATCCGATGGATGAGCTGGCCGCGATCGAGTTCCTGCTCGACAAGATGAAAGATACAAAGACCAACGCCGAATTTTTCGAGGCGATGAAAAGGTAGTCTTTTACGGTCCGTGAGGCCTGCCCCGCGCTCCTGGCGTCGTGGGCAGCCCGCATGGCGATGTCGCCAATCGCCGCCAGCCCGGGTATTTCGTCACAGTCGCCGCCCGGCGACGTTGCGTGCAGCACCGGCCTGCCGGATCATCGGTGCATGCAAGCTCACATCAGATTCGTCCTCATCGGCGCTGCGGCGCTGGCGGCCACTTCCGTGTTTGCCGGCGAAGCGCCTGCACAGCCTGAAAAGGACGCGCCGCGTGTGCTGCTGCAGCCACCCACGATGAGCATCGCAAGTCCCATCACGGACCGCTTTGCGATACGCGGCCTGTTCTACATGCCACAGGTCGCGACCGATCTGCGTTACGACAATTCTGCGGGTGTGCGCGGCACGCCGCTGAGCGCTGAGGACACGCTCGGTCTCGAAGACCAGCTCAAGCAGGTCAGCGTCGACATGATGTTCCGCATCCTCGAGCGGCACCGCATCCGCGCCGATTTCTTCAAGTTGACGCGCTCGGGCAATGAGATCATCAATCAGCAGATCCGCTTCGGCGATGACGTGTATCAGGTCAATGATCGGGTGCTCACGGCAATGGATTTGCGCAAGCTCGGACTCACCTACACGTATTCGGTCCTGCGCCGCGAGAAGTGGGAAGTGGGTGTCGGCATCGGGCTGCACCTGCTGCAGCTGGAAGGCTCACTGGATGCGCCAGCGCGCTTCGTCAACGAGAGGCTGGATACGGCGGGTCCGTTTGCGACGCTGTTGACCGAGGTCACCTGGCGCGCCACGCAGCGCTTCTCTGCCAACGTGGCCATGAACTACCTGAGCGGACACATCGGGGACGTGCGCGGCGGATACCAGGCCTATCACGGCGATGTGCAGTTCCGGGCGCGCCCGAACCTGGCTTTTGGCGTGGGCTATTCGCAAACCCGCTTCTGGATCGACAGCAGCAGCGCCGATTTCGCCGGCTACTTCAACCTGAAGTACAAAGGCCCGGAAGCCTTCGTTCGCGTCAGCTACTAGCGCGTCATCAGGGCGTGACGTAGGCGCGCAGCATGCGGTCCCAGATCCGCTCGACCCGTGCGGCCGGGAAACCCTCCGCCACAATCCGCTGCAGCGCCTGGTCAGCCGGCAGCTTGCCGTGCTTGCACAGCAGCGTCACCGCACCGGCAAGCAGGCCGAATTGCAGCGCCTGCGAAAGTGGTGAGTGATCGTTCACCGGCGCGGCGGAAGACTGTGCCTCCAATGCCTGGCGCGTCCGTTCAGACAGCCCCCAGCTCGCGGCAATGCGCGCAGCGGTGACTGCTGCATTGGTTGTCAGCGCGCCGGCGATGACCGCAGCGTCGCGCGGCAATGCAGGCTGCGCGGCGTACAGGTCCGAGAGCACCCGGTACACCGCCACACAACCCAGGCCATGCATCAGGGCCAGCAGATGGGCAGTGAAAGGATCCGCATCCTGGCTGCGGCCCGCCCAGGCCTCGGCTGCCGAAGCGCTGTACAGCGAGTGGTCCCAGAGCAGGTCGCCAAAACGACCCAGGCTGCCCCCGGTGGTGGCCAGCGGTTGCACCAGTGATGCCGACAGCAGGTTGCGGATGCCGCGCGTGCCCAGCATGGCGGCGGCGCGCTCCACGCTTTCGACCGGCGTTGAACTCACCCGGTACATGGCGCTGTTGGCGGTGCGCAGCAGGTCGCCAGTCAGCTGTGGGTCCTGCGACACGATGCGCGACAGTGCGCGCAGCGAGGCGTCTTCATCATCCAGCGCCTCCAGCAACTGCGGCAGCAGCGAGGGACGGCGCGGCGTATAGCGCGGCAGTGTGCCGATCTGGGCGAATTCGCGACTGGCTGCGAGCAACAGGCTCATCTGCGCTGGATCGGGCCGGGCCGTGGCATCAGCGGCGCGCTGGCTCTGCAGGGCGAGCGCATACACCTCGCGCATGGCGGACGCAGGTACGGGATGTTCAGGTGCCGCGGCGGGTGCTGCGGTCGCCGCGGCCGCGGGAACGACCACGAACGGATCGGGCGGCGCTGCGGCTCCCCGGGCTTTCTGCTTGCGCCAGAAGAACAGTGACATGTTGCCGCGCGTCCGGGTTCAACCCGGCGCCGGATTGTCCTTTTCGTACTGCTCCAGCACCTTGAGCAGGCGCGGACCCTGGTCGCGCGCCACTTCTTCCCAGTGCTTGTTGGTGAGGGCGCCTTCCAGTGCCCACAGCATGTTCATGCCGACATTGGTGCAGCCGCGCTGCACTTTCACATAGGCGGCCACCGAGCCCATGGTGCGGAATTTCTCGATGGTGTTGATCCCCACCGACGCCAGCTGCTGCGCTGAACGCGGTCCGAGGTTACGCATCGATTCGATCAGGTCGTCAGGATTAACCGGCATGTTCGGAAGAGTTCCACAGGATGGCCATGACAATCACTGCCGCATGATACATGTGCGGCGCAGTCCGTTCATGACGCCGATTGGCTACAGCGGCTTGCCCAGAAAACGCGTCGGGCCGGAATCACCATAGCGGACGTCCAGGAAGCCGAAGCGCTCGTACAGCTTGCGGGCGGGTGTGTTGTCGTCCTGCACTTCCAGCGTCAGCTTGCAGCAGTCCGCGTCGCGCGCATGCGCTTCGGCAGCTGCCAGCAAGGCGCGACCGGTGCCACGGCCGCGCTCACCGGCGAGCACCGCAAGGTCGTGGATGTTGAGCAGCGGGCGGGCATTGAATGTGGAATAGCCGATGAAGCCGACGCAGACACCCACCGCTGCCTGGCCATCGAAAGCAAGCCAGACGCGCGTGGTGGGATGCGCGCGCAGTCCCGCGCCCAGCCGCTGCTGCACCGCTACTGTCAGGGGATTGCCGCCGCCGCGCGGATCGCTGGCGTAGGCATTCAGCAATTGCACGATGGCAGCTGCGTCGCCGGGAGCGTCCAGATCAGCACGACGCACCGCGACCGCCGTGTTGGTGTCAGGGGCATCGAGAAATTCGGCGATGGCGCGAAGCGTTGCGGCATCCCGTGTCAGAGCGCTGTGGCCGAGGCCGGCGGTGGCCAGCAATTGGCGGCGGGGCAATTGCGGCAGCAACTGCAGGCTCTGCGAGAAGGGCACGATGTCATCGCCCTGGTCATGCACCAGCAGCGTTGGCAGCTGCATCGAATCAGGTCGCGCCATGAAGAAGTCCGGGCCACTTCCGAAGCGCTTTCTGAAGCGCGCCAGCAGCAGACGCGCGGTCGGTTCGCCGATGCCCAGCATCTGCTGGAACGAATCCACCAGGAACGGCGCACCGGCGGGCGCGCTGATCAGCACCAGCTTGTGCAATGTCCTGAACCAGCTGGGCCGGTCTTTCTCAAGCTGGGAGGCGATCGCCAGTGCACCCAGCGAATGACCGATCAGGGCCTGTACGGGGCCGAGTTGGGTCACGACGGCATCCAGCGCCTGCATGAACTGCGGCAGGCTGGAGCTGCGTCCGGCGGACAGCCCATGCGCCGGGGCGTCGATGGCCAGCACTCGCCAGCCACGCGCGGCGAGTGCGCTGGCCATGGGCGCAAAGCGAGCCGCGCGCGAACCCCAGCCGTGCAGGATGAGCACGGTGCGTGGGCCCGTGCCCCATTCATACACCTGCACAGGATCAGCGGCCGCGTGCAGGAGATGCTTCTGCGCTGTAGCCATGATGGCGGCATCGTCGGGGCGCAGCTCCCGCCGTGCAGGCCTGAGGAAGAGAAAGAAGGCCAGGCGCGCTGCCAGGGCGGGGCTGGCTGCCTGCAGCAGGCGGAACAGCGCTCTCAGGCCTGCAAGGCGTGCAGGAGAGACATGTGGGAGGCGCTGCGCAGGGGTCGCCATTCGTGCGCGTAGATCAGGTTTCGCGGGCGATGGCGCGATAGCCGATGTCGCGTCGGGCCTGCGCGCCCTCGAAGCTCACCGCATCGACCAGCGCATAGGCTTCGCGCTGTGCGGCCTTTACCGTGGCGCCCAGCCCCACTGCGCAGAACACCCGCCCGCCGGCGGTGACGACCTTGCCGTCCCTGGTGGCGGTGCCCGCATGAAATACTTTGCCGGGCAGCGCGCCGACGCGGTCCAGCCCATCGACCACGTCGCCCTTGCGCACCTCATCCGGATAGCCGTGGGCAGCCATCACCACACCCAATGCGGCGCGCGGGTCCCACTCTGCTCTGACCGTGTCGAGCTTGCCGGCAAGCGCCGCTTCGCACAGGACGGTGAGATCGCTCTTCAGGCGCGCCAGCACCGGTTGTGTCTCTGGATCACCGAAGCGCACGTTGTACTCGATGACGCGCGGCGCACCCTTCGCATCGATCATCAGTCCGGCATACAGAAAGCCGACGAAGGGCATGCCGTCGGCGGCGAGGCCCTTGATGGTGGGCTCGATCACATCGCGCATGATGCGTTCATGCACCAGCGATGTGACCACCGGTGCGGGTGAGTAAGCACCCATGCCGCCGGTGTTGGGACCCTGATCGTCGTCCAGCAGTCGCTTGTGATCCTGGCTGCTCGCCATCGGCAGCACGTGACGACCGTCACTCATGACGATGAAGCTCGCCTCCTCACCTTCGAGGAATTCCTCGATGACGATTTCGTCGCCGGCGCTGCCAAAGCGCCCGTCGAGCATGGATTGCGCAGCGGCAACTGCTTCGGCCGCCGTCTGCGCGATGATCACGCCCTTGCCGGCTGCAAGGCCGCTGGCCTTCACCACGATCGGCGCGCGCTGCGCGGCCAGCCAGTCGCGATCGAAGTCCGCGCGTGTGAAGCGGCGGTAGCCGGCGGTCGGGATGCGGTGCCGTTGCAGGAATTCCTTGGTGAAAACCTTGGACCCTTCCAGCTGTGCGGCAGCCTTGCGCGGTCCGAAGCAGGGCAGCCCGCGAGTTGAAAACAGATCGACGATGCCGGCAACCAGTGGCACTTCCGGACCCACGATGGTAAGTGCCACGCCTTCACTGGCAGCCAGATTGGCGAGCTTCTCCAGTTCTGCCACGCCGATGGCGACATTGCGCACCTTCGGTTCGCGGGCGGTGCCGGCATTGCCCGGCGCCACGATCACTTCAGTGACGCGCGGCGACTGCGCACATTTCCACGCCAGCGCATGCTCGCGGCCGCCATTGCCGACGATCAATACCTTGTAGCGGCTGCTCATCGCGCCCTGTGTCAGTGGCGGAAATGCCGCATGCCGGTGAACAGCATGGCAAGCCCGGCTTCATTGGCAGCCGCGATGACTTCGGCATCACGCATTGAGCCGCCAGGCTGGATCACTGCCGTCACGCCCTGTGCAGCGGCGATCTCGACACCGTCGCGGAACGGAAAGAAAGCATCCGAAGCCATCACGGCGCCACGCACGGAGAGGTTCGCGTCCTCGGCCTTGATGGCGCCGATGCGGCTGGAGTAGACGCGGCTCATCTGGCCAGCGCCGACGCCTACCGTGGCCTCATCACGCGCGAACACGATCGCATTGGATTTGACGAACTTGCACACCCGCCACGCGAATTCCAGGTCGCGACGCTCTGCTGCAGTGGGCTGGCGCTCCGTCACACAGGCCAGCGCACCGACATCCACCTCGCCCGCATCGCGGTCCTGGACCAGGATGCCGCCGCCAACACTGCGCAGTTCGCGCTCGGTCGTCGGGGCAGTGCGCAGCATGCCCGTGACCAGCACGCGCACATTGGGTTTGGCTGCCAGTGCTGCAGCGGCGCCGGTCAGCAGTTCGGGCACCACCAGTACTTCGACGAACTGCTGCGCGAGGATTGTGGTCGCGGTGGCTGCATCGAGCGGCCGGTTGAAGGCAATGATGCCGCCGAACGCCGAGGTTGGATCGGTGCGATAGGCCAGCTGGTAGGCGTCGAGCAGATTGCCGGCCACCGCAACGCCGCAGGGGTTGGCGTGTTTCACGATCACGCAGGCCTCGCGGCTGAACTGGCGCACGCATTCCAGCGCCGTATCGGCATCGGCGATGTTGTTGAAAGACAGTTCCTTGCCCTGTGCGAAGCGTGCGCCGGCGATGCTGTCGGCGCTTGCGCCCGGGCTGCGGTAGAACGCGGCCTGCTGATGCGGGTTTTCGCCGTAGCGCAGCCTGGCAATGCGGGTGAGTCCGAGCCCAAGCTGTGGCGGGAACGGTTCGGTCGCGGCATGCTCGCGCGCCAGATAATCGGCGACCAGCGCGTCATAGCTCGCGGTGTGCGCGAATACCTTGGCAGCAAGCCGCGCCCTGAACGCGAAGCGCGTTGCGCCATGGCCCTGCGCAAGTTCGGTGAGCAGCGCTTCGTAGTCGGCCGGATCGACCACGACGGTTACATCGCTGTGGTTCTTGGCCGCACCCCGCAACATCGCCGGGCCGCCGACGTCGATGTTCTCGATGGCTTCGTCGTAGCTGACGCCCGGCTTCGCGATGGTGGCCGCGAACGGATACAGGTTCACGATCAGCAGGTCGATGGGCGCAATGCCTTCGCGGGCCATGACGGCATCATCCGTGCCGCGCCGCCCCAGCAGTCCACCATGAATCTTCGGATGCAGCGTCTTGACGCGGCCATCCATCATTTCCGGGAAGCCGGTGACGCTGGCCACTTCACGTACTGCGATGCCGGCCTCGGTGAGCAGGCGGGCAGTGCCGCCGGTGGACAGCAGTTCGATGTTGCGCGCGACGAGCGCGCGGGCCAGGTCGAGAAGTCCGGTCTTGTCGGAAACCGAGAGCAGCGCGCGGCGAACCGGCAGTTTCATGAAGTCGGCGCTCCGGGGTGTCAGGCCGAGAGCCCGAATTCGCGCAGTTTCTTGCGCAGCGTGCCGCGATTGATGCCCAGGATGATGGCGGCCTGGCTCTGGTTGCCGGCGGCATAGTCCAGCACGGTGCGGAACAGCGGCTCTTCGACTTCGCGCAGCACCAGATCGTAGAGGCGGGCGGGGCGATGGCCGTTGAGGTTGGCGAAATAATCCGACAGGGCGCGCTCGGCGTGATTACGCAGCGGCAGATCGGTGGTCATGGGCGTGAACTGTTTGCGCACTGGTGCCTGCAGGTTCTTCCGATTCGTCGCGCGCATTCAACTGCTCCCGTCCGGTATTGTTCTCTTTATCCACCCACTCTGCAAAGCGCGCAGCCACCACTGCAAACTGCACCGACGATGACTCCGCGGCCATGAGTTCTGGCCGGAAATTGTAAGTGTCGGTGTGTTGCTGGCAATACCAGCCCAGGTGCTTGCGCGCTATCCGTACGCCATTGGCTTCTCCATGAAAAGCATACAGCGCCGTGATGTGTTCAAGGATGATGTCTCTGATCTGCATGCGCAAGAGCGGCAGTGGAATTTTGCCGCTTTCCAGAAATGCGTTGACATCGCGAAAGATCCATGGCGAACCATGCGCACCGCGGCCGATCATGACGCCGCTTGCATGTGTGAAATCCAGCACGCGCGCAGCCTTTTCCGGGCTGTCAATATCGCCATTGGCTATGACGGGAATTCCTGCGTCGAGACACACGGCGCGGATTGTTTCGTATTCGGCCTCTCCTTCATAGAAATCCGCGCGCGTTCGGCCGTGCACCGCAATGGCGCGCACGCCGGCCTGTGCTGCGATGCGTGATATCTCCAATGCATTGATGTGCGCGCGATCGATGCCGGTGCGTATTTTCACGGTCACCGGAACGTTTACTGCTGCAACAACTGATTCGAGAAGGCGACCGACCAGCAGCGGATCACCCAGCAGCGCCGACCCGCACAGCTTGCCGTACACCTTCTTGGCAGGGCAGCCCATGTTGATGTCGATGATCTGCGCGCCCAGGTCGACATTGGCGCGCGCCGCATCGGCCAGTTGCACCGGATCGTTGCCTGCCAGCTGCACCACGCGCGGCTCGGGCTCGCCTTCATGGTTCATGCGCTGCCGCGACTTGGCGGTGTTCCACAGGCGCTGGTCGGAGGTGATCATTTCCGATGCGGCGAGGCCGGCGCCAAAACGCCGGCACAGGATGCGAAACGGGCGGTCGGTCACGCCGGCCATCGGTGCGAGCAGTGCGCGCCCCGGAATCTCCCATTGGCCGATGTGGAATTTCACGGATCGGCGCTGCAGTGAAGCTTGCCGTCGGCGCCGGGCAGGCAGGCGTCGAGCTCGAAGCCCACGGCCTGCTTGTTCGGGTCACGCAGCGACAGCTCGGCATCCAGGCGCTGGTCCGGCGCCATGCGCGCCGGGACGTCGCCGTGCAGGTATTCCTGCGGGCTTATTGCCGTGGTCGAAAGCGCATTGCCGAAACGGTCCTGCAGCACGGCGCGGATCATCGGCGGAGGCTGGCTGCTGGCGGCACGATTGTGCACGCTGGCATGCAGCACGATATTCGCGGAGGTGCCGGCGGCCTCGCCACCGAGCTGGCGCAGGTCATAGGCGCGCAGGTTCCATTTCGGCTCGAGGATGACGCCGAAGACGGCATACACCGCCTGCAGCGGGCGCTCGAACCAGGGATGAGCGACCAGGGACTGCCGGTTGACGTGCACGATCTGCATAAGCAGCGTCAGCAGCAGCAGCCCGGCGGCAACCGTCCAGCCCCGGTGCTGGCGCGGTGCGTTGCCCACCGCCCAGTCAGCGTCGAATTCATCTGCCGCGTCGACCGCGGTCTCCATGACGACTTCCTCGTCGGGGTGCTGGATGACTTCGAAGTCGTCGCCGGTGTCCGACGGCTGCCCGGTGTCCATCTGCCGCACCAGTTCCTGCAGCTGCGCATCGACCTCGTCTTCGTCGACATGCTCTTCGGTCTGCAGGAAGCCATCGCCTTCGAGCACGATGGTCTCGAAGGTGCCGGTGGCCTGGGATTCCACCACATCGATCTCTTCGCGCGACGGTTGGCGCAGCGGCGTGATTTTCGCCCAGCTTGAATCCTCATCTGCGGCGAGGCCCGTAGTGGCCGGTTCCGCGATCTCAGGGTTCGGCATATCTGCTGGTGCGGGAACCAGCGCATCGTCTTCAAGCGCGGGAACGCTGATGGTGCCGGTTGCGACATGCCCCGACTGCTGCTCCTGATCCAGGTCCTCGGACAGCGACAGCAGTGCATTGAATACACGCTCGCAGCGGCCGCAGCGCACGTAGCCCTGCCCGACGCGTAGATCCGTGGCGGTCACTGCCAGGTTCAGGCGGCAGTTCGGACAGGTTGTGAACATCCTGCTCAAGCGCGTGGGTCCAGTCGACCGGTGAGGGCGCTCCAGCCGTCGCGCTCGGCGAATACGCCCAGATCCATCCAGCGCGCGAAACCAGCCCGCACCTCATGCACCTGCTGCTTGAGGATTCCGGCCAGAACAAGCTGGCCGCCCGGCAGCAGATAACCGCAGAGCTGCGGCGCAAGCTGCACCAGAGTGCCCGCCAGGATATTGGCCACGACCACATCGACCTGGGCCGGCAGCGCGGCGGCGGACGCATGGATCTGCACGACGTCGGCCACGCTGTTTGCCGTGGCGTTGTCATGCGTTGCGATCAGCGCCTGCGGATCGATGTCGAAGGCATGCGCTGCGCGTGCACCCAGGCGCGCAGCCGCAACGGCGAGCACGCCGGACCCGCAGCCATAGTCGATGACGGTGGCGTCGGCAGGCAGGCGCGAATCAAGCCAGGTCAGGCACAGCGCGGTTGACGGATGCGTGCCAGTGCCGAAGGCCAGGCCAGGATCAAGGCGCACCATCACGGCATCGGGATCTTGCGGCGGTGGCTCGTGGTTGGGCACCACCCACAGCCGGCGCCCGAAACGCATGGCGTGGAAATCCTTCAGCCATTCGCGCTCCCAGACGCGATCGGCGATCCGTTCGGCGCGGATGCGGCTCGCGGGCAGATCGAGCGCGCCGGCCAGTGCCAAGATCGACTCGGGTCCGGCCGCATCGGCGGGAAAAAGGGCCTGCAATACGGTCTGCGGCCACAGCCGCACCTCGCCGGGTGCAGGTTCCAGCACGGCGTCGTCCACCGCATCGGTCAGGGTTACCGAAACCGCGCCAGCTGCGAAGCAAGCTTGCTCTGCAGCCTCAGGATCCACTCCTTCGAGGTCGACGCTGAGCGCCAGATAACCCGACACGATTGGGGGCTTAGGCTATTTCAGCCCGAGCCGCCTCTCCAGATAGTGAATGTCGAGGCCGCCATCGCGGAACGCCGAGTGACTCAGGATTTCCTGGTGCAGCGCGGTGTTGGTCTTGATCCCTTCGACCACGAGTTCCGCCAGTGCATTTTTCATGCGGGCAATGGCGGATTCGCGGTTCTCGCCATGGGCAATGATCTTCGCCACCATCGAATCGTAATTCGGCGGCACGGTGTAACCCGAGTACACATGGCTGTCGACGCGGATGCCGGGACCACCGGGTGAATGCCAGCGCTTTACCAGGCCGGGAGAGGGCATGAACGTGCGCGCATCTTCCGCATTGATGCGACATTCGATGGCGTGACCGCGGAACTCAATGTCCTTCTGGATGAACGGCAGCTTCTCGCCCGAGGCGACCAGCAGCTGCGTCTTGACCAGATCGATGCCGGTGATCATCTCGGTCACCGGATGTTCCACCTGGATGCGGGTGTTCATCTCGATGAAGTAGAACTCGTTGTCCTGGTACAGGAACTCGAGTGTGCCGGCGCTGCGATAGCCCACCGCAAGGCATGCCTCGACCACGCGCTCGCCCATTTTCTCGCGGATCTTCGCGGACAGACCTGGCGCCGGCGCTTCTTCGATGACCTTCTGGTGGCGCCGCTGCATGGAGCAGTCGCGCTCGCCCAGGTGCACCACATTTCCGTAATTGTCGGAGATGACCTGGAATTCGATGTGCCGCGGCTTCTCGAGGAATTTCTCCATGTAGACCTGGCCGTTGCTGAAGGCGGCCAGAGCTTCCTGCTGGGTCACATTGATGGCATTGAGCAGGGCCGCTTCGGCGTGCACCACGCGCATGCCCCGACCGCCGCCACCGCCGGAGGCCTTGATGATCACCGGATAGCCGATGCCGCGGGCAATGCGGAGGTTCTCGTCGTTGTCCTGGCCCAGCGGGCCGCCGGAACCCGGCACGCAGGGCACGCCTGCCTTCTTCATCACATTGATGGCCGAGACCTTGTCGCCCATCAGGCGGATGGTTTCGGCTTTCGGCCCGATGAAGGTGAAGCCGCTCTTTTCGACGCGCTCGGCGAAGTCGGCGTTCTCGGAGAGAAAACCGTAGCCCGGATGGATGGCCACCGAGTCAGTGACCTCGGCCGCGCTGATGATGGCGGGCATGTTGAGATAGCTCAGCGGCGAAGGCGCAGGGCCAATGCACACCGTCTCGTCAGCCAGCAGCACATGCTTCAGGTTGTTGTCGGCGGTGGAATGCACCGCAACGGTCTTGATGTCCAGCTCGCGACAGGCGCGCAGGATGCGCAGCGCGATCTCGCCCCGGTTGGCAATGACGACTTTGTCGAGCATGGGCGTGCGTTATTCGACTACGAACAATGGCTGGCCGAATTCCACCGGATCGCCGTTCTTCGCCATGATGGCGGTGACGCGACCGGCGCGATCACTCTCGATCTGGTTCATCATCTTCATGGCCTCGATGATGCAGAGCACCTGACCTTCCTTCACTTCATCGCCCACCTGCACGAATGGCTTCGCGGTGGGAGAGCCGGCGGCATAGAAAGTGCCGACCATCGGCGCGGGAACGATGTTCTGGTCGTCCTTGCGGCGAGCCAGCGGCGCCACGACCGGCGCTGCGGGAGCAGCCAGCGCGGCTGCGGCCGGTGCGGCAGCCATCATCGGTGCGTTGTAATACTGCGGCACCATGGCGCCGGTGGGCATGCGGCTGATGCGCACGGCTTCTTCGCCTTCCTTGATTTCGATTTCGGCGATGCCGGATTCCTCCAGCAGCTCGATCAGTTTCTTTACTTTGCGAATATCCATGCGGGCTCCAGAAAAAAGCGGATGGGATCAGCGGGCAGCCAGACGGGCAGCGGCGGCGCGCACGGCAAGTTCGTATCCCAGTGGCCCAAGTCCCACGACCTGGCCGACGGAGATGTCGGAAAAGTAAGAGTGACGGCGGAATTCTTCCCGCGCATGCACATTGGAAATATGCACTTCGATGAACGGCAGGCCAACCCCGAGGATGGCGTCGCGCAGCGCGACGCTGGTGTGGGTGAAAGCGCCGGGATTGAGGATCAGGAACTTGATGTCCTGCCTGCTGGCGCCCTGTACCCGGTCGACCAGTTCGTGCTCGGCGTTGCTCTGGTGGGCCACCAGCTCGTGCCCGAGCTCCCGCGCCAGCGCCGTACAGCGCAGGACGATGGCGTCCAGCGTGTCTACGCCGTAGAGTCCGGGTTCCCGGGTGCCCAGCAGGTTCAGGTTGGGGCCATTGAGCAGCAGCAGCCGCGCCATGTAATTTGCGTCCGGCGGCCAGAAGCGGACCGCCCTGTTAACAGATGGCCGTCATTTAACCGCAAATGCGACAGACTTGTCGCTAATTTCGTCGAACAGGCGTAAGTGTCAGCCGGGCTTGCCAGCCGCGGCGGCTCCGGCGGCACGGCGGGTGGCGATTTCCTTCAGGCCTTCGGCGATTTGCTGGCGGGCTGCCGGCAACTCCAGTTTGCCCGCGTCCACCGCCGCCACCGTGTCGAGAATCAGGTCGGCCTCGTCCTGATGCAGCTCGCCCACCTTCAGGGCGATGATGCGCTGTTTGCTGTCCGCGAAAATGGTGAACGGGAAGGCCGGCTGCATGCCGACTGCTTTCACCGCTTCCAGGCCGTCTTCCTCACCGATCAGCAATGGATACGTGACGGTGGTTTCCTGGGCGTACTTCAGCACGTCGTCACGGAAATCCACGGCGATGCCGATGATCTCCAGCTTCTGCGCGCTGCGCTGCTTGCGCAGCTGGTTCAGCAGCGGAATCTCGCGGCGGCAGGGGCCGCACCAGGTGGCCCAGTAATTGACCATCAGCGGCCGGCCGGCCCAGTCGCCGAGGCGGCGCATCTTGCCATCGCGGTCGGCGAGCTCGAACTGCGGCAGGGTCTCAGGCACCTTGGGCGCCGCGACTTCGTCGGTGGCAGGTGCCGGCTCAACGGCAGCGTCGCCGGTGGGCGCGGCAATCGCTGCTACCGCAGGCGTCGCTGCCGCGGGCGCGCCGGGCCTCAGGTGGCGTTGCGCCATGAATCCCAATGCTGCCGCAATGCCGATCGCTACCGCGATGACCACCCCTTTGTTCATCTGTCTGTCCTTACTTGAGCGCGTTGCTGGCCAGCGGTGCGAATTCTTCGGCCTTCATGTATCCGACCACGCGGAAATTGCGCCGTTCCACGCCATCCTTGCCGTAGAAGGCGATGGTCGGGGGACCAAAGATACCAAAGTGCTTGAGCAGCGCCTGGTCCACCGCATCGTTGGCGGTGACGTCGGCCTGCAGCCAGACCGTGTTGGTGAGCGCGGCGCGCACAGCAGGAGACGGGAAGGTGTACTTCTCCATCTCCTTGCACGAGACGCACCAGTCCGCATAGAAATCGAGCATCACGCTTTTGCCGGCGGCATTGGCTGTGGCCACCTGGGCGTTCAGGTCATCCAGTGACTTGATGCGCTGGAATGGAAGTTCCACATGCGCTGCGGCGGGAGTCAGTGGCCGCAATGGATCGGTAGCGCCTTTTACCGTGCCGACCACCAGCAACACCGCATAAATGCTGGCGACCAGCGCCACACCGCGCAGCAGCACCTTTGCGCCCGCGCTCTTCACGGCCGAGCGAACCAGGATGATGGCCAGCGCAACGAGCGGCACAATCCACAGCAGCAGCGTCACGCGCTCCGGCAGGATGCGCGACAGCATCCACACCGCCACGGCCAGCATCAATGCGCCGAACACCTGTTTGACGGTATCCATCCAGGCGCCGGCGCGCGGCAACAGCTGTCCGGCCGAAGCGCCGACCGCCAGCAGTGGCATACCCATGCCGATGGCCATCGCGAACAGGGCGATGCCACCGCGCGCCATCTGGCCGGACTGGCCGATGACTGACAACGCGGCCACCAGCGCCGGACCCACGCAGGTTGTGACGATCAGCGCCGACAGCGCGCCCATCACTACCACGCCGATGTAGCTGCCGGACTTCTGCTGATTGCTCATCTGCGTCAGTCGGGTCTGAATGAAGGAGGGCATCTGCACGGTGTAGAAGCCGAACATCGACAGCGACATGGCAACAAACAGCGCGGCGAACAGCAGGATGATCCACGGCTGCTGGAACAATGTCTGCGCCTGTTGGCCCGCAGCGGCGAAGGCCACGCCCGCGGCGGTGTAGGTGGCAGCCATGCCAAGCACGTAGGCCACGGACAGCGAGAAAGCGCGTGCCCGGGTGACGTTGGTGCCTTCGCCTGCAATGATGCCCGCCACGATCGGTACCATCGGCAGCACACAGGGCGTGAATGCCAGCAACAGGCCTGCCAGGAAGAACGCACCGGCCATCAGGAAGATGTTGCCGCTGCGGATCAGGTTGGCGAGCTTGTCCTGCTCAGAGACGTAGTTGCCGGAACCGCTGGCGCTGTCGCCTGCGGACAGCGCCGAAACGCTGGTAGCCGCGGGCATCGCGACGTTGAATTCCTTGGTGATCGGCGGATAGCACAGGCCTGCGTCGGCGCAGCCCTGGTACTGCACCTTGAGCGGCAGGGTGAAGGCCGCCTTCGAGCCACGCGAAACCGGCAGCTTCGCCGTGACATCGTGGTGATAGACCTCCTGGTCGCCGAAGTATTCGTCGTGCTTTTTTTCGCCGGCCGGCAGGTCCGGTGTGCCCAGCGCCGCAGGTTGGCCGTCGGCCACGCTGAACTTCATCTTGCTGCGATAAAGGTAGTAGCCCTTGCGTACCTGGAAGATCACTTCGATGCGGTCGGGGGCGGTGGCTTCGGCGCCGACCCTGAAGGCAATGTCCGGGTCCACGAATTCGTCGCCATCGGAGCCGGTGCTGCTGATGGCGGCCAGGGTTGCCGAATCTGCTGCTGCGGCAGTAGTTGCAAACCCTAAGCCAGTCAGCAGGGACAGGCCGAGCAGGGCGATGGCGGTTCGGAACGGGGCCGGGCAGCGCATAAAGACTCCGGATGCGGTCAAAAACGGGGCGATTGTACAGACGGGGCCACTAATAAAAGGTCGACTGGGCTTGAAACCTCAGGTTCCGCCGCTATCATAACGGCCCGTTAGCAGCCGACACCCGAGAGTGCTAACAATCCTGGCGAGCCGGGTTGTTCAGTTTCGCGTCGGCTGCAGATACCGGTTTTAGACCATTTCGATTCAACAACTCCAAAGGAGTGGCAAACATGAAGATTCGCCCCCTCCACGACCGCATCATTGTGAAGCGGCTCGAGGAAGAACGTACCTCTGCAGGCGGCATCATTATCCCTGACACCGCAGCCGAGAAGCCCATTCAGGGCAAGGTCATTGCAGTGGGCAAGGGCAAGATCCTGGAGGACGGCACGGTCCGTGCTCTGGACGTAAAAATCGGCGACAAGGTCCTGTTCGGCAAGTACGGCGGAACGGAAGTCAAAGTCGACGGCGACGATCTACTGGTCATGCGTGAAGAAGACGTCATGGCCGTCATCGAGGGTAAATAATCATGGCTGCTAAAGAAGTACGTTTTGGTGACGACGCCCGCGTGAAGATGTTCCGCGGCGTCAACATTCTCGCCAACGCCGTCAAGGCAACCCTGGGCCCCAAGGGCCGCAATGCCGTGCTCGAGAAGAGCTTCGGCGCGCCCACGATCACCAAGGACGGCGTGTCCGTCGCCAAGGAGATCGAGCTCAAGGACAAGTTCGAGAACATGGGTGCGCAGCTGGTGAAGGAAGTCGCTTCCAACACTTCTGACGAAGCCGGCGACGGCACCACCACGGCAACGGTGCTGGCCCAGGCGATCATCCGCGAAGGCCTGAAGGCTGTTTCCTCGGGTCGCAACCCGATGGACGTGAAGCGCGGCATCGACAAGGCTGTCATTGCGGTGATTGAAGAGCTGAAGAAGCTCTCGAAGCCCTGCAAGGACAGCAAGGCGATCGCGCAGGTTGGCACCATCTCCGCCAACTCCGACGAGTCGATCGGCAAGACCATTGCACAGGCGATGGAAAAGGTCGGCAAGGAAGGCGTGATCACCGTTGAAGAAGGTTCGGGTCTGCAGAATGAACTCGACGTGGTCGAGGGCATGCAGTTCGATCGCGGCTACCTGTCGCCGTACTTCATCAACAACCAGCAGACCCAGGTTGCCGAGCTCGAGAAGCCGCTGATTCTCCTCACCGAGAAGAAGATCTCGAACATCCGCGAAATGCTGCCGCTGCTCGAAGGTGTGGCGAAGGCCGGCCGTCCGCTGCTGATCGTTGCCGAAGACGTCGAAGGCGAGGCCCTGGCCACGCTGGTCGTCAACAACATCCGTGGCATCCTCAAGGTCGTTGCCGTGAAGGCTCCTGGCTTCGGCGATCGTCGCAAGGCCATGCTGCAGGACATCGCTGTCCTCACCGGCGGCACTGTGATCTCGGAAGAAGTTGGTCTCTCGCTCGAGAAGGCCACGATTGCTGATCTGGGCACTGCCAAGAAGATCACGATCGAGAAGGAAAACACGACGATCATTGATGGCGCCGGCAAGTCGGCCGACATCAAGGGTCGCATCGAGTCGATCCGCCAGCAGGTGGAAGAAGCCACCAGCGACTACGACAAGGAAAAGCTGCAGGAGCGCGTTGCCAAGCTCTCCGGTGGCGTGGCCGTGATCAAGGTCGGCGCTGCGACAGAAGTCGAGATGAAGGAAAAGAAGGCCCGCGTTGAAGACGCGCTGCACGCAACCCGTGCCGCCGTTGAAGAAGGCGTGGTTCCTGGTGGCGGCACCGCCCTGATCCGCACGCTCAAGGCGCTGAAGGATCTGGAAGGTTCCAACGAAGACCAGACCGTGGGCATCCGCCTGCTGGCCCGGTCGCTGGAAGAGCCACTGCGTCAGATCGTCGAGAACGCGGGCGAAGACGCCGCTGTGGTCCTGAACGCCGTCAAGGCGGGCAAGGGCGCATACGGCTACAACGCCGCGACCGGCGTGTACGGCGACATGCTGGAAGCCGGCATCCTGGATCCGACCAAGGTCACGCGTCTGGCTCTGCAGAACGCCGCCTCGGTGGCCGGCCTGCTGCTGACGACGGAAGTGATGATTGCCGATGCCCCGAAGGATGAAGCTGAGCACGGCCACGGTGGTGGCGGCGGCGGCATGGGTGGCATGGGCGACATGGGCATGTAAGCTTCGCGCTTACCTGATCCATCGTTCGATACGAAGAGGGCCGGCAGAAATGTCGGCCCTTTTTGTTTGGTGCCCGCTTTCCCAAGATACTCCCCGACGGGGGCCTGTCTGACTGATGGCGCCGATCCGCCCGTGTTCGGCATGAAAGGGCAGGTCACCATGAGGCATTGATCAAGTCGAACCGGCAACGGCTGGTTCTTGTTGTTTCATTCCGGGCGGCGCTTGCTGTCAGTTCCAGCCCGTCATGCTGCAGCGCGCAGCGCGGCGATACGATCTTCCAGCGGCGGGTGGCTCATGAACAGCCGCTTGATTCCCGTGCGCGCACCGGCGCTGATGCCGAATGCCGCCAGTTGATCAGGCAGGCCCGGCGGGTCGCGCTGCCTCTGCAACGCTTCCAGCGCTCCGATCATGTTCTGATGCCCGGCGAGCCGCGCGCCGCCCACGTCGGCCCGGAACTCCCGCTGTCGTGAATAGAACATCACGATGACACTGGCGAGTATGCCGAGAGTGATCTCCGCCACGATCACGCTGATGAAATATGCCATGCCATGGCCTTCCTCGTTGCGGAATACGACGCGATCGACGAAGCCGCCAAACAGGCGCGCCAGGAAGATGACGAAGGTGTTCACCACGCCCTGGATCAGCGTCAGCGTAACCATGTCGCCGTTGGCGACATGCGCGACCTCATGACCCAGCACGGCCTCGACTTCCTGCCGCCGCATCTTCTGCAACAGCCCGGTGCTGACCGCAACCAGGGCCGCATCGCGGCGTGCACCTGTGGCGAAGGCATTGGGCTCGGGCGAATTGAAGATGCCGACTTCCGGCATGCCGATGCCAAGTTGTTCGGCCTGCGCGCGCACGGTGCTGACCAGCCACTGCTCGTCTGGCGTGGCGGGCTGGTCGATAACCCGCACGCCCATGGCGCGCTTGGCCATCCACCTGGACATGGCGAGGGAAATGAAAGCGCCGCCGAAACCGAACACCGCGGCGAAGGCCAGCAAGCCGCCCATGCCGCCAGTGGCGCCGAGATACCGATCAAGGCCAAGCAGGCGGACCACCGTGGAAAGAACCACCAGCACCGCGAGGTTGGTGGCCAGGAACAACAGGATCCTTTTCATGGGAGCACCTTCAGGTTGAAGCGATTCAAGAGGTTGCCGAAGCGCGCGCCCACAAAGCGGCCCATGCGCGGTGCGAATATGAGAAAGAACACGAGCGCTGCGGCGCCGGGAAGCCACAGCAGCGCAACGATGAGCGCGCCGAAGCTGGCCATCAGTTCAACTGCGCGCTGTCCCCATTGCGAAGCCTCCCCGCTGCCAGAAAATGCTGCGAGGCCTGCGGCAAGCAGGTCACCGCCGTACGTGAACATGACGCCAAGCGCGACGGCCCCCAGCGTCCACAGGACCAGCAATGCGAGGGCGGCTATCCGCAATGGCCTGATCGCGTCGTTCATGCCGGGTTCTCCGTGTTGATTGCCGCTGGCTGGCGCGTGCGATACAGCGAATAGAGCACGCCGGCCAGCAGCAGGCCGGCCGTGGTGGTCAGCGAAATCCAGGCGGGCATCTTGCCGAACAGATGCGAGCCAATGATCTTTCCGCCGACAAATACCAGCACCGCGGCGAGGGCGTACTTCAGGTAGGTGAAGCGATGGATCATGGCCGCCAGCGCAAAGTACAGCGCGCGCAACCCGAGGATGGCGAAGATGTTGGACGTGTAGACGATGAACGGATCCTGCGTGATGGCGAAGATCGCCGGCACCGAGTCAACCGCGAAGATGAGGTCTGCGAACTCGATCAGGATCAGGGCGAGCAGCAGCGGTGTGGCCCACCACACCTGTGGCGCCCCTGCCGCGCTCGACGGCGGGCCGCCGGGGAATGCCGGTGCCGGCAGTCGCACCACAAAGCGGTTGCCGTGCGGTGCCGCGGTTACGCGCAGATGCCGTCGCAGCCAGCGCAACAGCGCGTTGTTGGCGACATCGAAGTCGTGCTGCATGACCACGAGCATCTTGATGCCGGTGGCGATGAGAAACGCGCCGAACACATACAGTACCCACGAAAACTGGGTAACGAGCGCGGCGCCTAGTCCGATCATGATCGCCCGCAAGACGATGACACCGAGAATGCCCCAGAACAATACCCGGTGCTGGTAAAGCGGCGGCACGGCGAAGTACGTGAACAGCATGGCGATGACAAAGACGTTGTCCATCGCCAGGGTCTTTTCGATCAGGAAGCCCGTCAGATATTCCATGCCGCTCTGCGGCCCAAGGAACCACCAGATCCAGACGCCGAACAGCAGGCCCATGGCGATGTAACCTGCCGACAGCAGCAGGCTTTCGCGGGCCCGGATCACATGCTCCTTGCGATGCAGGACGCCCAGATCGAACACCAGCAGCGACACGACAATGCCCACGAACATGAGCCACAGCCAGACTGGCCTGCCCAGAAAGTCGGCCAGCAATGTGACTTGCGTGATGTCCATGGGTGTCAGTTACCGGAGATGCCGCGGCCAGTGGCTCACGCGCCGGCACTCACCGCAGCGATCTGCGGCAGCCGTCGCGGGCGCCGCAGTCTGCGGTTGCGATTCAGCGAATGGCGCGTGCCACGCGTCAGGCGCGTGAATGCCTTCGCGATGGCACGATACAGGTCCGCGTCGATCACGCTGGCCACCACGGTGGACTGGCCGCGGCCAACGCGCGCGAAGACCAAGCAGCCCTTGTCGATGCCGCCTCTGGTGCCGTTCACGTCGAACAGCCGCACATTGACGCTGTTGATGCAGTCCGGGAACTGGTCCGCAAACTGCCGTGCATCGGACTCGACCGCGTAACGCAGCGCTTCGGTCAGCGTGAAGCTGCGGGCCTGGATATCGACATGCATGGGCATCTCCTTCGTCACTGTTGGCCTGGCGTTGAACTCGATGCGGCAAGGCTAGAGGCCATTGAGAGCAGGTAAAAGCAGAAAGATGTTTACCTTTCATCAGTATTAATCGGATAATTGCGAGCACTTCCATGAATCTCAAGCACTTGCGCTACTTTGCGGAAATCGCGCGCCGCGGCTCGATCACCGCCGCTGCTCGGGCGCTGCACCTTGCGCCGCAGACCCTGAGCGCGCAGCTCCTGATGCTGGAGGAATCCGTCGGCCAGCCGCTGTTCGAGCGCGTCGGCCGCCGGCTGGTGCTCACCCCGCAGGGCACGACCGCACTCGACTACGCCAGCGCGATCTTCGCGCTGGGCGACGAGCTGACCAACGTCCTCAAGGGTCGGGCCCGGCCGCGCCAGCAG
>JANPGU010000230.1:0-24100 GCA_031424095.1 Gammaproteobacteria bacterium
GGGCAGCTCGAGGCCGGTGCCGATAATGCCCTTGGGCAGCTCGATGCCGGTGCCGATAATGCCCTTGGGCAGCTCGATGCCGGTGCCGATAATGCCCTTGGGCAGCTCGATGCCAGTGCCGATAATGCCGCTAGACGCGGCACGCTGAAATGAGACGGCGCTAGTGAGACTGCTTTTGGCAACGTACTTATCTGCAGTTCCGGCAGAAGCGCCGGCAGAAAGAGTCAGCGCAGCGAGTGCACTCAAAATTACGGGCGAGAGTCTGATTGACATAACTACACTCCGATCCTGGCTGCTTTAGGTACCAAGCCGCGGAGTAAGTGATTTAGTTCACACTATCCGCCACTTATGTCGTGTCGCGGATGAATTATGTGACATAGCGCAGATTCGTCAAGACATTATGTCGAAAGGATTGGGAAGATCGGTGAATACCCTAAGTCACGTAGGAATATCACCTTTTATCACTGCCTAAGCAGTATTAATTGTCGTCCAATTGATCTCGCAACGGAGATTTCTCAGGCTTGCCCATCCAAGCTACGGCCGCATCTGACGGTTTCCGTTCTTGGAACATCGACAGAGGGCGCGAATCATGCGGCTCAGTCACATAGTGGAAAGCCGTCAATCCCGTCTGAACGATGCGCCCTGGTTGGGTCCAGTAGATCTTGTTGTTGCTCAACCAATCGTCGATATCTAGCAAAAGCTTCTGCACCTTGTCTTTCAGCAGGGCCTCAAATTCAGGCAGTGCGTAATCCGGCAATCCGCCGTCAGCGACTACGGAACGTTGAAGACGCTTTGCGTCTCCCTCAACCTTCATGTTGTACTCAATGGTGTTTGCTAGGTCAGTAATCGTCCTTCCGAAATACTCCAGTGCTTGCGGAGTCATGATGTCCGGAAGCAAAAATGATCTTGCTACGGCTCGGTAGTGACGCTCGCCGACCGGTTTCACAATTTCATTTTCGATCATGTCCCGAAGGACGACGCGAGGATTGGCGGTTGGATCCGCTCGAAAAATCAACTTGCTCAGGTTCTTCCCAGGCGTTTCCTCAAGATCTAGCTCCAAGGGCAATCCGTATGGCCCTAAGTATTCTTGGTCGGTACCCCAAATATGAAGTACTTCTGTAATTACCGCGGCATTGGTTGACTCTGGCGGCGCGAGCAGAGCGTCATCGTCCACAAATCTGGATACGTCCGCCAACGGAACGCCCGTGTAGTCCGAAAGAATCGTCCTCGTCAGCGGCCCCTGATGTCCCCTTATCCCATCCCGCACAGCGGCTTCCACATACGCCCCCTTCAATACCTCGCGGAACTCGAGGTACGGAATTCCGGCGCGCAGCAGGATCCGGATCATCGGCTTCAGGATCTTGCGAAACGAGAATATGAGCTGGGCTCTGGCAGCCTCTCGAAGGCGCATCATTAGCTCCTGTGAGCGGGCACGAAAATGCGGTCGTGCTCGCTGATTGCATAGCGATCGGTCATTCCTGCAACGTAGTCCGACACCGCCCGTGCGCGGCCGGAGATTCCCTGCCCCGCTTCAAAGCGTCGTGCGACCTCACGATGTTCATCCGGAAGCAGAAGCAGGTCATCCATGAATGCGGCAAACAGATCGGTGACGACCGTGCGTGCCTTGCGGGTCATGCGCTGCACACGATAGTGCTTGTATAGCTTCTCGCGCAGAAACCGCTTGAGTTCAAGGTGTTCGGCGTGGACTGCTGCGCTCATCTCAACCAGGCCGGCGCCATGAGCGCGCACGGCGTCGATACTCGCGGGCGCTACCTCGGCAATGCGTGCGGCACTGGATTCGATCACGTCAACCACAATTCCATTGATCATCCTGCGCACGACTTCATTGACCAGCCGACGGCCCCCAAGACCGGGATACAACTTCTCCACCACCTGCAATTGCCGGGCGAATATTGCGACCTCGCGCAGCTCCTGCAAATCAATCAGGCCTGCGCGCAGCCCATCGTCGACATCATGATTGTTGTAGGCGATTTCGTCGGCGAGGTTGGCGAGCTGTGCTTCAAGACCAGGCTGTTCGCGCCTGATGAACCGCAGGCCAAGGTCACCAAGCAGTCGTGCGTTGGTGATCGAGCAATGCTTGAGGATGCCTTCACGACATTCAAACGTGAGGTTAAGTCCGGAAAACTCCGCATAGCGCTCTTCGAGCTCATCCACCACGCGCAGTGACTGCATGTTGTGCTCGAAACCGCCGTGTTCCTGCATGCATTCGTTCAGGGCGTCCTGGCCGGCGTGACCGAACGGGGTGTGCCCAACGTCGTGCGCCAGGCAGATCGCCTCGGTAAGGGGTTCATTCAGATTCAGCGCCAGTGCGACGGAGCGGCCGATCTGCGCCACTTCCATTGAATGCGTGAGACGCGTGCGATACATGTCGCCTTCGTGATTCACGAACACCTGCGTCTTGTACACCAGGCGGCGAAAGGCGCTGGAATGCACGATGCGGTCACGATCGCGCTGATATTCGCTGCGGTACAGCGGCGGCGGCTCCGGATACCGGCGCCCGCGTGTCCTGTCATCGTGCGCGGCGTACGGGGCGAGCATTGTCATTATCCGAAATGCGTCGCCAGAGTGCTGGTCAGCGCATCGTCGGCGTAGTCGGCGGTGAATCGCGCCGCTCCCAGCTGTTCCAGCAACACCAGACGAATGCGCCCGGATTTCACCTTCTTGTCCACACGCATGCAGTCGAGCGCACGCTGCGCGCCAAAGCGAGGCGCCTGCACCGGCAGTCCGATGCGTTGCAGAAGATCCTTCACCCGCTGCACGTCCGATGCTGGCAACAGGCCCAGCCGGGCGGACATGTCAGCCGCAATCACCATACCGGTCGCCACCGCTTCCCCGTGCAGCCACTCGGTGTAGCCGGTGGCGGTCTCGATGGCATGCCCGAATGTATGCCCCAGATTCAGCAAGGCGCGATCGCCGGTTTCGCGCTCATCGCGGCGCACGACCTCGGCCTTCAGCTCGCAGGATCGATGGACTGCATGTGCGAGCGCCGTGGCATCCAGCGACAGCAGCGCATCGACGTTCTTTTCAATCCACTCGAGGAATTTCAGATCGAAGACCAGACCGTACTTCACCACCTCGGCGAGCCCGGCCCGCAGTTCACGCAGCGGCAGGGTGCGCAAGGTGGAGGTGTCGGCAAACACGGCACAGGGCTGGTGAAACGCGCCGATCATGTTCTTGCCTCCCGGATGGTTGACGCCGGTCTTGCCGCCGACGGATGAATCCACCTGGGCCAGCAGCGTGGTTGGCATCTGGGCAAAGGCCACGCCGCGTTGATAGCAGCTGGCGGCAAATCCGGCGAGGTCGCCAACTACGCCACCGCCCAGCGCCAGCACGATGCAGTCGCGGGCAAAGCGGTTGGCAACGAGCACATCGAGCACGCGCGACAGGTATTCCAGCGACTTGTATTGCTCGCCATCCGGCAGGCGTACATCAACGATGCGTCGGTCCCCGAGACTGGCGCGCACCCGGTCGGCGTACAGGGGCGCCACGGTGGTATTGCTGACCAGCAGCAGGTCGTGCGCCGGCAGGTGCCTGGCCAGCAGCGTTGCATCGGACAACCGCGAATCGCCGATCATGATCGGATACGAGCGTTCGGCAAGGGAAACCTGAAGTGTCAGCACCAGCGCAGTATAAAGCGCGCGACGGTGAAACGGCTCAGGCGCGGCTGAGCCCCAGCTCTTTCAGCACCAGATCGGCCACCTTCCCCACGCGGCGATTGTCAGTACTCAACGTGATGTCCGCTATCTCCCGGTACATCGGTTCGCGCGCCTCCCGCAGTTCCGCCAGTCGTCTGGGCATGTCGACGCCCTTCAGCAGCGGCCGGCCGCGCCCTTTGCCAACCCGCTGCAGCTGCTGGGAAAGTGAGGTCTGCAGGAACAACACCACACCGGTGTCGTGCAGCAGCTTGCGGTTATCCGGTGCGAGAACGGCGCCACCACCGGTGGCCAGCACGATCGGCTCACGCTGGCACAGCGCGGCCAATGCTTCGCGCTCACGGTGCCGGAAGCCTGCCTCGCCTTCCTGCTCGAAGATGTAGGGGATGTCGACGCCTGCCAGACGTTCGATCTCGGCGTCGCTGTCTATGAAAGAGACGCCCAGGATCCGGGCCAGTTGCTTGCCCACGGCGGTCTTGCCTGTTCCCATCGGGCCGATCAGGTAGATGTTGCGTTTGCCTAGCATGGGCCGCAAAGCATACGGCCGCCCGAGGGCGGCCGCAGCAGATAACTTCCTGCGCTGCCGATCAGTTCGGCGCGCTGCAGACCCCAGTTCCAAATGGGCTGACCGGGCCTGGCGGGGCGATCTTGACGTCATTGAAGTCGGTGGAAACGCCAGGGACCATGAAGTTGCTGGAGCGAACGTACTCCGTGCCCGAAACGGTGGCGCTGGCAGACAGCGAGACGTCCAGGTAATACGCATACTCCTGCGGATAGAACACGGTCACCAGCACGAAGCCGTTCGCGTCGGTGGTCGCGTTCGACGGTGTCACCGTGACGATGTTGCCGGCTTCGATACGGCCACTGCTGTTGAAGTCTTCACCGGCGTCGAGCACGCCGTCGCGGTCCACGTCCTCGTCCGCGCAACCCGCGGCATCGGTATAGCTCGTGCCCCAGCCCGTCCCCACGATTACGCGGCTGCCCTTGTAATAGCGCTGCGAGAGAATGCGCAGGGCAACCGGCACATTGGGCACGCCATTGCCATTGGCATCCGTCAGCTGCACGACGTAGGCGATGGAATACTGCGCGGGATTGGGTTCGGCGACCTGGTTGCCCGTGCCAACCGAAATGAACACTTCACGACGACCGACCGTCAGCGCCACCTCGCGGGGCGTAACGCCCGGGAAGCCCTGGACCGCCGCCGTGATCTTTACGCCATTGTTGGCACTGGTGGTGTTGCTGGCGGTATAGACCGTCTGCGCACGTCCCTGGCTATCCGTGTTCGCGGCGCCCACGGAGAGCGTGCCGCCGGTCACGTCGTTCAGCGTGAAGACAACCGTCTTGTTCTTCACCAGGTTGCCGGCCGCGTCACGCAACACTGCGGTGAGCGTACTGGTCTGGTTGGGCCCGATCGAGAACGCGCTGGGCTGGATATCGATCGTCGCAGGGGTCTGCGCCACGAATTCCAGTGCCACCGTGGCACTGCTGACGCCCGAAGCCGCGGTGACGACCGCGCCACCTGCATTGGTCGACGTGACGGAGGTGGTGGCAACACCGGAGCCGTTGGTTACAGCCGATGCGGCGGTCACCGTGCCGCGCGTGGTGGAAAAATTGACTGTCCGACCGACCACTGGCGCACCGCCTGTAAGCCAGGTCACCGTCACCGTCTGTGGCGTGCCCAATGCGACTTCGGTGCCCGCGGCCGGCGCCGTGATCCTGAAGCTGTCCGCATTCACTGCCACGGCCTGCGTGGCAGTCAGCCCCAGACCCGTTACGGTGATGGTGTCATTGCCGCCGCTGGCAGCGGTCAGGTTGAAAGTGGCGCTGCCAGTCGAATCCGTGGTGACGGTCGACGCACTGAGTGTATTGGAGCGTGCCGAGGCCACCGTGATCGCACGGCCGGCAATGGCACGGTTGCCCGAATCCAGCAGCGTTACGCGATAGGTGCCCTGCTGCGCAAGGGTCAGGGCATTCGGACCCTGCACGCTCAACGTGCTGCCCGCGACGTTCACGGTGACTGATGCGGTCACGGTGCCGGCAATCGCCGTCACGGTGATCGGCCGACTGGTCGGATCGCCCGCTGACGACAGCGTGGCCTTGGCCAGGCCATTGGTGTCCGTGGTCCCCTGGGTCACCAGCAGACCGCCCGAATTGGCCGAGAAGGTCACGGGTACGCCCGTCATGAACTGGTTGCTGGCATTGCGCACGAAACCGCTGATCTCAGCAGGCAAGGCGCCATCGGAAGCGATAGTGGGCGAGCTGGCAATGAGCGTGATCGATGCCACCTGGGCCGCCGCCGCGCCACCCCCTGATCCACCCTGGAAGGCATCTTCGTCACCACCGCAGGCGGTGAGTGCCAGAGCCAGAAGGGCGACCAGAATTCCTTGCTTGCGCATATTCGTAATCCGTTGCTTGGGTTGCCGCATTAGTTGACCCGTACGCCTTCGCGCATGATCTTGGGTGTCACGAAGATGAGCAGCTCATCCTTGTTGTTGACCTTCCCGGTGGTCTTGAACAGATGCCCCAGCACCGGGATGTCACCCAGATAAGGCACCTTCTTCTCGTTCTCGCGCCGTTCGGTCTCGAGAATGCCGCCAAGCACAACGGTTTCGCCGTCGGCCAGGAACACCGTCGTGTTGATTTCGCTGGTGTCGATCGACGGCACGTTCACACCGCCGGACGTGACGATGACCTGGCCAACGCGATCCTTCTTGACGTTGATGTCGAGGATCAGCCGGTTGTCCGGTGTGATCAGCGGCGTTACACGCAGCGACAGCACCGCCTTCTTGAACTGGATCGTTGCCGCACCGCTGGAAGCGGCTTCCTGGTAAGGAATTTCGGTGCCCTGCTCGATCATCGCTTCCTTCTGGTTGGTCGCGGTGATACTGGGTGAGGAGATCACTTCGCCCTTGCCTTCGGCCTGCGCGGCGGAAAGCTCCAGGTCGACGATGAAGTCGGAACCCAACACCATCAGCGCGAGGCTGCCGGCCGGGTTGGGTGCCGGCAGATTCACGTTGTAGCGGCTCGGCGCGGTGGCACCAACCGGGACGTTTACCGGGTATACGCCGCCAGTGCTCTGCAGGTTGGTCAACGCCGACGACAGCGTGGTATCAACCGAGTTTGCGGTACCGCTGGTGGCGAACAGACCATTCGAGCCATTGGTTTCCGTGCCGGTGAAGCCGGCGCGCACACCCAGATCGCGCGAGAAGTCTTCGCTCACCACGACGATGCGCGCTTCGATCCGCACCTGACGCACCGGGATGTCCAGGGTCGAGACCAGCTGCCGGATGTTGGCGATGCTGTCGGCAGAATCCTGGATCAGCAGGGTGTTGGTGCGCACGTCGATCGTGACGCTGCCACGCGACGAGAGCAGCGTCTTGCCACCCGAACCCCCACTGCCACCCTGCGACTGGATGAGTGCGGCGATGTCCGCGGCCTTGGCATAGTTGACCTGCAGGTATTCGGTACGCAGCGGGGCGAGATCCTGAATGTCTTTCTTCGCCGCCAGAGCGGCCTTCTCGCGGCCAGCCAGCTCTTCGGTCGGGCCAACGATGATGACGTTGTCCTGCACGCGCTTGTCGAGGCCTTCAAGCTGCAGCACGAGGTCCAGCACCTGGTCCCAGGGCACGCTGTCGACGCGCAGCGTCACGCTGCCGGAAACCGAATCGGTCACGAAGATGTTCTTGCCGCTGGTCTCTGCAATCAGCTGCAGCAGGGTGCGGGTCGGAACGTCCTGGAAGGTGGCGCTCATGCGCTCGCCGGAGTACACCGGCTTGTCACTGATCTGCGCGCGCGCTACGCGGCGCGGCTGGATCTCGATGACGTATTGATCATCCGACTGGTAGGCCAGCTGCTCGAAGTCGCCGGACGCGGCAATCGACAGCTGCGCACCGGTGGCGGTGCGCAGGGCATCAAAGCCGGTGACCGGGGTGGCAAAATCCGTGACGTCGTAGCTGCGCTGCAGGTTCTGCGGCAGATCCGCGCCAACGAAGTCCACCAGCACGCGGTTGCCCTGCTGACGCAGGTTGATCGGCGTGCGCGGATCCGTGAGCTTGATAACCAGCCGGCCGGTGGCCGAGCCGTCGCCACTGCGGCGGAAGTCGATGTTCTGGATGGCCCGTGCGGCAGTGCGTGCCGTGGCAGCCGAGCGTGCGGGTGCCGCGGCTGGCGCAGCTGCAACAGCGCGCGCGCTCTCGCCCAGCGTCACGATGATGCGATTGCCCTCGACGCGGGTCTGGTACGGCAGCATGCGATCCAGGTTCAGCACCAGTCGCGAACGACCATTGCCTTCGGCTGCAAGAATGCTGTCGAGGCCGCCGCTGCGAACATCGATGCGCCGCTGTGGCAGCGCCAGACCGGTGTCCGCGAGATCGAACGAGATGCGCGCCGGGTTGTCGATCGTGAATGACACGGGCTCGGTGGCCGCGCCGCTGGTGGTCAGCACCACCTGCAGGCCCTGTCCGCCTCCCATGGGCTGCACGTCGACCGACTGCAACTTGTTGGCAGGAGATTCAGCCGCCAGCGCGCCCTGGCTGGCCAGCGCACCGAGCGCCAGCAGCAGCGCACTGCGCAGCATGGTTGGGATGGCGATAAAACGGTTCATTCGCATAATCTCCCTGCCGTCATTCATTCAATGGCAGCGCAGCGTTGCGCTCCATAAAGCCACCGAGTCCGTCTGGAACGATCTCGGAAATTTCAATCCTGGATGCATCGATCTGGGTAATGCGCCCCTCGTTCTGTCCGAGGTAATTGCCCGGCAGCACGCGCTGCACCAGGCCATCGCGCGTCTTCACCAGGCCGAATTTCTTGCCGCCCATGGTCAGCGTGCCGACCATCTTCAACGTGTCGAGCGAGTACTGTTCCAGGTATTCGCGGTTGCGCTTGTCGTCGGGCCGAATGCTCGGCGCGCTTGAATCACCCGAGCCACCCGGCGCGAACGGCGAGCGCAAGGTCTGGTCTTCGTATTTGAAGGCGTCGTAAGGCTTCACTTCCGGCAAAGGCTCGACGCCACCGGGCTGTTCGGCCTTCGTCTGCGTGATGAAGCGGTTGAGATCGGAATCCCTGGACGAGCATCCCGCCACCAGCGCCGCCGACAGCAACAATGGCATTACTTGTTTCATCATGAGGAGCTCGATCCGCGCTTGGTCGCCTTCTTGGCATCGGCGCGCGCTGCTTCAACCGCGGCGATTTCCTGGTCATCCAGGTAACGATAGGTCTTGGCCGTGACGTCTAGCTGCAGCTGGTCGTAGGCCGAACTCTTGTCGACAGCCTTGATCGCCACATCGTGCAGCGTGACGATGCGCGGCAGCGCGGCGATGCCACTGACGAATTCGCCCATCTGGTGGTAAGTGCCAGTGAGGCGGATCTTGATCGGCACCTGCGCGTAGAAATCCTTCTGTTCTGCAGTCAGCGGCTGGAACAGCTCCTGCTGCAGGCCCGCCGCCAGGCCGGTCTGCGAGATATCCACCAGCAGGTCGTCCACTTCCGTCTTGCCCGGCAACTGCCGCAGCATCGCGCCGAATGATTTCTGGATGTCCACGAGCTGCTGCTCGTAGAGCTTCAGGTTCACGGCCTTGGCGTGCTTGGTGCTGAATTCAGAGCGCAGCTTCTGCTCCTCGCCCTCGTACCGCGCGAGATCGTCCTTCTTGGCATTCCACACCAGGAAATAAAGCAGGAGCCCGGCCAGCACCACGAAGAACACGCCGATGGCGCCCAGCCGCACTGGCAGTGGCCAGCGGCCGGGGTCACGCGGATCGAGTTGCCGCAGTTCGTCTAATGTCATGACTTGTTCCGCTTCTGTGGGGCGTTCTTGCCTTTGCCGGCAGCCGGCACGGCTTCCGTGGTCAGCGAGGTCACCTGCTTCGCATACAGCGTGAAATCACTACCCAGCGCATTGCCCTTCTTGCTTTCGACGCGCTCAAGTTCCGGCTCCTTGAGCCACTGGGAAGCTTCCAGCGAGCGCATGAACGACGACACGCGCGTCGCCGACTGCGCCACGCCCTGGATCTTGAACTTCTGCTCGGTCTGCGTGATGGCCGTGAGGTAGGTGCCATCCGGCACCGTCTTCGTGAAGGTGTCGAACACATGCACGATCTCGGGCCGTGAACGCTGCAGCTTCTCGATGATCTGCATGCGCGCGATGAACTGCTGCTTCTGCGCTTCGAGGCTGTTGATTTCCTCGATCTGCTTGTCCAGCACCTTGATCTCGCTCTTCAGCAGCGAATTGCGCGCCTGCTGTGCGTCGATCATCTGGTTGAACATCAGGAAGCCCGCGCCACTGACAGCGAGTGCTGCCAGGCCGGCAGCCCCCATGCCCACCAGGAACGCCTTCTTGCGCTCGGTGCGTTGCTGCTCGCGCCAGGGAAGTAGATTGATACGTGGCATCAGTCGAAACTCCGCAGCGCGAGGCCGCAGGCAGTGAGCAGGGCGGTGGCATCACGCTGCACCGCTTGAGCGCGCGCGCGCGCGGAAATCTTCATCTGGCCGAGCGGATCGCCCTTTTCGGCTTCCACGCCGATGCGGCTCTGCACGACTTCGGCAGCGCCGGAAATGTTGGCGCAGCCACCGCAGAGCAGGATCTTTTCCGGCTGCTCGCGGCCGGAGCCTGAGGCCAGGTAGAACTGCAGCGAACGGCTGATCTGCTGCGTCATGTCGTCGATGAACGGATCGAGCACATCGCTCTGGTAGTTGGCCGGCAGGCCGCCTTCCTTCTTCGCGCGGCCCGCTTCTTCCAGCGACAAACCGTAGGTACGCATGATTTCTTCGGTGAGCTGTTGGCCGCCGAAGGCGAAGTCACGCGTGTAGACAACCTTGAGATTGCGCAGCACGCTGAACGTGGTGGTGCTGGCGCCGAAATCCACCACCGCCACCGATCGGTCGATGCCACCGTCGGGCATCTGGTGGGTCATCAGGCGGCAGGCGTTCTCGAGCGCGAAGGCTTCGACATCGACGATGCGCGCCGACAAGCCGGCGGCAGTCACTGCCGCACGGCGCTGCTCGACATTCTCTGAGCGCGAGGCCACGAGCAGCACGTCCATCGACTCGCCGTCTTTCTCGGATGAGCCCAGCACTTCGTAGTCGTAGGCGACCTCGTCCATTGGAAAGGGGATGTACTGGTCGGCCTGCATTTCGACCTGGGCTTCCAGATCGGCGTCGTTCAGGTTGCGCGGCATCTGGATCACCTTGGTGATCGCCGCGTCGCCGCTGATGGCAACGGCCACTTCCTTGGTGCGAACGCCGGCGCGCCGCACGGCGCGGGCAATTGCCTCGCCGACTGCGTCGGCATCGACAATCGCTTTTTCGTTCATCGAGTTCTGGGGAGTGGCCTCGGCAGCATAGGATTCCACCGTGTACTGACCCCCGGAAAGGGTCAGTTCAATCAGCTTTATGGACGACGGCGTGATATCGAGGCCGAGGACCGGGCGGTGTTTGCGCGGAAATAGAAACACAGATCTCCCTTACCTTTCAGCTAGTTAGGCGCCGAAACGCTTGCTCTGCCTGAATATTGCCGCAACTATAACTTACGAAACGGTTAAATTGAACGCGAACGCGGCGAAGCTTTCCGTGAGCCCGCCCACAAACCGGTCAACTTTCGACTTGGCATTGTCCAATCACGCCCGGGATAGGAAACTGCGCTACCCCCTACCGGGGCGCAACCAGAGCTTGTCGAATCCGTGAACCCGTCCTACCTTCGCTGGCTTCGCTGGGCTTTATTCGGCATCTGCGGTCTCGTGCTGACCGGTGGCTTTGCCCTTGCCTGCAGCTTTGTCTACCTGGCGCCCTGGCTGCCCACCGCCCAGAACATGCACAGCGTCGAGCTGTCGGTTCCGCTGCGGGTCTATACCCGTTCGGGCAGTCTGATCTCCCAGATCGGCGAACAGCGACGCATACCTGTCCGCTACGAGGACATTCCCGACCTGGTGCGCCAGGCGGTACTGGCGGCTGAGGACGACCGGTTCTTCGAACACAGTGGCCTGGACTGGATGGGCGTGATCCGGGCCATGGCGGCCAACGTGGCCTCGGCCGGGGCCGGACAGGGTGGCAGCACCATCACCCAGCAGGCTGCCCGCAACATGTTCCTGACCCTCGACAAGACCGCGCGCCGCAAGCTGGGCGAGGTTTTCGTCACTTATCGGATGGAACGCGATTTCACCAAGGAGCAGATCCTTGCCATCTATCTCAACGTGGTGCTGTTCGGGCAGCGCAGCTATGGCATCGCCGCTGCGGCAGAGACTTACTACGGCAAGCACCTCGACGAACTGAGTGTGGGCCAGGCCGCGACACTGGCGGGCGTGTTGCCTGCGCCCTCGCGCTACAACCCGGTCACCAATCCCAAGGCTGCCGCCATGCGCCGTGGCTACGTGCTGGGCCGCATGGTCAAGCTGGGATATATCGACGAGGCGACCGCTGCAGCGGCAGCAAGGGAGCCCGTGGCCTCGCGCGGCTTTGCACCTCTGTATGACGTCGAAGCGGCTTACGTGGCCGAAATGGCGCGGCAGGAAGTCGTCAAGCGCTTCGGCGAAGCCGCGGTGAACGCGGGATACAAGGTCTACACCACGCTCGACAGCCGGCTGCAGACCGCCGCCAACCGCGCGCTGCGACTGGGGCTGATGGAATACGACCGTCGCCACGGCTATCGCGGCCATCTGGGCAACGTGCAGCTGCCGGCGGCTGCGAACGCCAACGACCTCGACGGGCTGCTGACCAAATACGAATCCGTGGGCCTGCTGCAGCCAGCCGTGGTTACGCGCGTCAGCGACACTACTGCCGAGATCCATATCCGCAACGGCGGCGATGCAAAGATCAACTGGGAAGGACTGTCCTGGGCAAGGCCAGTCAACAAGAGTGGCGGAATCGGCGCCTCGCCACGCAAGGCTGCCGATGTGGTGGTTGCGGGCGACGTGATACTGGTTGTGACAGACAGGCGCGGCGCGGCCCAGCTCGGGCAGCTGCCGCGCGCGCAATCGGCACTGGTTGCACTCGATCCCAACGACGGCGCCATCGTCTCGCTGGTCGGCGGCTTCGACTTCCACCAGAACAGTTTCAACCGTGTGGTGCAGGCAAAGCGTCAGCCGGGTTCGGGATTCAAGCCCTTTTTCTATTCGGCCGCGCTGGAAGAAGGCTTCACGCCCGCGTCGGTCTTCCTGGACCTGCCGCCAGTGATCGAAGGCACCAACGATGAAGAGAACTGGCGGCCGAAGAATTCGGACGGTTCATTCGGCGGACCGACACGGCTGCGCGAAGGACTGGTGTGGTCGCGCAACCTGGTTTCGATCCGCATCCTGCAGGCGATCGGGGTAGATGCCGCCATCACGCATGCCGCGAAGTTCGGCTTTCGCGAGAAATCGCTGCCGCGCAGTCTCTCGCTGGCGCTGGGTACGCAGGTCGCGACGCCGCTGGAAATGGTCACTGGCTTTGCCACCTTTGCCAATGGCGGCTTCAAGGTCGAGCCGTATTTCATCAGCCGCATCGAGGATTCGTCCGGCAAGGTGGTTTTCGAGGCGGAACCTGCGATCGCCTGTGAAGAATGCGAGCAGCCAGCGAGCGCGCCGCTGCAGGCGGAGCCCTTGGTCGCCGTAACAACTGGCGGATCGGGTACGGGTTCGACCACTGAGCTTGCGAGCGACCCGCCCGAGCCCGCACACCAGCAGCTACGCGACATGGAGGCGCCGCCCGTGCTGCGGGAGCTTGCGCGCACCCAGGGCGGTGCCGGTTACCTGCCGGCCGAGCGCCTGGCACCGCGGGTGATCTCGCCGCAGAACGCCTGGCTGATTACCGACATGTTGCATGACGCGACCACGCGCGGCACCGCACGTCGCACGCGGGCATTGGGACGTGATGACCTTTCGGGCAAGACCGGCACCAACGAAGATCGCGACCTCTGGTTCAATGGCTTCAACCACCAGCTCGTGGCTTCGGTGTGGGTGGGCTTCGATGACGAGCAGTCGGTCGGCCGTGGCGAAGAAGGCGCGAGCACCGCAGTGCCCATCTGGATGCACTTCATGCGCGAGGCATTGCGCGATGTGCCTTCTTCGAGGATGTCGCGCCCGGGGGGTTTGATCGATCTGAAGATCTCGCCCTTTACCGGTGCGCTGGCTGATCCGCAGGATCCCGAGGCGATCTACGAACATTTCATGCTGAACCACCAGCCTGGGAATTCTAACCCCGGGGACGGTGGGGGCCTTTAATTCGGACCGGCTGTTCCACAAGTCAAATCCAGCGGCGAGCCGCTGTTCTAGCTATAGTCTGACGGTCGAGCGGCGATCTTTCGGCCGCGAGTACAGTCATGACCAAGCGAGCTCCCACCCGCTCCGATCATCTGCGCAGCGCTGTTGCGCAGGAAGCCGCCCGCCTGATGGCGGAACACGGCATCCAGGATTATCTGGTTGCCAAGCGCAAGGCCGCCGAGCGCTACGGGGTGGTTGAAGGATCGATCCTTCCCAAGAACTCCGAGATAGAAGCCGCGCTGGCTTCCTATCAGCGGCTGTTCGGCGGAGTGCAGCACACCAGCAGCCTGCAGGAACAGCGGCAGACTGCGCTGAAGGCCATGCGCCTGCTTGCGAAGTTCGAACCGCGCCTGGTCGGCGCGGTGCTGAACGGCACGGCCACCGAGTTCAGCGACATCCACCTGCATGTGTTTTCGGATACACCCGAGAACATCTACATGCAGCTCATGGATCATCGCTTTGAATACGAAGTGTTCGAGCGCCGCATTCGGATGACGACCGAGCGCCAGATCCTGGTGCCGTCCGTGCACTTCGAGATGGGTGCGGAAACGGTGGAGGCGTTCGTGTTTCCGGAGGATGGGATCCGGCAGGCGCCCATCAGTCCGATAGACGGCAAGCCCATGCGCAGGGCTGGCAGCGCCGAGGTCAGCACGCTGGCAGAAACAGGCAGCGCCCGGAACCCTTAAGGAAACGTTTCGATCGCCGAGAACTGCGCGCCTGCAGCGTCCTTGCCGGACAACGCAGGGGCGATAGCCGTTGGCCAGCGAACGCCGACCGCCGCGTCATTCCACAACAGCGTGCGTTCAAACTCGGGATACCAGTAGTCGGTGGTCTTGTACAGGAACTCCGCGGTCTCACTCATGACGAGAAAGCCGTGGCCAAAGCCCGGCGGCACCCAGAGCTGCCGCTTGTTGGTGCCGGACAGCGTCACGCCGACCCATTTGCCGAATGTCGGGGAGGCCCTGCGCAGGTCGACCGCGACGTCGAAGACCTCGCCGTGCGTCACGCGCACCAGCTTTCCCTGGGGATGCTGGATCTGATAGTGCAGTCCGCGCAGCACGCCGCGGGCAGAGCGGCTGTGATTGTCCTGGACGAACTGCGCTTCAACGCCCGTGGCGGCATGGAAATCGCGCGCGTTGAAGCTCTCGAAGAAGAACCCCCGGTCATCGGCGAAGACCCTGGGTTCCAGGATCAGCACCTCGGGCAGTTCGGTCGCAATTGCTTGATATGGCATGGTTCGCTTAACGGATCAGTTGCAACAGGTATTGGCCGTAGCCGTTCTTGCTCAGCGGCGCGGCCAGTGCCCGCACGTCGTCGACGCTGATCCAGTGCTGGCTCAATGCGATCTCTTCCGGGCAGGCCACCATCAGGCCCTGGCGCTTCTGCAGCGTGGCGATGAACCCGGCTGCTTCCAGAAGGCTGTCGTGCGTGCCCGTGTCGAGCCAGGCATAGCCGCGGCCCATGATCTCGACATCGAGCTGCCCCTGTTCCAGATACCGGCGGTTGACGTCGGTGATCTCCAGTTCTCCCCGCGACGAGGGGCGAATGCTGCGGGCTATGTCGCAGACCTGGCGGTCGTAGAAATAGAGTCCGGTCACCGCATAGTGGCTCTTGGGTGCCTTGGGTTTTTCCTCGATGGAAATGGCGCGCTGCGATGCATCGAACTCCACCACACCGTAGCGTTCCGGATCCTGAACCCGATAGGCAAAGACGCTGGCACCTTCGTTCTTGGCGCCCGCGTCGTGCAGCTGTTTCACCAGGTCATGGCCGTAGAAGATATTGTCCCCGAGCACCAGCGCACTCGGATTGTCGCCGACGAAATCCCTGCCGATGATGAAGGCCTGTGCAAGGCCATCGGGTGACGGCTGCACCGCATACTGGATGTTCATTCCCCACTTGGCGCCGTCACCGAGCAGTTCGGTGAAGCGGGGCGTGTCCTGCGGCGTTGAAATCACCAGCACGTCACGGATGCCCGCGAGCATCAGCGTGGTCAGCGGGTAATAGATCATGGGCTTGTCATAGACCGGCATGAGCTGTTTCGAGACGGCCTGGGTTACCGGGTACAGCCTCGTGCCCGAGCCACCGGCGAGAATTATTCCTTTGCGCATCAGTTCAACCTTCAAAAGAGTTGCTTGAGAACATGCCCGACGCCGTCCTGCCACGGTGGCAGACGCAGACCGAATGAGTCGGCGAACTTGCGGTTCGACATTCTTGAATTGGCCGGACGTTTGGCGGGAGTTGGATACTCCGCGGTCGTGATGGCCTTGATTGCTTCGGGGCCAGCCTTGAATACCTGCCCCAGCTTCTGGGCCTCGGCAATGACGAACCGGGCATAGTCGCACCAGTTGGTGTGGCCGCTGGCCACCAGATGGTAAGTACCAAACGGAAACGCTCCCTGCCCCGCCTGCTCAACCTGGTAGCGGCGAACTACATGAGCAGTGGCATCGGCCAGCAGGGCGGCGGAAGTGGGCGTGCCCTGCTGATCTGCGACAACGTTCAATGCGCTGCGATCAGTCGCCAGGCGCAGCATGGTCTTGGCGAAGTTGGCGCCATGGGCTCCCAGAACCCAGCTGGTGCGCAGGACGAGGTGGCGGTGCGTGGCGGCCGCGATGGCCAGCTCTCCCTGCAACTTGGTTGCGCCATACACGCTGACCGGGCTGGGCGTGTCGGACTCTGTGTAGGCCTCTGGCTTCGCCCCGTCAAACACATAGTCAGTGGAATAGTGCACCAGCAGTGCACCGATGGCAGCAGCTTCCTCTGCGAGGATGGCTGGTGCCTGCGCATTCACCAGGCGTGCAAGCTCTGCCTCTGACTCCGCGCGATCTACCGCCGTGTAGGCGGCAGCGTTGACGATTACTTCTGGCTGCAGATCCCGAACCACCTTGCGCAGAGCAGACTCATTGGTCAGATCGCAGGAATGGCGATCAACCGCGGTGACTTCGCCCAGCACTGCCAGCGAGCGGCTCAGTTCAAAACCCACCTGGCCCTTGCTGCCAGCCAGCAGGATTCTCATGTGGCCGTTCCGTACTGCTTGCCGATCCAGTCGCGGTAAGCACCGGATGTCACGTTGTGAACCCAGTCCTGGTGTTCCAGATACCACTGCACCGTCTTGCGGATGCCGCTGTCGAAGGTCTCTGCCGGTCTCCAGCCGAGCTCTCGTTCCAGCTTCGACGCATCGATCGCGTAACGGCGGTCATGGCCGGGCCGGTCTTCGACGTACGTGATCTGAGTGTCGTAGGACTTGCCATCGGCGCGCGGCGACAGCTCGTCGAGGATCCGGCAGAGCGTGCGCACCACTTCGATGTTGGGCTTCTCGTTCCAACCGCCGACGTTGTAGACCTCGCCGAGTGTGCCCGCCTGCAGGACACGGCGAATGGCACTGCAGTGATCCTCGACGTAGAGCCAGTCACGAATCTGCTGGCCGTCACCGTAGATGGGCAGTGGCTTGCCGGCCAGCGCGTTGTGGATGCACAGCGGAATCAGCTTTTCCGGAAAATGGTACGGGCCGTAATTGTTGGAGCAATTGGTGGTCACCACCGGCAGGCCGTAGGTGTGATGGTAGGCGCGCACCAGATGGTCGCTGGCCGCCTTGCTGGCGGAGTACGGACTGTTCGGTTCGTAACGATTCTGTTCCGAAAATGCAGGGTCTGTCTTCCCGAGCGAGCCGTACACCTCGTCCGTCGAAACGTGCAGGAAGCGGAAGTCAGCCCGTGCCTGCGCATCCAGGTTGCCCAAGTAGGCGCGAACTGCTTCCAGCAGCCGGAATGTGCCGACGATATTGGTCTGGATGAAGTCGGCAGGCCCGTGGATGGAGCGGTCCACATGCGACTCCGCGGCGAAATTGACCACCGCGCGGATGCTGTGCCTGGAGAGCAGCTGCAGCACCAGATCATGGTCGGCGATGTCACCCCGCACGAACAGATGGCGCTCTGCCGCAGCTTCGGCGTCGGTGAGGTTCTGGAGATTGCCGGCGTAGGTCAGCTTGTCGAGGTTGACGACAGGTTCATCACAGGAACGCAGCCAGGCGAGGACGAAATTGGCGCCGATGAAGCCGGCGCCGCCGGTGACTAGAATCATGGAAATGCCGTGTACACGTAAGCGCCCCGGATGGGCGTGCCATTATTGCGCATCCGCCAGGCAATCCGTGACTCCGGATTGAGACGACCTGCCGGTTATTAGCTTGCCAGTGCCCTGAAGCGCGTTATACGCTGCGGCTCATCTTCAGACGGCGTTGCACCGACCAGGGTCCAGCGCACATTTTCCATAAGCCCGGGTACGGCGAGAGTGACAAACACGTCTATGCGAGACCGGCCCCAGCGAACCGGCCAGTCGGCCGGCGCGATCATTCTCGCGGCGGCCGCCATGGCGCCGATGCAGCCTGCGATGGCGCAGATCGATCTATCGAGCGGCGTCGCGGTCGGCAGCCAGTACGACAGCAATGCGCGTCAGCTTGCAAATATCGAAGAGGCGCCGTTGGATGACAAAGGCGAGCGCAAGCGGGACGCTGTTTCGATGTATGCGTCAGCGAACATAGCCGCCAGACTCGGCGGCACAGGGCCGCTGCGGGGTCAGGCAGTGGCCTCCTACAGTCACTCCGATTCCATGGACCAGGAGTCGTTGAGCCACGATGACTACAGCTTCGGCGTGAATCTCGAATATCGACCGGGGCAGGTTTACGACGTGTCGCTGCAGGCCTCGCAGTCCCGCGCCCCGATCGGACTCGCAGACATCGGCGGCATCAACACCGTAGAGCAGACCGCGACCAGCGCCCAGGGGACGCTGCGGGTGCGTCCGACGCCGCGCTGGCAGCTCAGCCTTGCTCCCGGCTGGTCCCAGACCCGGACGCCGCTGGCAAACGCAGATGATTTCCAGCTGACGACGAGAACCGGCACGGCGTCGATCGAATTCCTGGGAGCCGCGCAGCTGGTGCCAGGACTGGGCGCAACCCAGGCAGAATCCACTTACTCGGGCATCACCAATGCAACGCGCTATACACAGCAGGCTGCCTTCTTCACGCTCAACTACAAGGTGACGACCGTCACCAACTTGAGCTTCTCAGCGGGCAAGTCCTGGCGCGAAACGAAACTCCGCAATTCCTCCGGCAGCTCCGCAGGCGTAACGGACAGCAGTGATTCGGCGTTCACAGGCTCGCTTGGCATCACCCGCCAGCTCACGGCCAAGACCGGCATCAACATCAGCGCCTTCCGCAATTTCCAGCAGTACGACGCGGGCGTTAACACGTCGATCGGCACAGGGTTCAGTGTTGCGGTGAACTGGGCTGCAACCCGCAGGTTCTCTGCTTCGCTGGGGACCGCCTACACGCAGTCGGTCATCGACAATGTGGCATTCGGCAATACCACCATCGAGCGCACGGATCTTGTGCGTAGTTACTCGCTGGGCCTGAATTACCGCGCCACGCGAGCGGTAGCGGTGAGTGCATCGGCGGCGCGCAATGTGCGCCGCTCTGAAATCTGGGTGGACCAATACAACGGTAACGTTGCCTCCCTGTCGATCTCAGTCGTGTTCGACTGAGCACCCGTCCGGGGCCCGAGGAAACTTGTCCGCTCTAACACTGCCCCTGCTGTGGATCCTTGCCGTGCCGGCTGTTGGATCTTCGCTCTACCTGCTTGGGCTCACACTGCTGTCGGCACGCAACTCACGGCCTCCCCCCTCGCGACGGGCGACGCGCTTCGACGTCATCATCCCCGCACACAATGAGGAGGCGGGGATCGCCGCGGTGGTGCGTTCGATCCGCGCCATTGACTGGCCCGCCGACAAGTTCCGGGTCGTCGTGGTCGCGGACAACTGCACCGACGACACAGCCAGGCTCGCCGCGGAGGCTGGGGCGCAGGTGCTGGTGCGAGTCAACGACGGGCTGCGCGGCAAAGGCCACGCGCTGGATCATGCGTTCAGGGAAAGCCGCGAGCGTGGCTGGGCCGATGCGGTCGCGATCATCGACGCCGACAGCCTCGTGTCCCCTAACCTGCTGGAAGCCATGGCCGCCCGCCTTGATCGCGGTGAACACGCCGTGCAGGTGCACTATGGCGTATCGAATCTGCATGCATCCTGGCGCACCCGCCTCATGGCGATCGCGATGGGCGCATTCCATCGCCTGCGATCCCGCGGCCGCGAGCGGCTGGGCCTCTCCTGCGGAATACGCGGCAATGGCTGGGCGCTGACCCATGCCCTGCTGCAGCGAGTGCCCTATGCCAGCTATTCGCTCGCGGAAGACCTGGAGTTCGGCATTGAACTTGGCATGCGGGGAATCCGCGTGGCCTATGCCGACGAAGCCCACTGCGATGGCGAAATGGTGTCGGGCGAAAAAGCCGCGCGCAGCCAGCGGCGGCGCTGGGAACAAGGTCGCGCCGCACTGCTGCGCAGCGCCGTGCTGCCGCTGCTGAAACGGGCGGTGACCGCACCGAGCCTGGTGTGCCTGGATCTGGCCCTGGACCTGCTGATCCTGCCTCTGTCCTACGTGGCGCTGATGATCCTGGCGTTCACCGGCCTCGCGTGGCTGCTGGTGCCGGCGAGCTTCTGGCTCTGGACGGGATTGCTGTGCGTGGCGACGCTGGTGCTCTATGTGCTGCGCGGCTGGCAGTTGAGCGGCACGGGAATCCGCGGCCTGCTGGATCTGGCCCGCGCCCCGTTCTTCCTGATCTGGAAGCTGGCAGTGATGCTGCGCGGACGGCGCACCACCGAATGGGTGCGCACCAACCGGGAAGGCAAGACCTGATCCCCCGCTCGCGGCCTTATGCCGCCGGCGCGGGATCCATCCGGCTGAACTCGGCCAGGACCACGGTACGGAAGCTGCGCTCAAGGTCGTCGCGGCAGCGGATGCGACGGTTGAGCAGCAACTCGAAGGCGAACGGTCCACCCAGCGCCAGGCCGCCGCAGCCCACGATCGCCGCGAGGAACAGCTTGGTCTTGTTCGGGCGGCTGGCTTTGACGGGTGGCTCGGCCCGGCTGACCAGCGTGACGTCCTTGTAGTCACCCGCAGAGGCGAACTGCATCTGGTCCAGGCCGCGCAGTGCGGTAGCGTAGTTGTCCTTTGCGAGCTGCAGTTCCAGCAGCAACTTGGCGCCCTGATCCTGCACCACGCGGCGCGCCAACAGGCGCTCACGTTCCCTGCCAAATTCGCCCTGAATCTGGTTTCGGAGTTCCCGGGAGCGCGCCAGTGCCTGTGAGGCGCTGGCGCGCAGCGCGAGACGCATGGCCTCGATCTCGGACTGCAGCTGCACGATTCGGGGATGCTTCGGACCCATCGTGGTCCGTGCTTCCACCAGATCGCTCTCGAGCTCCGCGAGCTTGCCGCGCATGTCAACGACTTCCTTTCCATCCGACGTTGCGCCTTCGGTGCCCGTCGTACCGACCCTCGACTCGAGCTGACGCAGAGAATTCTGCTGCTCCAGCAACTTGCCTTGCAGGTCCACCAGCGCGGTGCCTTCCGAGTCACCAGTTGGCGTGTCTTTCAGGTCTGGCAGGCCGTTCTTCTGGCGGAATTCCGTGACCCTGCTCGTGGCCACGGCGAGCTTTTCCGTCAGCTCCTGCAGCTGCGCCGTATAGCGCTGGGCCCGTTCACTGGCAGGCGCGTTGATGCGTGCACGCGACTGCTTGAGGTACTCATCAGCCACGGCATTGGCGATATTTGCTGCTGTCAATGGATTGCGGGCCTCCGCGGAGATATAGAGCAGCTGGCTGCCGGTCCCCGGGCGCACGGTGATCGAGTTGCGCAGGTTGGCGAGCACGATGTCGGTGAGCACTTTGCGATCGCCGACGAACCCGCCGGTGAAATAAGGATTGTCCTGCAGCTTCAGGGTTTCGACGACAGGCAGCAGCATCGTGTTGTTGGAGATCAGTTCGACCTGGGTCGGAAAGAACCAGCCGCTCTGGCCGGCAGAATTGTTGCGGCCCGCCAGGGGATCGGTGTTGTCGATGTTGACGATCAGCGCCGCGGTGGCGTTGTAGCTCCTGGGCAGCTTGCTGATCACCAGGAAAGCCACAGCCAGCAGCACCGCGAAGATGCCGATGCTTGGCCACAGGTGCGCCCGCACCATGTACCACAACTGCATGAGCGTAAACCCGCCCCCCGTGCTGGTCTCTTCTTCGAATGCCGGGAATTGCGAGCCGTACTGCGACTCTGGTGGCGGCGGCAGACTGGCAGCTTGCTTGGAAATCAAAACAGTCGCTCCTTGACCTTGATCATGTCGCCGGCTTCGATGCGTGTGCTCCTTTTCGACTTGATGCTGTGATACTTGCCATCGGGTCCCCGTCGCCGGATCTCGATACGACTGGAACTTCCCAGCGGCGTCACGCCGCCGGCGCGGGCGATGGCTTCTTCCAGAATCATGTCGGGCTCAATGCGGTACTCGCTCGGATTGCGGACTTCACCCGTGATGAAGAATGTGCGCTTGGGCACATTGATCGAATCACCCGCACGCAGGTTCTGCTCGGAGCCGGGCTTGGCGTCGTGCGCCGCTGTCAGGCCGCGCAGGTCGATGGTCGTCTTCTGCAGCGCGCCGGCGGCATCCGTCCGCAGCAATTCGACGATGTCGGAACCCTTGTCGGTTGCGCCTCCCGCCAGTGCGATGACATCGAGCACCGTGGTGCTGGGATCGATGGGATAGCGACCGGGGTTGGTCACCTCGCCCAGCACTGAAACGCGCTGGGACACGGACTGGATCACCGTGACCCCGACATGCGGGTCGACCAGGAACTCGCCGGTCTTGAGCGCGACCTCGATTTTCCTGGCGGCATCGGCAGGTGACAGGCCGGTGAGCTGTATCGCGCCGACCAGCGGCAGATGAATCGTGCCGTCTTCAGCCACGCCGGTGGTGGCCCCCAGGTCCGCACTGCCGAATACATCGACACGGATCTGGTCGCCGGGACCGATGGGCGCCAGCGCGGAAGGTGCGGGCTGGGCAATGGTGAATGTTTCGCCGGAAGGCTGCATCGCCAGGGCGGTGGCACTCAGCATCAGGGCGCAAAAAGCTGCAAGCAATCGACGGATAATCATCCACTCACTATAGCTCCGTGCCGCCTGAGCTACCAAGCGGCAGCCCACACACGGATTAACTTAATTTGCCCGGGACAAACGGCTTGCCAAATCCGTGTCCCATACCGTGATATAGCCGCATGCCAAAGCGAGCCCGACGATTCATTTTCCCCATCGCGCTGGGCCTGATTCTGGGCTGCAGCGACGGTACCGCCCTTCGCGGCACAGCCCAGGCCGCCCAGGCACCAGTGGCGCCTGTGGCGCCGGTTCCTGCGGGCATCGCCGGAATCCCGTTCAATGCCCACATCCTGGTCGATCAGTTCGGCTACAGGCCGGCTGACAGCAAGGTCGCGGTGATCCGGGACCCGCGGGTCGGATTCGACAGCAATGATCATTTCACGCCTGGTGCCCGCTACCAGGTGCGTCGTGCCGACGACGGCAGCGTGGCACTGGAAGGCACGCCCTCGAAATGGCGGGGCGGCGCCGTGGATGCCAGCTCCGGAGACGTGGGCTGGTGGTTCGATTTCAGCAAGCTGCAGGCCGAAGGCACGTATTTCATCTTTGACGAGGCCCGCAAGGCGCGCTCGGCGACCTTCCGCATTGCACCCCAGGTTTATGCACCCGTCCTGAAGGCCGCAGTGAAGACCTTTTTCTACCAGCGCAGCGGCTTCGCCAAGCAGGCACCTGCGGCTGACGCCTGCTGGATCGACGAGGTTTCCTTCCTGGGTCCGGGGCAGGATCTGGAAGCGCGCGACATCACGGATCGCACGAACGCCACCAAGGCCCGCAATCTGTCCGGCGGCTGGTTCGACGCCGGCGACACCAACAAATACGTGACATTCGCCTCGGTGGCCGTCCACCAGCTGCTGGGCGCCTATCAGGACAACCCGAGTGCCTTTACCGATGACTTCGGCATCCCGGAATCCGGTAACGGCGTGCCGGACCTGCTGGACGAGGTGAAATGGGAAATGGACTGGCTGCGGCGCATGCAGAACGCCGACGGCAGCGTGGCGCTGAAGGTCGGCACGCTTGAATACACGAGCGGGGTGAAACCCAGCCTCGATCGCCATGCGCGATTCTATATTCCCAGCTGCTCGTCTTCCACGATTGCCGCTGCCGGGATGTATGCGCATGCGGCCCTTGTGTTCGGTGCACAGAAGTCGCTGGCGCAGGACAGCCAGGACTTGCGCGGGCGGGCCGAAAGGGCG
>JANPGU010000231.1:0-7802 GCA_031424095.1 Gammaproteobacteria bacterium
CGGGCGTGCTGCGAATTGAACATGTGGATACTGCCGGCAAGGTCACCGTGCTGAAGGATGGCGTGAAGGCAAAGGATGCCGAGCTCATCAGCACCACCTTCCTGAGCGCTGCGGCGTTGCGCAAGTTCTACGCGACCGAGATGGATGCTGCGAAGCGCGACGGCCTGCTGATCTCACTGCACCTGAAAGCGACGATGATGAAGGTCTCGGACCCCATCCTGTTCGGCCATGCGGTGAGCGTGTTCCTGTGTGATGTGTTCACCAAACACGGGGCGCTGCTCGCTGCCGTCGGCGTGAATCCGAACAACGGACTCGAGGCGCTGCTGGGCAAGGTCAATGCGCTGCCTGAAGCGCAGCGTGCCGCGGTGTCTGCGGATATCGCGGCCGCCATCGGCGCGCATGCGCCGCTGGCGATGGTGGACTCGGAAAAAGGCATCACCAACCTGCACGTGCCCAGCGACATCATCATTGACGCTTCGATGCCGGCGGCCATCCGCGCCTCCGGCAAGATGTGGGGCCCGGACGGCAAACTGCATGACATGACCGCGCTGATTCCCGATCGCTGCTATGCCGGCATCTACCAGGTAGTCATCGATGACTGCCGCGCGCTTGGCGCCTATGACGTCAAGACCATGGGCAATGTCAGCAACATCGGCCTGATGGCGCAGGCGGCGGAAGAATACGGCTCGCACGACAAGACCTTTGAAATCGCCGCCGCGGGCAGCGTGCGGGTGGTCGATGCCACGGGCAGCGTGCTCACGGGGCACGAGGTCGAAAAAGGCGATATCTGGCGCATGTGCCAGACCAGGGACGCCGCAGTGCGCGACTGGGTGAAGCTCACCGTGAACCGGGCGCGCATCACCGGCCAGCCAGCGATCTTCTGGCTGGATGAAGCCCGCGCCTATGACCGCGCACTGATTGCGCGCACACGCGAATACCTGCAGGGCCATGACACGGCCGGTCTCGACATCCGCATCGAGTCTCCGGTGGAAGCCACGCGCTCCACACTGCAGCGGCTGCGCGCGGGACAGGACACCATCTCGGTGACCGGCAATGTGCTGCGCGACTATCTCACCGACCTGTTTCCGATTCTCGAGCTCGGCACCAGCGCGAAGATGCTGTCGATCGTACCGCTGCTGGAAGGCGGCGGACTGTATGAAACCGGCGCCGGCGGCTCGGCTCCCAAGCATGTGCAGCAGTTCCTTGAGGAAAATCACCTGCGCTGGGATTCGCTGGGCGAGTTCCTGGCACTGCAGGTGTCGATCGAAGACCTGGCGCAGAAGACCGGCAATGGCCGCGCGAAGGCGCTGGCCGAAGCACTGGATGTGGCGAATGGCAGGTTTCTGGAGAACGACAAGTCGCCCTCACGCAAGGTGGGCGAGCTGGACGTGCGCGGCAGTCATTTCTACCTGACGCTGTACTGGGCGCAGGCACTGGCTGCGCAGCGTGACGATGCCGGTCTGCGGGCGCTGTTCGCGCCAGTGGCGGCGGCGCTCACAGCTGGTGAGACGAAGATCGTTGCTGAACTGGCCGCCGTGCAGGGCAAGCCTGTGGATATCGGCGGGTACTACCATCCGGACGCCGCTCGCTGCGCCGCCTGTATGCGGCCCAGCGCGACTTTCAACGCGGTGATCGACGCGCTTTGATGGCTGGCACTTGCTGGGTGATGCAGTGGATGTTGCCGCCGCCCAGCAGGATCTCGCGGCCCGGCACGCCCACTACTTCGCGCTCCGGGAAGATGCGCCTGAGCTTCGCGATGGCCGCCGCATCGGTGCGGGCATCGAGCAGCGGCACCACGACGCCACCATTGGCAATGTAGAAATTGGCGTATGAACCGGCCAGCCTTGCGGCGGCACGGCGCGGCTTTGCGCCATCACGCTGTTGCACGCCGGCCGCCTCCGCCGCAGTGGTCTTCAACGGACCCGGTGAAGGCAGCTTGTGCACCTTCAGCGCTCGGCCGCGCGCATCACGCGCTGCATGCAGCCGCTCCAGCGCATCGTTCGACACCCGCCATTGCGGATCGCGCGGATTGGCCGGAAAGGTGAGACACACTTCACCCGGTCGCGCAAAGCAGGCGAGATTGTCGACGTGGCCATCGGTCTCGTCATTGATCACACCGGCGCCGAGCCAGATCACCGTGCTGGTGCCGGTATACGACTTGAGCAGCCCTTCAATGGCGGCCTTTGACAACTGCGGATTGCGATTGGGATTGAGCAGGCATTCTTCCGTGACCAGCAGCGTGCCCTGCCCATCGGTATGGATGGCGCCGCCTTCCATGATCAGCGGAGCGCGGTAGCGGTCAACAGCTTCCACTGCCGCCACCTTTTGTGCGATGAGATCATCCTGGTCCCAGGGGAAATACAGGCCGCCATTGAGTCCGCCCCAGGCATTGAACTGCCAGTCGACGGCGCGCCGCCGGCCGGCGGCGTTGACGACGAAAGTGGGGCCCACATCGCGCATCCAGGCATCATTGCTGCTGATTTCAATGAGCCGCACGCGCGGCTCAAGCGCCGCACGCGCGAACTCGTACTGCGCGGCGGATACGCCTACGGACACCGGCTCGAAGCGCGCAATTGCGGCGGCTACTGCGGCAAATGCCTGTTGCGCGGGGCGTGCGCCATCGCGCCAGTTGTCGAGGCGCTCGGGCCACAGCATCCAGGTGCCCGCATGCCGATCAAACTCGGCCGGCATCCAGAAACCGTCGGCCTTGGGGGTACGCAGCAGGATACGTGTCATGGCGGAAGTCTAGCATTGCCCTTGCGGACAGGCTTCCGCGGCGCGGTCAGTCGTGCGCGACGGGCATTGGCGCGAGCTGCGCCAGCAATGCATCGATTCCTGCCGTCGCAGCGCGGGCCTGCTCCACCAGCAGCTGCGGCAGCTGCATCGCAGCGCGGGCTGCTTCGACGAGACCCGGTGTGCAGGTGGCCGCGTGCACCAGTTCGGTTGCCAGCGCCTGCGCCATCGTCAACAGGCTGACCGACTCGGGTGGCGGCAACTGGTTCTGCTCCGCGCGCCAGCGCAGGATCAACAGCCGCAGTTCGCCCGGCAACGACCAGCTGCGGGTGACACGTGCCACCAGCTCATCGTCACGGGCTTCCATGATCTCGTGCATGACCGGACCGACCAGCCGCTGGCCGGCCTCCACTTCGGCCTGTGCCAGTGCGCGCAATGCAGCGATCTCGCCAGTGCGGTGCAGAAGACCAGCACCGGTGAGCAGCGGCGCATCAAAGCGCGTGTGCACAGCCACGACGCGCGCATAGCAGGCAGTGGCCAGGGCTTCGCGCCACAGCAGCGCCATCTCGGCATCACGGCCGGGAGCAGCAAACAGTGTGCTGCGCATGTTCTGCAAGGCGCGCAAACCCATGTGGCGGAACAGCAGTTGCTCGGCGGTTTCCTGCAGATAGGCCACGCAGGTGGCAATGCCCGGCGGCTTCGGCGGCGCGCGCAGCAAGGCGGCGCCGAACGCGGTGATCACCCGCGGGGCGTCCGGCGCAAGCGTTTCGGGGCGACTGCGGGGCTGAAGGTATACAACGCGCGATGCCGACATGCGGCAAGTATTGGCCGCTGCATGTGACTTTGTCCGGCCGCGACGCTGGAACCGCCAACAGCGTTCGCCGCGGGCGAACTTAGGTTAAATGGCGGCCAGCGCCTGTTCCAGATCGGCGATCAGGTCGTCCGCGTCTTCCAGGCCAATGGACAGGCGGACCGTACCCGGGTCGATGCCGGCAATGGCCGTGAGATCCGGGGGCAGATCGTGCGGACCCATGAGGCCCGGCGGAATGATCAGGGACTCCGGCGAGCCCATGCTGGCCGCGATCGCAAACAGCTTCAGCGCATCGGCAAAGCGATCGCCAGCGGCGGCGCCGGCGCGCAGATCGAAACTCACCACCGTGCCGAACTGCCGCATCTGCTGCGCGGCAAGTTCATGCCGCGAGTGTCGGGCCAGCCCTGGATAGTGCACACGCGCCACCTTGTCGTGGGCTTCGAGGTATTGCGCGATGCGCAGCGACGCACTGCTCTGCGCTGCGTAACGCATCAGGTAGGTCTTGAGGCCGCGCTGGATAAGCCAGGCCGCGTGCGGATCGAGTACACCGCCCAGCAGCACGAAATCCGGTCGCAGCTTGCGGATCAGCTCGGCCGAGCCGATGACCGCGCCGCCCATGACATCGCCATGGCCGGAGGCGTACTTGGTGAGGCTGTGGATGAACAGGTCGACATCGGTGTCGCCGTGCTGATGCAGCCCGGCCAGCGTGTTGTCGAGGATCGACAGCGCACCGGCGGCGCGCGCCTGCCGCGTGATGTGCCCGATATCGGCGATGCGCGTGACCGGATTGGTGGGGCTTTCGAAGATCACGAGCCGTGTTGGCGTGCTCTTCAGCACGCGCTCGATACCCGCGTCGTCCTGAATGGACAACATCGTGTGTCGCACTTCGTAGCGCTGCAGTGTACGGCGCAGCAGCGAGCGCGTCGGCGCATAGGTCTCGACGAAACACAGCACATGGTCGTCGGCCTTCAGCAGCGCGATCAGTGTCTGCGCGATGGCGCCGACTCCGGAGCTGCAGACAATGGCATCTTCGCGCCCCTGCAGCGCCGCGATGGTCTGCTCGAGTTGGCGCGTGGTGGGATTGGCAGAGCGCGAATAGAAGAAACCATCCTTTTCGCCACGCAGGCTGCGCAGCGTCTCGGCGACGGTGTCGTGCTCGAACTTGACGCTCTGGTAAAGCGGCGCCACCAGGGCGCGGTTGTCCTCCGGTGGCAGTACATGCGGCGGGTGGACCAGTCGGGTCGAATCCTTCATGCCGCTAGGGTATCACTGCACCGACTGCAGCCGGCTGATCGCCCTTGCCAGCGTAGCCTCCTGCTTGGCAAAGCACAGTCTGAGCAGGCTGTGCTTGACAGGCTCGCGATAGAAAGGCGCCAGCGGGATCGACGCCACGCCGCCCTCCTCCAGCAGCCGCGATGCCGCCGCCGCATCGTCCAGGCCTGCCAGCAGCGCACTGCGGGAATAATCCACCAGCGTGAAATAGGTGCCCTGTGCAGGCAGCACACGAAACGCGGATTGCGCGAGGCCATCGGTGAGCAGTTGCCGCTTGTGCGCGAAGAACAGCGGCAGCTCGTCGAATGCCGTGGGGCGGGCGACCAGATAGCCTGCCAGGGCGTGCTGGAATGCGGTCGCAATCGTGAAGGTGTTGAACTGATGCACCTTGCGCAGCTCGGTGGTCAGTGGTGGCGGCGCGACGCAATAGCCAACACGCAGCCCGGTGGCATGCATCGATTTGCCAAAGGAATAAACCGCCAGCGAGCGCTCGCGCAGCCCTGGATGCGCCAGCACGCTGTGGTGCGCCGTGCCGGCATAGACGATGTGCTCATAGACTTCATCACTGAGCACCAGCAGATTGTGCTGCCCGGCCAGCGTCGCGAGCTGCGCCAGGTCGTCAGCTGACATCACCGTGCAGGCGGGATTCTGCGGACTGTTGATCACGACCAGGCGCGTGCGCGGCGAGACCGCCGCCCGCACCCGGTCCCAGTCATAGCGAAAGAGTGGTGGCAGCAGCGGCACATGCACGCATTGCGCGCCGGCAATGCGTACGGCGGGATCGTAGGAATCGTAGGCCGGATCGAAAACCAGCACTTCGTCACCCGGCCCCACCAGGGCGGCAATGGCCGAGAAGATGGCCTCGGTGGCGCCCACCGTGATGGTGATTTCCTGCTGCGGATCGATGTTGATTCCATGCCGGCGGCGCAGCAACAGCGCAATCTGTTCCAGCAACGCCGGCACGCCTGCCATCGGCGCGTACTGGTTGAGGCCGGCGCGCATGGCCTCGGCAACCAGCTCGGTGAGCAGTGGATCAATCGGATAGTCGGGAAAGCCCTGTCCGAGATTCACGGCGCCAAGTTCTTCGGCGCGCCGCGAAATGATCGTGAAAATCGTCGTGCCGACGTCAGGCAGTTTACTGCGCAGCAGGCTCACGCATCCGGCCCCGCTACCGCCATGGCGGCTCCCACCACGCCGGCGGCGGCGCCCAGCGTCGCGGCGCGCACTGGCGCGCGCGAGCGCAGCAACGGCGCATATTCCTCGAAATGCTCGATGACGCCGCCGCACAAGACGATCAGCTCGGGCCAGAACAGGCGGTTGATGGCGTCGAGGTAGCGGTTCACACGCGTGGTCCACTGCGGCCAGTCGAGCGACTCTTCACTGCGCGCCCGGGCCGATGCGCGCAGCTCTGCCTCGGCGCCGTCCACTTCCATGTGCCCAAGTTCGGTATTGGGTACCAGCCGCCCGTCTACAAACAATGCCGTACCTATACCCGTGCCGAAGGTCAGCACCATCACCGTGCCACGTACGCCGCGCGCAGCGCCCCAGCGCAATTCAGCCAGGCCCGCGGCATCGGCGTCGTTCAGCACTGCGACAGATCGTTGCAGGCGCGCGCGCAGCAGCGTTTCGACGTTCATGCCGATCAGCGCAGCATCGAGATTGGCAGCGGTATGCACCACCCCGCTGCGAACAACGCAAGGCAGTGCGATCCCCACCGGACCATCGGGCAGCTGCGCATTGGCCAGTGTGTTGAGGCATTCCAGCAGCGCAGCGGCGGTTGCAGGTGTCGGCAGGCTTTGCACATCGGTCAGCAGCCGGCCAACGCCGATATCCACCGGCGCAAACTTGATCGACGAGCCCCCGACATCCACCCCCAGCGCAGCGGCAGTCATCGGGGTCCGGCCTCGGCCATGCGCATCTCGCGCTCGCGCCGCTTCTCGGCGCGCTTCATCACGATGGCCGCGACCACCACCCCCGTGGCCACGATCAGCACCATGATGGTGGCGAGTGCATTGACGCTGGGATTCACGCCCAGGCGGACTTTGGAGTAGATGAGCATGGGTAGTGTGTTGGAACCGGGGCCGGCAACGAACTGCGAGACGACGACATCATCCCATGAAAGTGTAAAGGCCAGCAGCCAGCCGGAAAGGATTGCAGGCATGATCAGCGGCAGCGTGATCCGGAAGAACACCTTGGCGGGCTTTGCGCCCAGATCAAGCGCCGCCTCTTCGAGCGAATCATCGAACGAAGCCAGTCGCGACTGCACCACCACCGTGACATAGGCCATCGTGAAAGTGATGTGCGCCAGGGTGATGGTGGCCATGCCCCGATCGAACTGCCAGCCGAACAGATGCTGGAAAAGCTGCTCCAGCGAGACAAACAGCAGCAACATCGAGAGTCCAGTGATCACTTCCGGCATGACCAGGGGCGCCGTGGTGAGTCCCTGCAGCAACGACCTGCCACGGAATGGACCGAAGCGCGCCAGCACCAGACCCGCGAGAGTTCCCAGAATCACGGCGCCAGTCGCCGCCATGGCTGCAACCCGCATCGACAGCCAGGCGGCCTGCAAGACTGCGCGGTCGTGGAACAGTGCCCCGTACCATTTTAGCGTGGGCGAATTGGCCGAATCCCAGACCGTGACCAGCCGCGAAAAATTGAACGAGTAGATCATCATGGAGATGATCGGCGCGTACAGGAACAGCAGCCCCAGGGCGAGCGCAATACTCGGAAAGGTGAGGTATTTCTTCATCGCCGGCTCGCCCGCAGTTCCCGGTTCTGGAAGTACTGGAAGACCATGATGGGCACCAGCAACAGCAACAGCATGGCGATGGCCACGGCACTTGCGCGGGGCCAGTCGCGATTACGGAAGAACTCATCGGACAGCAGGCCGGCGATCATCAGCTGGTCGGTGCGCCCGAGCAGTGTCGGAATCACGTATTCGCCCACTGCGGGAATGAATACCAGCAGCGAGCCGGCCATGATGCCG
>JANPGU010000232.1:0-17618 GCA_031424095.1 Gammaproteobacteria bacterium
GCATGACCTGAAGAACATCGCGGCACAGCTGCGCCTGATCTCGCAGAATGCCGAGCGGCACCGGCGAAATATGGAATTTGTTGAGGATGCGTTTCGTACAGTTGCCACCGCGTCCCTGCGCATGACCAGGCTGATTGCCCAGCTTGCCTCTGGAACGGACGGTGGCGCCATGCAGACCGTGGATCTGGCGCGCTGCGCTGAGCGGGCTGCCCAGCGTTGCAGCGGGGCGGCGCCGGTGCCGCTGGTCCGGGTCGAAGCGTGCCCGACAGTATCCGCGGATTTCGAAAAGCTGACGTCCATCATCGAACATGTCGTGAAGAATGCCCAAGATGCGACTTCGGACACGGGAGAGGTCCTTGTGGACGTGTTGTCGCGAGGTCGGCAAGCAGTACTGCGCGTTGTGGATAGCGGCACCGGCATGGATGCCCGCTTCATTCGCGAGCGGCTGTTCCGGCCGTTCGATACGACCAAGGAATCCCGCGGCATGGGAATCGGAGCCTTTCAGGTGCGCGAATACATGCGCTCTCTTGGTGGTGAGGTGGAAGTTGAGTCTGAGCCCGGACGCGGGTCGGTTGTGAGCCTGGTGTTTGCGGAAAGGTAGGGTCGAGTGATGAACATGATGGCAAACGCCAGGACCCAGAAGCTGCTTATTGTGGAAGACGATGCAGAGCTGCGTGCACAGCTGAAATGGAGTTTTGAGGGCCTCGAAGTCTATTTCGCCGAAAACCGTCAACAGGCCATTGCGATGATCAGGCAGCATGAACCGCAGGTGGTGTTGCAGGATCTCGGTCTGCCTCCGGATGCTGAAGGCACAACCGAAGGATTCGCCACCCTTACACAGATTTTGGAGCTTGCACCATCGACTAAGGTGATCGTGGTGACCGGCAATCACGACCGCGATCGCGCCGTTAAGGCGGTTTCCATTGGAGCCTATGACTTCTACGAGAAGCCGGTGGATGTTGATGTGCTGCGGCAGCTTGTGAGCCGGGCTTTTCACATCTCCCGACTCGAACTGGAGGTTGCGCAGCTGCGGCATCGAGGAACGCCTGAATTGCTGGAGGGGATCATCGCCGTGGATCGCGCCATGCAGAATGTTTGTCGTATCGTCGAGAAAGTCGCGCCGGCCGAAGTTTCGGTGCTGATCCTTGGTGAAAGCGGCACGGGCAAGGAGCTCTTCGCCAGGGCGATCCACAACCTGAGCGGTCGGGGCGCGAAGCGCTTCATGGCCATCAATTGCGCGGCAATTCCCGGGGAGCTGCTGGAGTCGGAGTTGTTCGGATACGAGAAGGGCGCGTTTACCGGCGCTGCGAAGACGACTTTAGGGAAAGTGGAGTGGGCGGATGGCGGTACTTTGTTCCTGGATGAAGTGGGCGACATGCCCATGGCCCTGCAGGCCAAGATGCTGCGCTTTCTGCAGAACCGGGTCATCGAACGGGTAGGCGGCCGGCACGAAATTCCGGTCGATATCCGGGTTGTATCAGCCACCAACCAGAATCTGGAAGTGATGATTGGCGAACAGCGTTTTCGCCAGGACCTCTACTTCCGCCTGGGCGAAGTGACGGTCAACGTTCCGCCCCTGCGGGAACGAGCTGGAGACGTGCTCGCCATTGCACATGCGGCCTTGACGAGATTCGCAAAAGCGCAGGGGAAGACGAAGCGCGGCTTTACCGACGAAGCGCTGCAGCTGCTGATGGCTTACAGCTGGCCTGGAAACGTGCGTGAACTGGAGAACAAAGTGAAGGTTGCCTGCCTGTTGGGCGATGAGGTACTCGTGTCAGGCGCAGACCTCGGTCTAGGCACCACGACAGGGGTCGGCGTACCCCTCAATCTCAAGGAGGTCCGAAATCGCGCGGAGCGGGATGCGGTCGCGCGGGCACTGTCGGCAGCAGCAGGCAATGTTTCGAAGGCCGCAGAATTGCTTGGCGTTTCCAGGCCAACCTTGTATGACCTCATGGGGCGGCATGACATTTCTCAATCCGACCGCCAAGAGACGGCAATCCCCCCTGCTCAAGAAGGTGCAGCATGAGTCGCAGTGCAGTGGTTCTTCTGCTGGTGCTTGCCGGTTGTGCCGGCTGCTCGGGTTCCAGTAATCCTGCAGCAGCGATGCAACGTGTCAGGGCACTGATTGCTGCCGGTGATACCGCCGAAGCACGCGTCAGGCTCAAGAGCGCGCTCTCCGCCGACAGCAAGCTGGAGGAAGCGCACATATTGCTGGCGAGCATTGCGCTGGCAGACGGTGATCCCCGCGCTGCGGAAATCGAGCTGTCCGTATTGGGGTCGTCAGGCGCATCGACTGCCGAGGGAGCAGCACTGGGGGTGCGGGTCGCGCTGGAGAACAACAATCTACAGCTGGCAGCCCAGCGACTGAAAAATGGTGCCGCGATCCTGTCTCCGAAAGATGCAGCGCTTCTCAAAGCAGATCTGCTCCGTAGGCAGAATGAAGCTGCCCAAGCCTTGCTGGTACTGCGCGAGGCCCAGAGCCGCCTGCCCCGATCCGATGACATCGACCTGGCAATCGCCGTGACATCCGCTGCGGCGGGCAACCTGGGCCGTGCTATAGAGGGACTCAATGGGTTGGTAGGTCGCAACTCAGCCATCAAGCCCGACGCGCTGCTCATGCGCGGCGGGCTGCTATTGCGCCAGGGGTCTACCTTGCTTGCGATCAAGGATCTGAGGGCGGCGTTGGCCAGCGCCACCCCCGCCTGGCCGAAATCAAGCCGCATCTCGACGGAACTCATCCTGGTGGAATCAATGCTGTCTATAGCGCAGCTCGCGTCGGCACGCGAGCAGCTGCAACATCTCAATTCGACCTGGCCAGGGCTGATCGCGGCGGAGATTCTCGGGGCCCAGCTCGATCTGGCCGAGAACCGCGCTGGGCAGGCCGTCGCAAGGCTTACCCCACTGGCTAAGGCCATCCCTGACAATTATCGCCTGCAGTTCTTGCTGGCCGATGCGCTGGTGCAAGCAGGCAATACGGAACGTGCAACCGCCATTCTGGAAGAATTGGCCACTAGGTCGGGGACGAACTCTCAAGCTCGCTTGATGCTCGCCAGGCTTTACATGGGGAAGGACAGGCCGGACCGGGTGGTGAAGCTTCTTGCGGGAACTCCTGAGACCGATCTAGGCGCTGGAGACTCAAACAAGCTGCTGACGTCAGCGCGTGTGATGCAGCAGCAAGCTGTAGTCCGGATGTATGCGCTGGCGCGGCAGCTGCGCGAGGCGCCGCAAGACCAAAAGCTCAAGGCACAGCTGGCCGACGCCAAAATCATGAATGGGGACGTGGATGGAGCAATTGAGTTGCTGGGCCCGATTCGCAAAGGGCCGTGGATTGCCGAGGACGCGGCAGCCCGCATGGCGGCCCAGCTTGCGAAGGGTAACGAGCGGGAGGTGAACAGCCTGGTGGATCGCCTGCTCAGTGATACACCGCCACCTGGTGCGGACGTGCTGCTGGCGGCTGCAAACATAGCCCACCGATACGGAAGCCCCGCAGCAGCCAGCCGCCTCATGGATCGTGCTGCGGCGCTACGGCCAGGAGATACCAATATCTCGCTGCTTCGCGCCAGTGTCGCCTTCGATGCAGGAAAATATGAAGAGGCAGACAAGAGATTGCGCGAGATCGCCCCAGGAGACCCAGCCGCTGTAAATGTAGCCGTCGCACTGGCGCGTATTGCTGAAGCCAAGGGAGACGTTGCCGGTGCGCGCGACCAATTGCGAGTTGCCATGAAGAAGTTTCCGCTTTCTACGGAAGCCGCCTTGACACTCGCGGCGCTGGAGCTTCGGTCGAACCAGCCGGCACAGGCGAAAGTCGTGCTGGATCAATTCGTGGCAGGCAAGCAGGGTGGAGCAGCTGCGAATGACGCGGGAACATTGCTCGCACAGCACGGCAGGATGGAAGAGGCCCGGTCCCGGTTCCGCCAGGCCGTCGACGCGGAGCCTCGCAATGCACTGTGGTGGCATAATCTTGCCCAGTCGCAGCTGGCGCTGTCAGACCGGGAGGCGGCAAGAGAAAGCTTTGTGAAGAGCTTTGATCTGCGGCCGGATTGGCTGCCAACAGCCTCTGCCGCTGTTCACCTCAGTCTGGAAAAGAGAGATCTCGTTACAGCGATGCGTGTTGCGTCGACGAGTGCACGGTTGCTACCCGAAGAGAGCACCAGCTGGCAGCTGCGTGGAATGGCAGAACTGGCAGCGGGTCGCTGGGCTGAGGCAGACGACTCCTTTGGCCGTTCATGGGGGCTGCGACCCTCGGCTGAATCGGCACTTGGTCAGTTCCAGGCGCGGCAACAGATCAAAGCAGACAAACCGGAGGCGTTACTGATGCGCTGGCTTGATCGAGCGCCTCGTGATGTTGGCACCAGGCAAGTGCTGGCCAGCTACTATCTGGCTGGTGGCCAGTCCGTTGCTGCCAAGAGCCAGCTGGAGTTGCTGCTCAAGGAGTCACCGAGTAACGAGGTGGCACTAAACAATCTCGCATGGTTGCTCAAGGACACAAGGCCTGATCTTGCGGAGGGATATGCTGCGCAGGCAGTAGCGCTTGCTCCAGAAAATGCAGCGGTGGCCGACACGCTCGGGCTCGTGTATTCACGACGAGGCAAACACGACTTGGCCGAGGCGGAGTTGGCGCGCGCTGCCGCACTCGCCCCAGACGAGCCAAGAATTCAGTATCACCTCGCCGTGGAGCTGCACAAGGCCGGAAAATCAGTAGCGGCGCGCGAACCATTGCAGCTGGCACTGAAGAGCGACAGGAATTTCGAAGAACGCGCGGAAGCGGTCCGGCTGCAGGAGGAGATTGAACGATCGGAGCACGCGCCTGCGACTGGCGTGCGCTGATGTGCTCGCGGACGCCGTGCCCACACGTCGCAGGCCCGCCGCTGCCAGGCACGACTCCGGAGTTTGAGCGGCCGAACAGAAGGCTTTGCGCGTACTGAGTTATTTCTGCGATGGCTGCTGGCCGAGCGGATTCTGCTCTCAAGGCGACTCCAAGTGGCCGCCAAACTCTTCTCACCCCAGTTTCATTGCTGACATACTTGGGCGCCTTAGGGCATCACTGGTCTGAAGAAACTGAGTTTCGCGCCGAATCATGACGACGGCAAACGGCCGGACACATCATTCGATGTTCTGCACCTGCTCGCGCTGATCGAATGTAGTGCGTTGATTCATCGTGGTTCTGTGTAGTTCCGAACCAGCCTAGCTACATCCTTAGCTACAAGCTTCGCGGGTTTCATTTGGCCGAACCTAATCCTTTCAATCAGCCGACGCGCTCCGTGATGGAGGCGGGGTTTTGGCGGCAGTCCAGCACGGCCACGACGGTAGCCAAGTCGCCTTTCAGTTCGTAGTAGATGGCAAAAGGGAATCTATCAGCGAGCGAACGATGCAGACGGTCGTCGGCCTTGGGATGAATGCCGGCATACAAAGCCAATGCATCAATGTCTGCGTAAAGGCTGTCGAGGAAATAGTCACCTACGCCGGCCTGTTGCCGCTCATAGAACACGAAGCCTTCCAGGAGGTCGGCTTCCGCCGACCGCGCAATCCGGACGTGCGCCACGTCAGCCCGCTTTGATCTGGGAGCGAATGCGCTCCTTGGCCTCTGCCCAGGTCGAGGTGGGTTCGGTGCCGGTGTCCAGGCGGCGAAGGCGCTCCGCCAGTACGTCCTTGTGCCAGGCAGGGACGATGCTGCTGTCGGCTTGCACGCGCAGCGCGTCCCACAGCCGTTCCATGAGCAGCAGCTTTTCGGCCACGGGCAGATCTGCAATGTCGGCGGTGGTCATGGCGACTCCCGGAAATTCCCTCGCGAGGAGTGTACCGGAAGCGTTCTGAGACTTGCCGGTACGAGCCTGATCTCTATTTTGCCTGTTGACCGGATTTGAGATTGGCAGGTAATAAGAACAGTTGCGAATCAACAAGTTGGCCACTCAGGGCTCTTCTCGACCGAGGGATGCCGGTGCCATCACCAGCCGCATCCCCGTGGTTAGTGGCCGGATCTGTATTTCGTAGCCCACCCGCCCGATGCCGCTCGATCCTCCCCGCCAGCCATTGCTGCACTTCCGCTTCCACCCAGCCCACGGCTCGCGCCCCGATACGCACCCTGCACGGAAAACGGCGCTCGGATTCGAGCTGGTAGATCATCGAGCGTCCCAGACCAGTGGCTTTGCAGACTTGCGGCAATCGCAGAATCTGCACGCAACCTACTGGCGCGAGGGAGTGGTTTCCCATGTCTTCTGTTTCGATGTGTGGCTGCGGTAGCGGGTAGGCAGGTTGTCACCTGAATCAAGACTACGCCTTCAGGCGCAACGATCACGAGGCCGGGTTTGGCGGAGAAACTGCCCAATACTCCTCCATCGAGCGAGAGCGGTCTGTCGCATCGATTGCAAGGTTGCGGGCTGATTTTCCGTGTATGCAGGATAGCCTGCGGCTTAGCGTTGGGACACATTGGGCCACAACACGAGCGCATCGGCTCAGGCGCAGCTTCTTCCAAGGAGCCGGCAGTTTCGTTGGCACCTGAGTTCGCGTCCGTTACATGGACTGCTTCGTCCTCGCTGGTAGCGCAACGTCCACGAGGCGCCATCGCGCGTCTGCTTGCGCAGATACAACCCGTCACCATCACTGAGCAGCACCGACTTGCCGGACTTCTGCGCCCGTTCGACCGCGAGCGCCGTGAGTTTCGCGCGTGGCATTTCGTCCCCTTGCTCGTCGAATCCCAGCTACGGATCTAGCTACAAACCAGCTACCGATCCAGCTACAAGATTAGCTCAGACGAGATTGGACGCCAGTGGACGAATCTGGCTAAAAACCGCTGAAACTCAGGGGATTAACACACCTTCTGTGGAAATCCGCGAACGCCCCCGGAACCTATTCGATGTTCTGCACCTGCTCGCGCATCTGCTCGATCAGTACCTTCATGTCCACCGCCAGCCGCGTGGTGGACAGATCCTGCGACTTGGATGACAGCGTGTTCGCCTCGCGGTTGTATTCCTGCATCAGGAAATCCAGTCGCCGGCCAGCCGCCTCGGGACTGGCAATGATCTTGCGCGTCTCGGCGATGTGCCCATCAAGACGATCGAGCTCTTCCGCCACATCCATGCGCTGCACCAGCAGCGCGACTTCCTGCTCGAGCCGCTCCTGGTCCACGCTGAGATTCAGTTCAGCCAGTCGTTCGGCGAAGCGCCCGCGGATGGCAGCCTGCACCTCGGGCAGGCGCTGCCGCACCTGCGTGAGCAGCGCTTCCAGCTGATCGCAGCGAGTCACCACCAGCTCCTTGAGACGCGCGCCTTCACTCGCACGCATGGACTTGAGGTCTGCCAGCGCGCGGGTGAACAGTTCCCTGCCTGCGGCAAGCAGAACTTCGGGATCCGTGGATGCTTCGCGCACCACGCCAGGGTAACGCAGCAGATCGACGAGATTGATCTGCGCCGGCGTGGTGCTGGCCCGCGCGGTTGCGCCGAGCTGGTCCAGCACGGCAGACAGCCGTTCGATCAATTGCGTGTCGAGCTCGAGGCTGCGACCGGTCTGCAGGCTGGCGCGATAAGTAAAGGTGCAGTCCACCTTGCCGCGCCGCAACTCTTTCTGCAGCTGCGCGCGCAGTTCGGGCTCGAGTGCGCGCAGCTCTTCCGGCAGGCGCAGTGAAGGCTCGAGATAGCGGTGATTGACGCTGCGCAACTCGCAGACCAGGGCGCCGGAGGGAACGGCGACTTCGCACCGGGCGAAGCCGGTCATGCTGACAATCATCGACAACCTGTGTGCGCAACGTCGCGCAATGCAATAATTGCGTAACAGTCTACGCCGAATGCCCGGGGGCCGGTTTTGCAAGTCGAATATGCCGAGATCAGCCTGGTCGGGTCGCGCGACGAGAATCAGGATCGCATTGCCGCAACGGTGAATTCCGAGTCGGCGATAATCGCTGCGTTTGACGGCATGGGTGGTCATGCAGAAGGTGCGCGCGCCGCAGAGCTGGCGCGGCGGGTCCTGCTCAGTCGCTTTGCAGCAGTGGCGCATCCGCTGCTTGATCCGCTGGCCTTCCTGCACGTGACGCTTGGCGCAGCACATACGGATATGGTCACCATCGGCCTGCATCTGCCGCTGGAGCAGCGGCCGCGCGCCACCGGCGCGGTATGCCTGGTGCAGGATGGCACTGCCTGGTGGGCGCATGTCGGCGACAGCCGCATCTACCACCTGCGCAATGGCAGTGTCATTGCGCGCACGCGTGACCACAGCCATGTGGAGCTGCTGGTGCAGGAAGGTCTCATCAGTTCACGCCAGGCGCAGAATCATCCGATGCGCAATTTCGTCGAAACCTGTCTCGGTGGCGATCCGATGCTGCCGGAGATGCTGATCGGCCGCTGTGTGCGGATTGCGCCGGGCGACACGCTGCTGGTGTGTACGGATGGTTTCTGGGCCAACCTGCTAGATGAAGACATCGCGGCATCACTGTATTCGGGAGTGCCATTGAAGACTGCATTGCAGGCGATCACGGAATTCTCGGTGCGCCGCGCCGGCGCCGGCGCCGACAATTCCTCCGTTGCCGCGCTGAGGGTGCTGTGACATCGCCGCGGCATGATGGCCGCGCACTCGATGCTTTGCGCATGGTCAAATTCACGCGTTCGTTCACGCGCTATGCCGAAGGCTCGGTGCTGGTCGAGTTCGGCCACACGCGCGTGCTGTGTACTGCCACCATCGAAGAGGGCGTACCGGGCTTCCTGCGCGGCAAGGGGCAGGGCTGGGTCACCGCTGAATACGGCATGCTGCCGCGGGCCACGCACACGCGCGGCGGGCGCGAGGCGGCCAAGGGCAAACAGTCGGGTCGCACGCAGGAGATCCAGCGACTGATCGGCCGTTCACTGCGCGCTGCGCTGAATCTCTCGGCCCTGGGCGAGAGGACCGTGACGCTCGATTGCGATGTGCTGCAGGCCGATGGCGGCACGCGCACGGCGTCCGTCACCGGCGCCTATGTTGCGCTGGCGGATGCCTGCGCCAAGCTCGTGGCCCAGAAGGGCATCGCAAGTCCCATCCATGGCCAGATTGCCGCCGTATCGGTGGGCATCGTGGCCGGCCGCCCCGTGCTGGATCTGGACTACATCGAGGACTCCAGCGCCGAGACCGACATGAACGTCGTGATGAACAGCGGTGGCGGTTTCATCGAAGTGCAGGGCACGGCCGAAGGTCATGCCATGCGCCGTGATGAACTGGATTCGCTGCTGGCGCTGGCCACTCAGGGCACCGCCCGCCTGTTCGAACTGCAGCGCGCCGCACTGGCCGGATGAGCAGCCTGCGGCGCGTCGTGCTTGCCACCGGCAACGCCGGCAAGCAGCGCGAGTTCGCCGCCCTGCTGGCGCCGCTGCAATTCGAGGTGCTGCTGCAGACCGAGCTTGGCATCGCGGCGGCGGATGAAACCGGCAGCACCTTCGAAGCCAATGCATTGCTGAAGGCGCGGCATGCCGCGCGCGCCGCCAGGTTACCCGCACTGGCGGATGACTCCGGACTGGAAGTGGATGCACTGGGTGGGCGGCCCGGTGTCTGGTCGGCGCGCTACGCGGGCCAGGGTGCCACCGATGCCGCCAACAATGCGCTGTTGCTGCACGAGCTGGCCACCGTCACCGACGCCGCGCGACAGGCACGATATCGCTGCGTCATCGCCTATCTGCGCTATCCCGAAGATCCCGCACCGCTGATCGCGACCGGCGACTGGGAAGGCTGCATCGCGCGGGCACCGACGGGCACGGGCGGATTCGGCTACGACCCCTTGTTCATTCCCGCGGGTCTGGCGATCAGTGCGGCGCAGATGCCGCTGGCCGACAAGAATGCGGTCAGTCATCGCGGCAGCGCGCTCGCCGCATTGCTGCGGATGCTGCAGTGAGCGGTGACCTGCCTGACCTGGCCTTGTACCTGCACTTCCCCTGGTGCGTGCAGAAATGCCCCTACTGCGATTTCAACTCGCATGCATTGCACGACGAACTGCCCGAGTCGCGCTACATCGATGCCTTGCTTGCCGACCTTGCCATGCAGGGGCCACTGGTCGCCGGCCGCGAGGTGGTCAGCATCTTCATGGGTGGCGGCACGCCCAGCCTGTTTTCACCGGATGTGCTCGGTGGTCTGCTGGCGAAGGTTCGCAAGCTGCTGCTGCTTGCACCCGCTGCCGAGATCACGATGGAGGCCAACCCCGCCACCGTCGAGCGTGGGCGCTTCGCGGAATACAAGGCTGCCGGGATCAATCGCGTGTCGCTGGGCGCGCAGAGTTTCAATAGCGCCACGTTGCGCCGGCTGGGCCGCATTCATCAGCCCGCCGACGTACTGCGTGCCGCGGAGGAACTGCATGCCTGCGGGCTCGGCAATTTCAATCTCGACCTGATGTATGCGCTGCCCGAACAGACCCTCGCCGGCGCGCTTGCCGACCTTACTGCCGCGCTGTCGCTGGGTCCTGCGCATCTGTCGCATTACCAGCTGACGCTCGAGCCTGGCACCGTGTTCGCCGCGCAGCCACCCCCATTGCCCGACGATGATCTCGCCTGGGCCATGCAGGGCGAATGTCAGGCGCTGCTGGCGGTGTCCGGCTATGCCCAGTACGAAGTCTCGGCCTATGCGCGCGCGGGCCGTCAATGCGTTCACAACCTGAACTACTGGAACCACGGCGACTATCTCGGCGTCGGTGCTGGCGCACACGGCAAGCTCACGCGCTGCGGCGGCGCGTCCGGGCATCACGTCACGCGCAGCACCCACCTGCGTGAACCGCGCCGCTACTTCCCGAGCGCCGCGGCCGGACCGCAGTGGCGCAATGTGCCCGCAGCGGATCTGCCCTTCGAGTTCATGATCAACGCGCTGCGCCTCTGCGCAGGCTTCGCCATGGACCGGTTCACCGCGACCACCGGGCTGCCCCAGGCGGTCGTGCTCCCGACCCTGCTGCAGCTGGCCGCCGAGGGGCTTTTGCAGCGCGATGCCGACCATTGGCGCGCCACCGCCAGGGGCCAGCAGTATCTGAACGAGGTACTGCAACGCTTCCTCCCGGCTCGAAATTCACAAGCAGGGGCCGGTAGTTAGGCGCTTTTGTGCAGTCGCGATGCAGATCTATCCACAGCGGTAATCTTGTCCTACAGGATTGAACGGATTACATGCGACTTGCGTCACACTACGCGATATGTCGCCCGCAACTCATTGATTTATCAGACTGAAATCTGGTGGTCATATTTTGATCAATGCAGCAGAAATGCAATATTTCTGCATTTCCTACTCCCGGGCGGCAGCTCTATGCACAGAGTTATCCACAGAAACTGGGGATAAGTAGCCGACCTCCCAGTTGTAGACACCCCCTGATTCGAGGGCCTTGAAAACCCGGTTGAAGGTACACATATATCCCGCTAGACTTCGCGACCCTTTTGGAGCCCGTCATGAAAGCAGACACCCATCCTCAGTACGCCCAGATCAACGTGATCTGCAGCTGCGGCAGCACCTTCAAGACCGGCTCAACCATCGGTCAGGACCTGCATCTGGACGTCTGCTCCGCCTGTCACCCGTTCTACACGGGCAAGCAGAAGGTCGTGGACACCGCCGGCCGCGTCGACAAGTTCCGCAAGAAATACGCTTCCAAGGCGGCTCCCGCCGCCTGATCGCGCCAGCCTTGTGCGCGGGGCTCTGATGTCCTGCGCCGGGGCGTTTGCTTCAACCGCGGCGGCATGCAGAATGCCGCCATGGACCAAACAAATCTTCTCCGCCCGCTGCGACAGATCGCGGCATTGCTGCTGGGCGTACTGCTCGCTTCCTGCGCCAGCAATCCTGCCACCGGCGGCAAGAATGTCGTCCTCTCGACGCAGAAAGGCGAGGTCGAATCCTCCCGCCGTGCCTACGACCAGATCGTGCGCTTCTACGGCATCTATGAAGACCAGTCCGTGCAGGAATACGTCAATGCGGTGGGCCAGCGCGTTGCCCGGCACAGTGATCTGCCCGACATGGAATGGCATTTCACCGTCATCGATGAAGGCTCGATCAATGCTTTCACCACCGGTGGCGGCTATGTCTACGTGCATCGTGGGCTGCTCGCCTACCTGAATTCCGAGGCCGAACTGGCCGGCGTGCTGGGCCATGAGATGGGCCATGTCACGGCGCGGCATCCGGCGCGCGCGCAGACCCGCAGCGTGCTGGCCAATGTGCTGGCCGTGGGCGCCGCCGTGATGACCGGATCCTACGCGGTGGCCGACATGGCCAGCATCGGCGCGGCCGCCTGGGTGCAGGGCTACGGCCGCGACGCGGAGTCCGAGGCCGATGTCATCGGCATGAAATACATGGTGCGTGCCGGCTACGACCCGCGCGCGATGGGACGGGTGTTCGAGACCTTCAAGGCGCAGGAAAGCTTCGAGGTGGCCAGTGCCCGCACCGAGGGACGCGAGCCGCGCGTGTACCACGGCGTGTTCTCTTCGCATCCGGCGCCCGATGACCGCGCGGTGGCCGCCGCGCGCAACGCTGCGCAGGTGACCACAGAGCCTGCGGATGGCTATGTCACCAATCGCAATCTCTACATGCAGGCCATCGACGGTCTGGCCTTCGGCACCAGTCGTGCGCAGGGCGTGGTGCGCGACAATCGCTTCTATCACGCGGACTTGGGGTTAACGATGGCCTTCCCGCGCGGCTGGATCATCGAGAACCAGCAGGACCGGATCCTGGCCTATACCAAAGGCCAGGAAAGTGTCATGCAGATCCAGGTCGCGCCGCGGCCGGACAACAAGTCACCGCGTGAATACCTGCTCGAAAAGCTCAAGGGTCCTTCGCTTGCCGGTGGCCAGCCGGTGACCATCAACGGCATGGACGGATATTCGGTGCTCACGCGCACCGGCTCGCCGCTGGACAACGGCGCGGGCCCGGTACGCTACATCGTCATCTATAGAGGCAAGAGCGCATTCACCTATGCCGGCGCCAGCCGCTCGGCGCGTGATGGCAAGCCCGAGGCCGATGGCCTGTTCCGCTCGGTGGCCGAGACCACGCGTGACCTCAGAGCCGCCGAGTTCGCACTGGCCGAGCCGTATCGCCTGAAGATCGTGCGTGCCACGGACCGGACCCGCCTTGCCGACTACGCCCAGAACATCCCGGCCGAGAAATATCACAAGGAGGAACTGGAACTGATCAACGGCGTTTACCCGGGGAAGAAGTTGCCGGTCGGCGAATACGTAAAGGTTGTCGAGTAGTGGCTGGGCAATGAAGGTGGGAGCGTGTAGGCTTTGAATGAGCTACCGCAGGATTTTCACGCCATGGCCGACAAGAATTTCGAGCTGACCGATCTCGCCTCCGGCAAAATGAGCCTACTTCCCGTCAAGAGCGGCACCATCGGCCCCGATGTGCTCGATATCGGGTCGCTCAACAAGGATCACGGTGTATTCACCCACGATCCCGGCTTCGGCTTCACCTCCGCCTGCGAAAGCAAGATCACCTATATCGATGGCGACAACGGGGTGCTGCTGCACCGTGGCTATCCCATCGAACAGCTCGCCGAGAAGTCGAGCTTCATGGAAGTTTGCTACCTGCTGCTGAACGGCGAACTGCCGACCCGGCCGGCGCTCGAGAAATTCAACAGCGACATCGGGCATCACACGATGCTGAACGAGTCGCTGCTGCGGTTCTACAACGGCTTCCACCACAATGCCCACCCGATGGCCATGGTGTCGGCGGTCATCGCCTCGATGTCCGCGTTCTATCACGACTCGATGGACATCCATAACCCGCGGCACCGCGAGATCTTCGCCCATCGCATCATCGCGAAGATCCCGACCATCGCCGCCGCTGCGCACAAGCATTCATTGGGGCAGCCATTCGTTTATCCGCGCAATGACCTCGGTTACTGCGCCAACATGCTGCACATGTTCTTCGCCGTGCCCTGCGAGCCGTATCACGTCGATCCGGTGGCCGCCGAGGCGCTCGACCTGCTGTTCATCCTGCATGCCGACCATGAGCAGAATGCCAGCACCTCCACCGTGCGCCTGGCCGGCAGCACGGGTGCCAATCCCTACGCCGCCATCTCGGCCGGTGTGGCTGCGCTGTGGGGGCCCGCGCATGGCGGAGCCAACGAAGCCGTGCTCGCCATGCTCGAACAGATCGGCACCGTCGAGAACATTCCCAAGTACATCGCGATGGCCAAGGACAAGACCAGCCATTTCCGGCTGATGGGCTTCGGGCATCGCGTCTACAAGAATTTCGACCCGCGCGCCAAGATCATCCGCGCGGCCTGCCACAAGGTGCTCGAGAGCCTTGGACAGACCAACAATCCATTGTTCGAGCTCGCGCTGCGGCTCGAAGAACTGGCCCTGAAGGATGATTACTTCATCGAGCGCAAGCTTTACCCCAACGTCGACTTCTACAGCGGCGTCATCTACAGCGCACTGGGCATCCCGCGCTCCATGTTCACGGTGATGTTCGCGATCGCGCGCACCGTGGGCTGGGTGGCGCACTGGTCGGAGATGATCTCTGATCCTGCCATGCGCATTGGCCGCCCGCGGCAGCTGTACACCGGGTCGGTGAAACGGGATTACACGGATGTGACCAGGCGCTAGTTGCCCGCAGGCACCTGCCGGCGGCTTAAGTCCAATTTGTCGGTTACCGGACGGAAGTCACATCGGAACGCCCGCTGGCCGGTAGAATTTCGGGGATTGTGGAAAAGGACTATCCCCGACCGATGAACATTACCCCCGTCATTCTCTCCGGCGGCATGGGTACGCGGCTGTGGCCGCTGTCGCGCGAGCTCTATCCCAAGCAGTTGCTGCCCCTGGTCGGTGAGCGGACCATGCTGCAGGAGACCCTGCACCGCCTGAGCGGCGTGGACGTGGCGGCGCCGATCGTCGTGTGCAATGAGGCGCACCGGTTCCTGGTGGCGGAGCAGCTGCGTCAGAGCGGGTACAAGCCGCAGGCCATCCTGCTCGAACCCGTGGGCCGCAATACGGCCCCCGCCATCGCCCTGGCCGCCCTGAAGGCGGACCCGGACACCCTGCTGCTGGTGCTGCCTGCGGATCACGTCATCCGCAATGTTCCGGCTTTCGAAGCGGCGATCAGGATCGCGGCCGTATCGGCAGCGGCTGGCCGCATGGTCACTTTCGGTATCGTGCCCACCGCGCCTGAAACCGGCTACGGCTACATCAAGAAGGCCCCTGCTGACAGCAAGGGTGCCGCGGTCTATCCCATCGCGCAGTTCGTGGAAAAGCCCACGCTCGAACGCGCGCAGCATTTCCTGCAGGACGGCAGCTACTACTGGAACAGCGGCATGTTCCTGTTCAAGGCCAGCGTCTATCTGCGGGAGCTGGAGCGCTTTGCGCCGGATATCGCTGTCTCCGCGAAGGCCGCGCTGGCCGCATCGCAACCGGATCTGGATTTCGTACGTGTGGACAAGCCTGCGTTTGAAGCCTGCCGCAGCGATTCCATCGACTACGCTGTGATGGAAAAGACCGCCGATGCCGTGGTCGTGCCGCTGGATGCCGGCTGGAGTGACGTGGGTTCCTGGTCGGCACTGCAGGATGCGTTGCCCGCCGATGCACAGGGCAATGTGATGCGCGGCGACGTGCTGGTCGAAGATACCTCCGGCTGCTACCTCTATTCGGAGACCCGTCTGGTATCCGCGGTGGGCCTGAAAGATCACATCGTCGTCGAGACCAAGGATGCGGTGCTGGTAGCACCGAAAGACCGGGTGCAGGACGTCAAGAAACTGGTGGCGCGGTTGAAGGCGGAAGGCCGCTATGAACACTCGTTGCATCGCGAAGTGTTCCGTCCCTGGGGCAGTTACGACAGCATCGACGACGGCGACCGCTTCCAGGTGAAGCGTCTCTCGATCAAGCCCGGTGCGCAGCTGTCACTGCAGCTGCATCATCACCGTGCCGAGCACTGGATCGTGGTTTCCGGCACGGCAAAAATCACCTGCGGCGAAAAGGAGTTCCTGCTCGAAGAGAACCAGTCGACCTACATTCCGTTGGGTGTGAAGCACCGCATCGAGAATCCCGGCAAGATTGCGTTGCATATCATTGAAGTGCAGTCCGGCAGTTATCTGGGGGAGGATGACATCGTCCGCTTCGAAGACCGCTATGGGCGGGAAGGCACCAATACCTGACGGGGGTCCGCCGCCCGCCAAGTAAAGCTTCTGCATGAGCCAGCCTGTTTTAATGAAGTCCAGCGTGTCCGTGGCCGGCATTCGCCTGCTGCAGGGACTCGCGCCGGCCTTGATCCTGCCGGCGTCGCTGTACGTGCTGGCGTTGCTGATGAACGTGCCGTTCGACGAAAGCCTGCGTGTGCTGGCAGCCATTTCCGGCGTGCTCAGCTTCGTGGCGCTGGAACCCAAATCCGACGACATGCTGGATATCGACTTCCAGGCATCGGTGGTCGTTGCCGAAGTAGTGCTGCGCCTTGCCCTGACCATGGGCCTGCTCTATTTCCTCGGCGTAGTCACCGGCTACCGCGGTGAATTCGGACGTGAGCTCATGCTGATGTGGGCCGCAGTCTCAACGGTTCTCACCTGCATCTGTGAAGTGGTGCTGCTCGCGACGATGCGCTGGATTGTGCTGGCGCGGCAGAACGAGCGTTCCGCCGTCATTGTCGGCGTGAATGCCGGCAGCATCCTGCTGGCGTCACGGCTGCGCGAGCATAGGGAATACTGCACCAGCGTCAAAGGCTTCTTTGACGACCGTACACCGCAGCGGCTGGAAGCCACTGGCGACCTGCCGATCCTCGGCAACCTGTCCGAGCTTGTGAGCTACACCGCCAGGGAAGGGATCGATGTCATCTTCGTGGCGCTGCCGCTGCGCCACATCCAGCGCGTGATGCAGCTGCTGGATCATCTGCGCGATTCCACGATGTCGATCTACTACGTGCCCGATGTGTATGTGTTCGACCTGATCCAGGCCCGTTCCGGCGACATCGGCGGCGTGCCGATCATCGCCATGTGCGAAACCCCGTTTTTCGGCTACCGTGGCGTGATGAAGCGGCTGTCCGATATTGCGTTCACGCTGTGCATCATGGTGCCGGCGCTGCCGATCATGCTGGTCATCGCGCTGGCCATCCGGCTGACCTCGCGCGGCCCGGTGCTGTTCAAGCAGCGTCGCTACGGCCTCGACGGCAAGGAAATCGTCGTCTACAAGTTCCGCAGCATGCGGGTGGCGGAAGACGGCGCCACGGTGATGCAGGCGCAGAAGGATGACGCCCGGATAACGCCCGTCGGCCGCTTCCTGCGTCGCAAGTCGCTCGACGAACTGCCGCAGCTGTTCAATGTGCTGCAAGGCCGTATGAGTCTGGTCGGGCCGCGCCCGCATGCCGTGGCACACAATGAAATGTACCGGCAGCTGATCAAGGGCTACATGATGCGTCACAAGGTCCTGCCGGGAATCACAGGGCTGGCGCAGGTGAGCGGCTGCCGCGGCGAAACGGCCGAGCTGGAGCAGATGCAGGCGCGCGTGAACTACGATCTGGACTATCTGCGCCAGTGGAGTCCACTGCTGGACCTGCAGATCCTGCTGAAGACAGCACTGCAGATGCTGACGGGCGACCGGCAGGCGTACTAGCGCGCATGAAAAAGCTCGGTCGCAGAGGGTTCGTTACCTTGGGACTGTTCGCGATCACTGCCGTTTCGGCTGGCGTCCTGGGCCGTGTGGTCGGGCGCAAGCGGCTGCGCTTCC
>JANPGU010000233.1:0-20403 GCA_031424095.1 Gammaproteobacteria bacterium
CCATCGTGCACCCGCGATCGCGCCGACCGCGGTTACGCCGAGGATCGCGAGGCCGTACCAGGTGGCGACGAACAGCGGGCTGTCGTCAGTGCAGTGCAGGGCGTACAGCGCTGCGCCGATAGCGCCGGCCAACAATCCCGCCGTTGCACCGGCGAGCACTGGCCGGGTGGGTGCCGCTGCGCGCAGCATCATGAATGCGCCAAAGAAGGGCGCGGCGGCCAGCAGCGGAATCATCCGCAGGCACCAGGATGCATTTGTGCCCCGTGCCTGCACGATCCATTGCTCGCGCGGAAGCAACAGCAGTTCCGCGATCACCCCGAGGGCGAGCGCCAGGATGACTGCGTACAAGGCGATCGACCATCTCCCCAGATTCATGCCGGGTCGCGCCAGGCGCAGCAACGCGCCGACGGACGAAAGGACCAGTGCGCCTGCCAGCAGCCACTTGAAGAGCACCCGAGGTGTCGCGGCCACCAGGGCGAGATCCTGACGGAGGCCGGCGGTCGCGAGCAGGGCCACGCTGGCGAGCACGACGGCTGGAATCACCCACCGCGCCAGTGCGGTTGCAGGCGCAGGGGAGACTCTGTGATCTGCCACGAGTGCGGTGATCAGGTGCCGGGTATTCATGACGGGTTGCCGCGAATGCGCGTGATGTCGGCAACCCATGGCCGGAGGCGCTTCCGACAATCCCAGGTGTGCCGTTTAAGGTGCAGCGCCAGCAGAGTTTCCTGCACCACATCCTCCACGTCACTGTTACCGATGCCGAACTGATGGCAACGCTGTGTGACAGTGGCGCTCACGCCAGCCCCCAGCACTTCCAGGAGCCGGCGATAAGCGGCCTAGTCACCGTCGATGTCCTGCCGCATCCAGGCGGCGCATTGCATTTCGCGCTGCAAACTATCCCCAGGTTCCGTAAAGACCAGTACGCCCGGATGGTCGGATTTGTTACTTGATCAGTGCAAATACGCGATTTTCATGTAGCAGTCGAGACTGGCTTGGCGTGGCGCCCAGGGCCGCCCGTTGCCGGATTTCGTGGAGGAAGAGTTCGAGGTGTACCTCAAGTGCGGTCGCGTTGAAGAAGTCTTCCTGCGGCTGTCGGCCTGCCCGGACAGGTGTCCTTCTTGGCAAGCATAGCGCCGCTATGCCCGGCGCTGGGCGTGCGACTTGATCTGCTTCCCATCCTGCTCGCAACTGCAGTGCTGGTTGCTGAGGCCTGGTGGCTGCGATGCCCTAGAGCCAGCCCTGGTGCCAGCGCTTTGCGTCGGCCAGTTCTCGCCAGTCGATGACGGCTGTTCGCTTCGAGTGGACAGCCTCGATCTCGACATGTTCGATCGGTGCGCCAGTAAACGCAGGCTCGACAATCTGGACAACGAGAAAGTGCTTCTCCCGCTTACGTGGCTCAACCGCGGTCCACTTCGACTGCAGAAGCTTTTTCGGGCTCAGTTGCCTGCTGGATCGTGAATTCATGTGCCCTTGCCCCGCTCTTCGATACGACGCATCCAGCGCTGCAGTGCTGGCCGCCAGCGCAGAAAGTTCCGATAGGCCTGCTCCATCACCCACACAACACCGGGGACGCGGCCAAAAAGAGCCAGCCAGCGCCAGCCCGGGAGTACGGCCCACAGTGCCAGAAACGCCCGCGCTCCACTGTGCAACTGGCCATCACTGCCGCGCACGTGAAATCGCGCCAGCAATTGCTCTCTGGTGAGCCCGCGCGGCAATGGCAAGTCGGTGCTACTGACATCCGCAAAACATACCGCTTCGGTCGGGGACAGGTTTCGATAGATGCCGATCTCGCGTCGGCACAGGGGGCACCCACCGTCGTACAGCACGGTCAGCGGCTGGGCGCATTGCCCGGTGGCTTCGTTCTCCATGCGGGTACTTTACTTCACGGCCAGCAGGTCTGCCGCCAGGTCCAAACGATTCTGGCGGGGCAGGTTCCGGTTCCCTGCCTCGCGCTGCCGTAGATGCTGATCCAAGTCGAGGCAGTTGCCGCATTGACCGACTGACTCCCACCCACCCCGCGCCAACAATTTTAGAAATGCTGAGAGACCGGGACCGTTGACGGCTTCTCACTCGGCAGGATCGCTACGAACCAGCGGTCACCGGGTCGATTCATGAAGAAGTTGCCAGACCAATGTTCGGCACCCTGGCCCTCGATGGTCCACCCGTCTACCGCGTGGCGACCGCGCGCAGCTCCCCGCGTAAATCCGTACCCGGCTCAAGCCTGCACGATGTGAGCTCGAAGTGGCATCGGTCAAAGACTTTCAGCCAGCGCGGTTCGTGCGTCGTGGCTAGGCAGTCGTATTGAAAGCGGCGGCGAACCATGGGTGAATTCCAGATCAACCGGTACTGTACAGCCGTACAGTTGTCACACGTCAAGTTCGCCATGGTCGGCCTGCGGGGGAGCCCTCCCGGATGATGGCGCTCGTCAATCTGGTCTAATCGATTGCGCCCAAGGAGCTCCCGATCAGGGCCCCTTTGCGCCCGTCCCGGGATACGAGAAAACATCCTTCTCGGCTGGCCGCTGCATGCCCTGCTCGTAATAGCGCTCCCAGATCTGTGCCCACGGACGTCCGTACATATCGAGCATGTCGTAGTCGAAGGTGGTGCCCGGCGACTTCGGCGTGGCTACTCCCTTGATGGGGAACATATGCGGGATGCATTCCATCATCGTCAGCGGATCATTCTCGTTCAGTCGCCCGAGTCGATCCCAGTTCTGCACGATCCGCACCGGATCAACCAGCGACTCTGCGTCGTACAACACCGTTTCGTGCCGCATGCCCAAGAGCTTGCCGGCAGCATCCTTGCGCGGCGTGTAGATTTCGATGGACTGGAGCCCGTTGCTGTACTCGGCGCCACCGTGCGAAATCCAGCCCTGGATGTTCGAGGTCCAGCTGATCAGCGCTTCGCCGTCCCAGAAGCCAATGGACTCACCGAACCACTGCGGCACGGCGGCGCCCAGCCGAGGGATCGCTTCCGACTCGTCGAACTGCCGTCCGATATGGATCTGGGTGACCAGCGTCTTGGCCGAATTGCGCATGTCGAGCACAAGATCCGGCGCGACCACGAAGTTGATACGGTTGCCTCCGTACTGCGCAAAGCGGCGCATGAAGCCGTCCGGCCAGCAGTACTGGCCGGGCCACTGCGGCGCATTGCTGGCGGCGTAATGGTACATCTGCTGCACGAAACGCTGCTGGTACTCAGGGGTCAGCAGTGAAAGGTAGGTGGGAATCTGCAGTGCCGCGCCGTAGTACCACGTTGCGGTCTTGGTCTTGTCGCGCTGGTATTGGCCGCTCAGGGCCAGCAGCGAGGCATCTGCCGGTGTGGTCGGCCCACCATGACGTCGCGCCTCTGCGAGCAGCGCTCGGTAATGCTCTCCTGCCTTGCGGAAGCGATAGGGGCTCACGATGCTGGCGCGTGGATAGTCGCGATTGCAGTAGCCCCATGCCGCGGTGCGCGGCGGATCCTTGCCGATCAGCGGCACTTCATAGGCGCCCCAGATCTGTTCCAGGCCCACGGGCGAATTGCAGCGGTAATAGCGAGGATCGGACCAGAGCGCGCGGTCGAGATAGAAATCCCGGGAGGTGAAGATGTCTCTGGCCAGTGGCTGTACGCCGGCCGGTACGGCGCCGTCGCGCGCGGCAAAGATGGGCGCGTTGTCCTTGGGAATGCCTGCGCCTGCATACATGCCCTTGCCTTCGGAGCCCACGATTGACGGCGCCTGTGGCGGGTCGGGGGCGTCACGGCCCGTGCTGGGCTCGGGCTTGGCAGCGGTGCAGGACGCGAGCATGGCCGTTGCGGCCACAGCAAACCACAGCAGACTTGGCATGCGAGACATCGTGCACTCCCCGGCGCCTTGCGGGCCTTGTTTGACTGGCACTCTAACGGCGCGGATGCGACAGTGGAACACCGGCAGCGCCGATTCGGGGGAGAGCGTCATGAGAACACTGGGGAACAGGGTATTGCACCTGGCGGCGATCGTTTGCCTGGGCGCAGGCCTCGCATTGCAGCCTGCCGCACAGGCGCGGACCCCCAGGCCGTTGACCGCACTGGACTACGTGCAGATCCAGCAACTTGTGAATCGCCTGAACTTCGCGCTCGACTACTGCGGCAATGGTGGCCGCGATTTTGCGGAGCTTTTTACAGATGACGGCCAATACATCATCGACGAAGGGGGCAAGCTGCGGGTATTCCAGGGCGCGGAAATGTTGCTGGCGGTGGCTGGCGGGCCCGATTGCAAGGCGTTGCTGGCCGCGCCCCGGTCCTATCTCGCCCACGTCGCCGCGAACCTGGTGATCGAAGCTTCCGTCGAGGGCGCGCACGGCAGGGCCTATGCAATCTATCCACCGCGCGATGGCAAGTACATGCGGGAAGAGATCGCCGGACAGGTAGGGCTGTACCACGACGTCTACGTCAGGACGCCGAATGGTTGGCGATTCAAGTCGCGACGGCATGAAACATCACCACCTGCTGTCGCCAGCACGGCAACGGACCAGTGACCCGCTGCAGAGCAATCAAAATTGCTTTGCCTCGCGGCGCCGTCCCCTAACGGAACCAGCGTTTGCCGCTTGCGCGTTGCGTGGCGGTCAACAAGGACAGCTGCCGGATGACGCCAAGGAATCGTCCCGAATCGCCAACCACCGGCAGCGCACTCATTGGCTGCGCCTGCAGCACCTGGGCAACACGCGCTACCGGATCGGTAGCGCGCACTACGGTCGCAATGTGGCGCGTGATCTCGCGGATCGGCCGCTCGCGGCCAGAAAGTGCAAGATCCTCGGTCTCGACCATGCCTGCCAGCTGCATCTGGTCATCAACCACGAACAATTCTCGCAGGCCGCGCTGCCGCAGGCTGCGCAACCGCTCGATCGCTTCGCCCACGGTGAGTTGCGCGCTGAGTGCACCGACACGTGGATCCATCAGCGAGCCTGCCGTATCCGGGCCGTACTGCATCTGCGCACGCAGCTCCGTGGCAACGTCTACGTGCAGCGCTGCAAGCAGAGTCTCGCGTTTCGGTAGCGCCAGATGCGCAAGGGCGGCGATGGCGGCGTGGGTGTCGATGGCAAGCAACTGCTGGGCGGCATCGACGGAGAGCGCCTCCAGTACGTCGGCTGCGCGGTCTGCTGACAGCGCCTGCCAGGTGCGCGAGCGTGCAACCGGCGACCGTGCAAGCATGGCTGCAACGATGGCGGTCGTCGGCAATGCTTCCAGTGCACGGGCCGCCTCAAGCGGATAGTCGGTGAAAAAGCGCTCGTTCAGCAGGGCGGCGGCGGTCAGTTCAGCGCTCATCGGGAATCTCAGACAGCGTGCGCACCGGTGGCAGCAGCGACAGGCCACCGCGCATGACGCCAGTGATGGTCTGCCAGTATCCGTAAGCGATCACGCCGCCGAATGAACTCATCGTCGGCCCGCGGCTGGCGCGATCCTGATCGTGGATCTGCTGCAATCGTTCATGACGGAGCAGGCCGATGAAGGTGCCGAGCCGCGTGGTAACCGGCAGCACGGAGCTGGTACGCCAGGCCATGTGCAGCAAGCCGGCCGACAAGGGCATGGCTGCCACCAGCATCGCGGGGATCGGCACGGCCAGTGCGGATACCGGCGTCTCGGGCGCAGCCCGCAGCAGATCGGGCAACAGGATCCAGGAGAGCGGCCGCCGTTCGGCATCGAGCAGCACGATGCGTTCAGTGTTGCCGCTGGCGGCCGCCGCACGGGCACGCGCCGCAGCGGCGGTGACTTCGCCGGTCAGCGTCAGGCAATCGGCATCGACCCATGCGCCGATGCTGTCGTCGGGAACCGCCAGGATAAGGCGCAGTGCCACCCCTTTGGATGTGCGCAGTCGCGCCAGCAATGCGATCCGTCGCTTTTCGGTGACTTGACGCAACACGCGCGCCGCCATGCTGGTTTCCAGCAATGCCACCAGCACGGCGCCGCGATTCAGGTCTACGCCATGCAGCACCGCCGCTGCCAGCGAAGGTCGCAGCATCTGCAGCACCGAAGCGGTGACACGCGCCGGCAGATCCTGCATCAGCGCCACCACATCGGCGGGCGGACAGCTTTCCAGCACGCGTGCCGCATCCTCCGGATGTGCGCGCAGGAATGCGTAGGCCAGCGTGTCAGACGGTTTCGCTTCGCTCATCGCTCAACAGTTCAATGGCAGCTGTGCTGTACGCGCCCGCCGGGATGTTCACGCGCCCCGTGGCCGTCTCCAGCACGATGGATGTGGCGTTGATGTCGATGATGCGCCCCTCGAAACCCTGCAGCCGCACCTTCTCGCCGACGCGGAAGGACTGACGCATGTAATGCGCGCCAATGGCGTTGGCAATGAAATGCTTGGACCCGAAGCTGACGGCCAGTGCGGCACCACCCAGCGTAACGCCCAGGGTGATTGCCACCAGTACCGCGACCCAGGTCACTTTGAGGCCGATCTGGTCGGCGCCCATCAGCAGCGCCACCACCAGTACGGCGGTCTGCGCCAGCCGCGCCAGCGCGACCTGCTGTGAATCGCGCAGCTTGCGTGCGCCCGACCGGACCAGGTCTCCCACGAAGCCCGAGGCCACGAAGCCGGCGGCGATGATGATGAGGCCAGCCATGACACCCGGTATGTGCCGGACGATGTCGCTGATCCATTTGGTGAACAGGTCAAGACCAATGATCTGCGTGGCCGTGGAGGCAAACAGCAGGATCACCGCCCAGAACACAACGCCGCTCAGCACCCGTGCCGACACGCGCTCGGCGCCGGCCGTGTCTGTCTCGGTACGGCCGCTGCGTCGGGCGATGGATCTCTGTACCGAGTCCAGGAGTCGGCGCATAGCCGCACGGCACACGCGCGCTACGACATATCCGACGATGATCAACAGCAACGCCACCGCGAGGCCAGGCAGCCGGGCGGCGGCCTCGGTGGCCATGGAATGGAAGCTGACAGTCAGCGAATCGTGCAGCGTATCGACGTTCACGGAGGCCTGGTCTTAGGTTGCACGGCGGGGTTGCGGCGAGGTGCAATGTTACCCGAAACGCCGCCCTCCGACCTCCACCTTACGTTCCTGTAACCGATAGCCGGCTGGGAGAGGCCGCCGGTTCAGTCCAGCCGCTTGTGAAAGCGCAGGATTGCAGCCGTCATCATCACGGCGATGAATGTCACCAGGGCCAGCGCGTCGGGCCAGAGCTCGGGCAGCGAAGCCCCTCTGAGCATGATGCCGCGGATCAGGCGCAGGAAATGCGTCAGCGGCAGCACTTCCGAAATCCACTGCGCCACCACCGGCATGCCGGCGAACGGGAACATGAAGCCCGACAGCAGGATGGATGGCAGGAACACGAAGAAGGTCATCTGCATGGCCTGGAACTGGGACTGGGCGCGTGTCGAGATCAGCAGGCCCAGTGAAAGGTTCGCGATGATGAGCAGCATCGCCGCCGCATAGACATCCAGCAGACTTCCTGCGATCGGCACGCCGAAGATCAACGTGCCCAGTGCCAGCACCACCGTGGTCTGCAGAATGCCGATCATTACATAGGGCGCCACCTTGCCCACCATCAGCTCAGCCCGGCTGATCGGTGTGGCGATGAGCAATTCCATGTTGCCGCGCTCGCGCTCGCGCACGATTGCAACGCCGGTGAACAACACCATGGTCATGGTCAGGATCACGCCGATCAGGCCGGGCACGATATTGATTGCCGAGCGGCGCTGCGGATTGTAGAAGCTCACTACGCTGATGGGCGTTGTGGGTGGGCCGGCGCTGCGCCCGGTGGCCAGCGGTCGGGAATCCAGTGGCATCCGTGCCAGCTGCACCGCCGCGCTCTGAACCACGGTGTCGCTGCCATCCACCAGCACCTGCACGGCTTCGCGGCCATCGAAGCGGCGCGCTTCGAAATCTGCTGGGACCACGATGCCCACGCTGATCTCGCCACGACGCAGGGCGTCCTGCAGTTGTTGTGCAGAAGTCGCGGCCAGGGTTGGGGTGATGACGCCCGAGGCGACCATATCCATGATCACCGCCCGGGAGCCTGCGGTGTTGGCAGCATCGGCGACGCCCGCAGACAGGCCGCGCAGGTTCAGGTTGATGGCATAGCCGAACAGGATCAGCTGCATCACGGGAATACCGAGGATCATGGCAAGCGTGATGCGGTCGCGCCGCAACTGCCGCACTTCCTTCAGCATCACTGCATGAAGGCGGCGCCAGTTCACGCGGCACGCTGCGCGGCGGCCGCGCCGTGTTCACCAGTGGAGGACACGAAGACATCCTCGAGGTTCGGCGTGCCCGTCGCAACTTCTGCGTCCATGCCTGACTGCTGCAGCGCCCCGCGAATGCGCTCGCTGGCGGCATCGCCGTCATTGCAGAGCACGCGCAGGGCGTTGCCGATCTGCGCGACGCTGAGTACGCCCGGCACGGCGGTGAGCACCCGCTGCGCGCGCCGTGGTTGCGCGGCGTGTACCACGAGACTGCGTCCGGCCAGTGCGCCGGTGAGTTGCGCCGGAGTGCCATTGGCGACCAGCTGGCCGTGATCGAGGATGGCGATTCGATGACAGCGCTCTGCCTCGTCCATGTAGTGGGTCGAGACCAGCAGCGTGGTGCCCGCATCGGCAAGGTCGAACAGCTTTTCCCAGAAATCGCGGCGCGACTCCGGATCCACGGCGCTGGTCGGCTCATCCAGGAACAGCAGTTCGGGTTTGTGGATCACCGCGCCGGCCAGCGCGAGGCGCTGCTTCTGGCCACCGCTCAGCGTACCGGCCAGCTGCTGCTGGCGGTCGGCGAAGTTGTACTGCATGAGCAGCTCTTCGATGCGCCGGCGCGTATCCGCCTTCGGCACGCCGAGCACCGCGGCGAGGAATTCCAGGTTCTCGCGCACGGTGAGATCCTCGAACAGCGAGAACTTCTGCGTCATGTAGCCGATGCGCAGCCGCAATTCCTCGGCCTGCGTCGGGATCTTCAGCCCCAGAACTTCGATGTCACCCTCGGTGGGCGTGAGCAGACCGCACAGCATGCGGATGGTGGTGGACTTGCCCGAGCCATTGGGTCCGAGAAAGCCATACACATTGGCGCGCGGCACACTGAGGTCGATATGGTCCACGGCCGTCAGCTGGCCGAAGCGCTTGACCAGGCCGCGGGCGCGGATGGCGAGATCATCGGCCGCGGCGTTCACGGCGTGAACTCCACCCAGAGCGGCAGACCGGCCGGCAATTGGTTCGCTTCAGCTGTGAGCTGCACCTCGGCGAGGTAACTCAGGCGCGATACATCCTGCCCGGTGAGTGCGTAATAGGGCGTAAAGGTGGGATCGCTGCGGATCATGCGCACGGTGCCTGACCATACCTGCTTGCTGCCTTCCACGTGAACCTGCGCGGTGTGACCGACCTGTACGTTCTGGCGCAGCGACTCGGGTACGTAGACCCGGGCGTAGGGTGCGCTGCCTGCCAGCATCACCACCAGCGATGAGCCGATCGGCGCCTGATCACCGAGCCGGTAGGGCAGGTTGTCGATGACGCCATCGCGTGGCGCAACCAGCGTGAGCTTGTCGAACAGCACGCGCTGGGCTGTGGTCTGCGCGACCGCAGCCTGCGCAGACGCCTCGCCCTGTGCGATCTGCTCCACGCGTGTACCGCGTTGCAGTTCCAGCAATGCTTCGCGTGCGGCGCTGACCTGGGCCTCGGCGTTGTCCGCGGCCGCGCGCGTGCGATCGACTTCGGCCTGCGCCACGAGCTTCTGCTTCACGAGTAGCGCCATGCGCTGGTACTGCGCGCGGGCATCCACGCGCTGCGCGTCGGCCGCAGCAAGCAGGGCACGGGCACGGGCAATTTCCTCGCGGCGCGGACCGGCCTTGAGCTCGGCCAGGGCCGCATCGCTGCGACGTTGCTGCGCAGTGGCGGCGGCGAGCTGCGACTGTGTGCTGCTGGCTTCCAGACGAACCAGCACATCACCGCTGTGCACGGCCTGGCCTTCGCGCACTTCGATGGCGGTGATCCGCTCAGCCGCCGGTGCCGGCAACGTCAGGCGATCCCACTCCAGCGTGCCAAGGGCGCGCGGCGAGGGCTCGCCGCATGCCGACAAGAACAACGGCAGGAACAACCACGAGAAACGCTTCATGACTTCACCTCCAGGCCGCGCGCCAGCAGTGCCAGCGCGTGCGTTCGCACGCTCTCCATCGTCAGATCGCTGGCATCGAAGATGCGGCGCCAGATCGGGGCGCCAGCAGCGGGGAACAACGTGAGCCCGACCAGCGTCACGATCAGCAGGCGTGGATCCAGCCCGCCATTGATCTGGCCGCGGGCCTGCGCTGCCGCGAAACGTTGCGCGATGCCGCGGATGAATTGCGGCGCAATGCGGGTTACCAGCAGGTCGCGCAGCGAACCGCCCTCGCTGATCACCTCGCGCACCCACAGCGCCGGCCACCAGGGGTAGATCTCAATGGCGCGCGACACCGCGTTGACGAAGCCGGTGATGAGCGCGCCGATGTCATCGGTCCTGGCGCTGAACATGGGCTCGCGCACGAGTTCAAACACCTTCATCAGGCGCTCGTCGACCACGTGATCGAGCAGCTTGCGCGCATCGCCGAAGTAGTAATGCACCAGAGCCGGCGTGACGCCGGCCGCGGTGGCGATGTCGCGGATCGAGGTGCTGCTGATGCCCTGGCGCACATAGCAGGCGAGTGCGGCATCGATGAGCAACGCGCGCTGGTCGGGGCCATCGAGGCGGGGACGGCCGGCGGCACGCTTCGCCGCAGGGGCCGCTTTTGGTCGTCGGGCCTTCGCCTTGGGGCGGGTGTGGCGTGCTGGACTGGCCGCCTTCCTGGTTGTCATAAGTATTAATTTACGAGTTAATTAATAAATGATCAAGCCGGTAGCCGTTGTACGAGGATTTCGGACCGGAGCGGGTCGGCTTTAGCCCCAGTGTCTTTGCGGGCGGGAAAAGCCATGGGGTGCAAGGTGTCGGAGGGTCAAATCCCCTCGCCCCGAGCACTTCGAATCTGCTTCCTCGCGTACGTTGCGCGGCTACTTGCTGCCATCGCGAAAGCCGTACTCGGTGGAGCCACGCTCCATCTCTTCCCGGTAACTGTGCCGTAGGCGCGCACCGACTGCCCGCATTCACTGGCTTTCGCGCGCCGGACCTTTGAGCCCGTTGTCTCTTCACATCTGACGACCGGTTTCATGGCGGCAGTGTTGGTGCGCGACTGCGCGGCGGTGCAAGCAATGGCAAGTGCTCCCAGCGCTGCGAAGAGCACGGCCCGCACCGCCCGATGCATCTGCATCGGCAAATCCCGCCGCAACCATTGATCCCTGCGCCAGCCTGGCACAGCACAGATGGGGAGCGCCACCGCGACGACGCCTGGCGTTGCCCAAGGCTCAGTGGGCTGGCGTTGTTCCGCCGCACGAACCGCCCATCGGCAATTCCGCGTGCCGCAGGAACGCGCCCGCCTTGGCGAAACCAGATTGGTCCGACGAACGGTCCCAGACCTGATCCAGCATCCGGGATGCATTGCCGAGCGCTTCCCGCCATCTGCGTACCCAGCGGGGGGAGTCGCCAAATTCAACCTGCGTGCTGGGGTTCCACTTTTTCATCGCAGTGATCTCCGGTTAACAAGGGCCGAGCCCGATCAGGCTTAGGGCGTGCTCGATCGGGCTCGGCGTGCCGGCGAACGGTTCAAAAAAAGATTCATCCGCGGCGATGTAAGGTTGCCTGTAATGCCGCTTGCAACGTAGAGGGAAATCGCTGCATTGAACGACGGATGTTTCCTACGATGCGCATTTGCGCCAGCGACGACTAGCGCCGCTTTCTCTGCTTCTGTTTCCTGCCGAGCCACACGACCAGGTACACCAGCAGTGCCAACACAAGCGGCAGCCATGCGCCGTAGCCTGCGAGCCAGGCGTCATCCCAGATGCCTTCATCGGTCGTGCGCCAGCCTGCCGCCGAAGCAACCGACACAGTCACGATCGAGACGAGCCCCGCCAACCAGCCCTTCGCTGCCTTCATAAAACCTCGCCATTTGCGTGTCGGGTTGCCGCTGCATGGGCCGAGCCCGATCAAGCATGGGTTTCCTGATCGGGCTCGGCGTGCATGTGAAGAATTCTCGTTCGAGGTTCATTCACCGCAACCTGATGATGCGCATTGAAGGCTTACCCGACGACTACCCAATGCCTGATCGCGGTGCAGGACGTTTCCTACCCATGGATTTGGGGGCTCGCCTGGATCTCGGCTTCTGCTTCGATGGCTCGGCCTCCCGATTGAGCAGCGGCAACCCCCGCACCAGATACGCACCGATCTGATTGCGCTCCTCAGCCAGCGCCTGCCGCGCGGCAGTCCACGCGATGACCACCATGACGGGCAGCCGGTATTCATCCCGATAGAGTTCCCGGATCCAGTGATACAGAGGCCTGGTCCGCGGCGACTTGATCCACCATGGCAATTCGTCGGGCATCCACAGGTTCGCGGCACTGACGTGCTGCAGATAGCGCGAGCGGGGCGCTTGCGTCTGGCCGACATACCGCACCAGTTGCAGGTCCCTGGGATCGGAGAGAGTGTAGATGGCTGTATCGCTCTTGGTCGCGTACGAGTGATCGAGGATGTGCGACGCACAGCGAAGACGCGCGAGGCGCGCGATCTGCGCCTTCATGTCATCGACGCTGCATTGCTACGACGGATTGAAGTAACCCCTGAGATCGAGCGCTTCCTGGCAATCCTCGATCAGCAGGCGCACCTGCTCCAGTTCCTGCAGCTGCAGGGCAGTGGCGCGGCCACTGAGATATTCGGCTTCGAGCTGAGCCTCGCGCTGCTGCGATTCGGCAAGGAGCTGAAGGTACCGTTCGGTGCTGTCGGCAGTGGCGGCGTAGGGCATGTGCGGTCCTGGGTCGTGGTGGAGGTCCAGGATCGGTACTGTACGTCCATACAGTATAAGGTAGTCAAGTCCAGTTTTGCCGCAGGCCGCTGATAATCTAGGCGGCATTGATCGCCAGGAGCCTCCGATGACCGCCGATACAGACGAACAGATGGATCTGAGCGACTACGACCTGGGTTTCATGCGGGGGGTTTTTGCAGCACGCGGGATTGCCGAGCCGTCCGATGACCAGATGCGCGATGCCCTGGAATTGCTGCAACTCCACCATGGGGCGCCAGACGCGTTGCTGAACTGATGATCAGGGGGAGTTCTTGCGCCAGCCCCTGATGTTCATGAAGGCCAGGCAGAACTGCATGGTTACCAGCGCATAGGCCTCTTCCTGCCACCCCCAGGCCACCCACAGGGCATTGCTGAGCAGGAAAAGCCAGAAGCCGAGTTCCCTGCGGCGCCGGCTGTCCGAGGCGACAAACCAGCTGGCCAGCACCGTTACGGCCGTGGCGGGCCACTGCAGCCAGAGGAGGTATTGCACGGTCCTACTCCGGCGATGGCTGCTGCTTGCGCAGGCCAGCTAGACAGGCTGTGAATTCAGCGCCAAGCAGGAAAATCTGCGCGGTGTAGTAAAGCCACAGCAACAGCGCGGCAAATGAAGCTGCTGCGCCGAATGCTGTGGGCAGCGTGGACTTTGCGAGATAGACGCCGATCGCCCACTTGCCGATGCAGAAAAGAATGGCGGTGAGCAGGCCGCCGCTGATCACCAGCTTCCAGCGCAGTCGCTGCGCGGGCACGTAGCGATAGATCAGCGCAAACAAGGAAGTCATCAGGCCGATCGAAATCAGCAGATCCAGGATTCCAATCAATCCCAGCAATGGCGTATAGCGTTGCGTGAGCCAGGAACGCAGTCCTGCGATGACGGTGGAAATGGTCAGGGAGATGAGCAGCAGGAAACTCAAGGTCAGGATGAAGCCGAACGAAATCACGCGGCGGCGTACCCAGTGGTGAACGCTGGACAACTTGCGCGTCGTGCCTCCCAGAATCTTCTCCAGCGCCTGATCGAGCGCGGCCAGCACAGTGGTTGCGCCGATAAGCAGGGTGGCAACGCTGATAAACGCTGCGACAATACCTTCGGTTCGCTGCGCGTTCCGCACGGCGTCGATTACGAGCTTTGCGGTCTGATGACCAAACAGCAGCGTGAGCTGGGTATGCAGGAAGCCGAAGGCCGACGCTTCACCCACGATCCAGCCGGCCACTGCCAGGATGATGATCAGCAGCGGCGCCAATGAAAACGCGCAGTAGAAGGCAAGGGCGGCGCCGGTGGTGGAAGCGTCGTCGGCAAACCAGTTTCGCAAAGTACAGGCGAGCACCTGACGCATGTTGAGGCTCCTTGGCGCAGCGACGATGTTGTCGTGCGGGTCGGTATGGCGACAGCTGCAGCGCCCGCCTTCCGCTGTAGGAGTGACCTGACTTCGACGCGGACCACACGCGCTGGTGCTGGGTCTGGGACTTGGCTTGTGAACCTGTTAGCGCTGTTTACGCACTGGGCGCGCGGTGCCAGCAGGAACGAAGAGGGGCTGTATGTCCGGCCAGGCGCTTCTTGCACCCATAACTGCAATGATTTTGTCCTGCCTGTGTGAAATGACGTAGCAGTGCGCCGCGATCAGTCGTAAATTGACCACGCTTGATTCCACTGGGCCGGGCCTGCTAACGCAGGTTACCGGCCTTTTTTCGTTATGCGGCATAGCATTCGGATGCCGCAAAGTGTTTCGATCGTTGCCAGGTTCCTCAGACCGATCCTGGCTCCCGCACTGCATTGATCTGCGCGACCGCTTGCAGAATATCGCAGGGCTACTGCAGACCGTCGCTATCACCCGCGCGCACGACGCCGCAAGCAGCGATGGTCTCGCCATTGCAATCCGCGCGATCCAGGCGGTCAGGGAAGATCTTGAATCCGTGTGCAATGAGCGACAGTAACTCAGAGGAACTAGCATCGGCCTTCTGGCTTTGGGCGACCGTCCTACACCCCCAATCGGCGTGCGCCTACGAAATGCCATTGGCGTACACGCTACGTTCAACACCGGAGCTGAAGTTTCGAAATCCTCCCGTCTACGCCGACAACACCCCCTCGTAGGTACCCGGCCGCTGACGCGCCGGGTTTTTTTTTGGGGGATCCTGATTCTGGGCCAGCGGCCAATTCGCGGACTCTCACGCGATGACCCGCAAAGCCACGCGCATCGGCCAGCGCTGCGCTGGATGGCGAAGCCAGCTACGGCAACGTCGATGTTCTGCTGATGATGACTTCGTTGCTGGTGAAAGTGGCAGTGACGATGGAATGCACCAGCGTGACCTGAAGTCCGCCATCTTCCCATGTGGTACGGACATTCGCCCTGCCGGCGGAATCACGGGTCACCGTCGTGTCTGCGCCTGCCGGCTCACCCAGATAATGGGTCAGGTTTTCAAGCAGATCGAGATGGGTTCCAGTGCCATTCGGAAACTTTATCGCCACCGAGGCCATCTTGCCAGCTTCGTTCATCGCTACAACAATGCTCTGTCTTGCTGTGCGCCGGATGCCGAACACCGTGCTGCCTTCCATCACCGTATAGGTCCGCGCGCGAGGACCGGTCCATGTGCCGCCGGGCAGCGCCATGACAAGCTCGGTCCTGGTCGCAGTCCACGGTATGCCAAGGATTTCGCGCCCGAAAAGCGCATGAACCGGCCCCGCCATGGACTGGCAGCCAATCAACAGCATGGCGATGCATGTGGACGCGCGGACGAGCGAACTGACGGTGCGAATCATTGTGCAGAGTCCTGCTATTGAACCCGCTTCACACGCGTGGCGACGCCGCCCGGTGTAGTCAGCAGAAACGATCCCAGCAAGGCCTTCTTGATCGTGACTTTGTCGCCGACAGCGAGCACAACGGCCTTGTCCGGCTCCAGTTGTGTCCAGACTTCGCCACTGTCCAGGGTTGCCTTGAAACGGCCGTCGAGCAGCGAGCTCAAACCCGTGATCGACGCTGTTGCAGTTACCGAAACGCTCTTGGGCGCCTTTAGCTTGTTGTCCTGGGCGAGGCGGGCATCGGTCGGTGGTTGGACCACCGGAGCGAGCGTCGCGGGGGCGCCCGCGGCGGCACCTTTGCCCGGCTTCCCGTATTCCGCGTCGTAGCAGGCCAGTCGCCGCGCATCGTCGACCAGTTCCGCACAGCGATGCGAGCGATCAGACGCAAACGCGCAGGCAGGAATCGTCGAGGCAGCCGCGATGCTCCACAAGAGGCTCAGTTTGTGCGTGTTCATGCATTTGTTCTCTGGATATTCTTGCCGATGAGAAACTTAACGTGCGCGGCGCGGGGGTACAACAGGAATTCCGGCTGTTCTGGCCGGCCACTGTTGCTTGGCCCGGGCGATACAGATAGCGTCGCCCTAGGAGCATCCTGTAGGCCGGCCGCGCTTCATGAAGAAATACAGCGAAGAAATCGTCCGCTATCCGGCCGTCAACGACGCAGGCAAGCGCTGCGAGATCCTGGAACGGATCACCTTCGAACGTCCGGACCTTGCTGATGGCTCACTGGGTGAACCTGTTGTCGTGAACCGCCGCTATGACCTGCGGACCGGCGAGCGGCTCAACCGCGTCAGTGATACCGAGTTCGCGGACGATGACACGGGCGCCAGGGTGCTGCTGCAACCCTGACACCGCGCGTTAGCCGTTCAGAATTTCAGTCGCGCCTCGATGGCGATGCTGCGTGGCGGATCCACGAAACCATAGTAGCTGCGGGCGCGGAACAGCCGGAATGCCAGCGGCGTGTCGCCGGCGTAACTGACCGTCGTCTTGTCAGTGAGATTGCGACCCACCAAGGCCAGTTCCCAGTGACCATCATTGCCACCCAGGGCAATTCGCGCGTTCAGCTTTGAATACGCCTCCTGTGAGGCCACCGGGTCAAGATTCAGGGATTGCAGATAGCTGCTGGAGTGCACAAGGTCCGCCGTGGTCCTGAGCGTGAAGCGATCGCCAATCGGCCAGGAATATTCCGCGCTTACGTAACCGGTGAAGTTCGGTGCCAGCTGGTTGGTACGACCGGCATAGTCGCAGTTGGCGATAGTGGGCGCTGCGAGCAACCGGTCGTAGTAGCACTGGCCCTTGTAACGCGTCCAATCGAAATCAAGCACCGCCAGTGAGCCGGTGAGCAGGAATGAACGCACCGGGCGCCAGCGACCCTCAAGCTCGATGCCGCGGATCTGGGCGCTGCCATTGCCCACATTGAAGCCGATGGCGCCGTCGAAGGCGCTGGTCTGCAGATCCTTGTAGTCGGTGAAGAAGGCTGCTGCGCTGATTTCGGCACGACCGCCGATGCCGGACTTGACGCCGAATTCATAGGTGGTGGCCCGCTCATCCTCGAATTCGAATGTACCGCCCCGTGACACGGGCTTGTTCGATCGGGCGTCAAAGCCTCCCGATTTGTAGCCGCGCGATGCCGACAGATAGGCCATGGCGTCGTCCGATACCTGGTATTGCACGTTCAGCATCGGCGAAAAGTTGGTTTCGGTGCGCTTGCCGCTCTCGGAATGCGGCACGATGCCCAGTACGGGCTCGAACACCAGCGGCGCCAGCGGCGAAGTAATGGCCGGTCCGCCCAGGCCGTTGGTAAGCGTGGTGACGCGCGAGCCTTTCTTGGATTCGTAGCTGAGCCGGCCACCAGCCGTCATGCTCCATTTCTCGTTCAGGTTCCAGGTGCCCTGCAGGAATGCCGAAGCCAGCGAACTGTCCTGCTGGAACACGCGCGGATTGGCCGCGTTACGCAGCAGACCCGCAGCTGCCACACCCAGTGCATTGCAGCTGGCCACTGAATTGCACGGTATGGGGCTGCCCTGCAGGAAAGCACCATAAAACTGCTGTCCGAGCGTGGCTGGCAGCACGGCAGGCACCAGGCTCGTGCTGGGGACGAAGAGGTAGTCCCCTTCGTCCAGTTCATAACGCTGCAGGAACAGGCCGCCGATCCACGAAGAGTCTCCGCCGGTGTCGGATGCCAGGCGAATTTCCTGGCTGTACTGCTTGTAGTCTTCCTGGATCCCGGCATTGAAGATGGTGGCGCCGGTGAAGTCGCAATCGCAGAGTTCGTCGAGCTTGTACTTGCTGACGCCGGTGATCGAGGTCAGCGTGCTGTTGCCCATCCTGTAGTTGACGGTGAGCGCGGTCTCGAAGCTGTCGGTGTTGCTGCGATCACCGCCGGAAGAGCGCACGTAGTCGATCACGTTGTTGCGGGCGGTGGCGTTCTGGCCCTGCGGCAGTGCGGGTACCGGTCCGCCGATCACCTGGCTGTAACGCAGTCCGGCGACCGCGCCAACCGGAATCGGGGTCTCGCCGAAAATCTCGATCTGGCGCCCGTCGCTGTCGAACTTGCCGCCTTCGACACGCAGCGACACATTCAGGGCATCGCTGAAATCGCCACTCAGGATCACGCGGCCGGCCACTTCATTGCGGCGCGGTTCCTTGCGGCCCAGCGTGGCGTTCTCGATGTAGCCGTCGGCATTGCGGTGATAAAGCGCTACACGGCCACCAAACGTGTCGGACAGCGGCCCTGACAGCACCAGGTTGGCCATGGTCTCGTGATTCTCGACATCGTAGGAGCCGCGGGCTTGCGCCTCGAATTCCTTCGTTGGCTGGGCGGCCACCATGTTGATGGCGCCGGCTACCGCGTTCTTGCCGAACAAAATGGGCTGCGGCCCGCGCAGCACTTCGACACGCGCCAGATCGAGAAAGGGCATGCGTGACTGATGGCCGCGGCCGCGATAGATGCCGTCCATGTACATGCTGACCGACTGCTCGAATCCCTGGTTGAGTCCGGAGCCGATGCCGCGGATGTAGATGTTGTTGGCAATGCCGGTTTCGGTCATCTGCAGATTGGGCACATAGGCCTTGAGATCGTCCAGCCGCACGATGCCCGCGTCGGCGAGTTTGTCGCCACCCACGGCTTCGACCGACAGCGGCACATCGCGCAGCGATTCCTCGCGCTTCTGGGCCGTGACCACGATTTCTTCCAGCAGGCCGTCGTCTGCTGCTGGTGTCTGGGCTGGCGCTGCAAGCGGCACCGCGCTCAATGCGATGGCCAGTCGGACGAAGCGATTCAACGTGACGCTCATGTGGAGTCCCCCTTCAGGCAGTCTGTTGCCAGTTATGTGACATTGTGCGCCGGGGCGCGGGCCTTACTCAACAATATTGCCTGGCAGGCGGGCAGTGGCTAGTGTGTTGCACATGCGGATTGGCAAACCACTGCTGATTGCGACCACAGCGGTGGGTGTGCCGATAGGCATCTACGAGGCATTCCACCTTGCCGGGCCACTCGGCTTTGTGGCCCTGGCGCTGATCAGCCTGTTTGCAGCGGGGATTGCCTGGCTGGTGGTCATCGCGCGGACTGAAGCGCGCGATGCGCAGGTCCGCGGGCCGCGCGATCCTTAAGCAGACACGAGCGCCGCAGCGCCGGCAGCAGCCACCTGGCCATCCTGGGCAGACTGCACACCGGACACACCGATGCTGCCCACGATCTCGCCATCGACAATCAGCGGCACGCCGCCTTCGACCGAGGTGATCCCCGGCAGCGACATCATGTGCACGCGGCCGCTGAGCACAGAGTCTTCCAGCGCCTTGGTAGGTCGCTTGAAGTTCAGCGCGGTGCGCGATTTTTCCTGGGCCACGATGATCGAACCCAGCTGCGTGCCGTCGGCGCGTTCTAGATAGATCAGGTTGCCACCGTTGTCGTGGATGGCGATGACGACGCTCCAGCCTTCTGCAACCGCCTTGGCGGAAGCAGCGGCAGCAACGGTCTTGGCATCGGCGAGAGACAGGGTCTTGCGGGTCAGCATGGCAGGTTCCTTGAATTGAATGGACTCAGGCAGCGCAGTGCAGGCGCGCTTTCAATTCGCGCCGCCGGCTGTGCAGGATGAATTCGGTGTAGCCATTGGGTTGCTCACGGCCCTTGAAAATGAGATCGCAGGCTGCCGCATAGGCCAGGTTGTCGGCCAGGTTTGGCGCCATCGGCATGTAGGCGTTGTCACTGGCGTTCTGGGAATCAACCACCGCCGCCATGCGCTCGAGCGTGCTGCGCACCTGAGCGGCGGTGCATACGCCGTGATAGAGCCAGTTGGCCACATGCTGGCTGGAGATCCGCAGGGTGGCGCGATCTTCCATCAATCCAATGTCGTGGAAATCGGGCACCTTGGAGCAGCCGACGCCCTGGTCGATCCAGCGCACCACATAGCCCAGGATGCCCTGGATGTTATTGTCGAGTTCGCGCTGGACGGCTTCCACGGCCGGCAGGTCCGCTGCCAGGGGTGGGGTGAGCAGCGAGTCGGTGCCCGGAGTAGGCTGGCTGCGCAGTTCATTCTGCACGGCCACCACGTTCACCCGGTGGTAGTGCAGGGCGTGCAGTACGGCGGCGGTGGGTGAGGGCACCCAGGCAGTGTTCGCACCGGCCAGCGGATGCGCGATCTTGGTCTTGAGCATGTCCGCCATGCGATCGGGCATGGCCCACATGCCCTTGCCGATCTGCGCCCTGCCCGAGAAGCCCATCGCAAGGCCGATCTGCACATTGCGCTTTTCGTAATCGC
>JANPGU010000234.1:0-2510 GCA_031424095.1 Gammaproteobacteria bacterium
GGCCGCACTGGTCAAAGGCAGTCCCATCTACGGCATGCCGATACTCGAGGCCTACAAGGCGCGCACCATCATCGTCAACAAGCGCAGCATGGCCAGTGGCTATTCCGGGCTCGACAACGAACTGTTCTACAACGACAAGACGATGATGGTGTTTGGCGACGCGAAGAAGATCGTCGAAGAGATCGGCAAGGCAATCTAAAAGAAAAAGCCCGGAAGGTCATTCCGGGCATTCGCTTCATCCGATCCGGAACAGGATCAGAACTTGCGGCTCAGCGACACGAACGCAGTACGCCCCTGGATCAGGTTGTAGTACTGGCTGGTCAGCGGAATCGTACCGAGACGGGCAGTGCCCGCCACGTTGTACGAAATCTGCGGCGGCTGCTCATCCATGATGTTGGTGGCACCCACTGTCACTTCGTAGTCGTCGCCCTTCCAGCGAACCGAGAAGTCATGCGTGTAGATGTCCTTCACACTGGTTATCTGCGTCGACGGACCCGCGTAGGAAATGGTGATCAGACCATCTTCATCCTGGTAGCCGATGTTGTCTTCGCCACCGATGAAGTTGGTGCTCCACGCGAAGGTCCAGTCGCCGCGCTTCAGGCGCACCTGGGTATTCGCCGTCCAGCGGGGCTCGCCGATCAGGCCGTTGTAGTCCTCGATCTGGCTGGGATAAAGCTCAGCCTTGTCGTAGGTGGTGCGCGTCGCCTCACCCTCCACTTCCACCTTGCCGAACGAGAAATTCCGCTCGTAGCTGAGGTTGGCGTCGAAGCCCTTGGTCCGCTGCGTCGGAATGTTGCGGTACTGCGCATTCACGTCGGTGATCGTGAACTGGTCTGCTTGCCCGGCCGGGATGCGGGTGAATGCGGTGCAGAAGCCATTGGTCGGGTCGTAGTCCGGCTGCGAATAGCAGCGGCCCACGATGCCGGCGCTGGAACCGGAGATCTCGTCCTTGACCTTGATGTCCCAGTAATCGACTGCAAAGCTGAAGCCCGTGCCTGGCGGCGTGACCACGATGCCCACCGACAGCGCATTCGAGGTCTCCGGATCGAGCAGCCCGATGCCGCCGCCCGTGGTGATCTGCGCGCTGCCGCCGGTGCCGGCATAGTCGCCCGGAATGCCCGCTGCTGCGCAGTTCGCCTGGATGGTGGCGGACTTGTTGCGGTCAGGATCTGCATAGTTGATGCACGGATCAATCGTGAACTGACCCAGGAAGCTCACCTGATTGTTCAGGAACAGCTCGTACAGCGCCGGGGCGCGGAACGATGTGCCGTACGTGCTGCGCGCGCGCAGCAAATCGTTGATCTTCCAGTTCAGGCCGGCTTTGTACGTGAACGCATCGCCCACCGACTTGTAATCGCTGTAGCGACCGGAGAGGTTCAGGCTCAGGTCCTGCACCGCTGTCATGCCGCGCAGCAGCGGCAGCTCCAGCTCGGTGTAGACCTCCTTCACATTGTCGGAGCCCTTCGTGATGCCGGCAGTGGACTGCCCCCACGAATTGCCGTTGCGGCTGAACTCACCCGGCACGTCATTGATCTTTTCGCGACGGAACTGCACACCGAAGGCAGCGCCCAGCGGGCCAGCCGGCAGTTCGAACAGGTCGCCCGTCGCCTGCCCTTCTAAGATCGTCTGATCGAACTTGGTGTTGCCATGGTCGACGGCGGTGATGTACGCCAGCTGCGCCGCGTTGTAGTTGCCGTAGCGCAGGCCATCAGCCGACAACAGGGAAGTGAACGGCACGCACCCGGCCGGTGAACCGGGCCCGCAAACACCACCCGGGATCAACTCGCCCTGGTTCGCGATGCTTGCCTGATCCTGGTAAGTGCCAGTCGCAGCCTCGAGGCGGTCATATGGCACCACTTCGTCGTTGTAATCGGCATCACTGCGTGAATGGCTGACATAGGCGTCGTAACGCCACTTGCCGATGTCACCACGCAGGCCGGACAGCGCCCGCCCGACTTTCACGTCCTGATCGGAGTGGTTCCTGAGCAGGCCCACGATCGGATAGAAATAGTAGCCAGTCGGATTGATGGGCGAATCAACCGAGATGTACGGGAACAGCTGCCGAACCCCGTTCTGGCTGGACTCACGCTGGGTAAGCAGCACTTCGCCATACAGCTCAGCCGCCGGGCTGAAGCTGAAATCGCCCTGCGCATAGACGGTGCTGCGCTGATTCTTCGGAATCAGGTCCGCATTGAGTTCAGCAGGCGTGGGCTCGCTGATCTCGAAGCTGGAGAACCGCCGCCAGCCGGCGGCAGTGGGCTCGCGCTGGGCCGCAGTGCCGGTGGTCGCCGGCACGTAGCCAGGACCACGGGGCAGATTGGTGATGTTGCCGCGCGCGGCAAACGTCGGGCTGTAAATGATGCCCCACCCCGTCTGCGTGGACCAGCACACCGGCTTGCCGGTGAATGGGTTGATCAGGTCGGTGGAGTCGCCGGTTTCGACACGGCGCGCCGGCACGCCATAGCGCGCAATCGCGCCGATGTTGCCGGGCTGCGCCGCCGACAGCAGAT
>JANPGU010000235.1:0-6747 GCA_031424095.1 Gammaproteobacteria bacterium
ATGATCCGGCGCAGCGCACCTTCGAGCTCGCGCACATTGGACCGGATGCGCTTCGCGACGAAAAAGGCTACTTCTTCCGGCAAATTTACATGCGCCAGCTGCGCCTTGCTGATCAGGATCGCCACACAGGTCTCAAGTTCCGGCGGCTCGATCGCCACCGACAGTCCCCAGCCGAAGCGCGATTTCAGTCTTTCCTCGAGGCCCGGGATCTCCTTCGGATAACGGTCCGAGGTAAGGATGATCTGGTTCTGGCTCTCGAACAGCGCGTTGAAGGTGTGGAAGAATTCTTCCTGCGAACGGTCCTTGTTGGCGAAGAACTGGATATCGTCGATCAGCAAGGCCGACAGCGACCGATACGCGTTCTTGAACTCGTTCATGGTGTTGTGCCGCAGTGCCTGCACCATGTTGTCGACGAAGCGCTCCGAATGCACATAGGCCACGCGCGCATTCGGGTCACGCTGCTTGATCACATGACCAACAGCCTGCATCAGATGCGTCTTGCCAAGTCCCGTGCCCCCGTAGATGAACAACGGGTTGTAGGCCTTGCCGGGATTCTCGGCCACCTGCATCGCCGCAGCCTTGGCGAAGTGATTGCTCTTGCCTTCGACAAAACGGTCGAAGGTGGATTCGCCATTGAGCTTCACGCCGATCTGCAGCGAGGATTCGGTGGCCGATGGTGCGCGTCGGCTGCTGCTGGTGCGTTGCGCTTCCGGTTCGGCAGCCACGGCCGCAGGCGTGGACGATCCCACCTCGACCAGCACCGTGACATCGGTGCCACGCAGCGTACGGGCGAGGGCGGCGATGCGCGCCGCCGCATGCTGCTGCACCCAGTCCACCGCATAGCGGTTCGGCGCCATCAGCCGCAGCTGGCCACCGTCTTCCATGGCCTGCAAAGGGCGCAGCCAGGTGTTCACCTGTTGTTCCGGCAGCTCGTCGATCAGCCGCGTCAGCACTTGAGTCCAGAGTTCAGACATTGGGCGCGTGGATGACCGGGGCCAATCGATGAGGGAGGGGGAGTCTACCCGTCCGGCAACCACTTGCCATAGGCCGTGTTCGGTCATCACCGCTGGCCGAATCCCTCAACCCGCTGTTGACTTGGACGGGTGGCGTGCGTACCCTGCCGGACCCGTTTTTCCCGACCTGTTGAAGCATCGCCATGGCAACAAAACGCACTTATCAGCCGAGCAAGGTCAAGCGTGTCCGCACACACGGCTTCCGTGCCCGCATGGCCACCGCCGACGGTCGCAAGGTCCTGGCTCGCCGTCGCGCCAAGGGCCGCAAGCGCCTGATCCCGTAACGGCCCGGGCCGCGCCCATGTCTGGCGCGCCTGTCCGGCAGGGCTTTGCCCCGCATCAGCGCATCCTTACCCAAGCCGGTTTCGACGCCGTTTATTCCCGGCGTTTTCGCGTGCTCGATAATTTCTTCGCGGTGAATGCCGCGCCCAACACGCTGGGCTACGCCCGCATGGGGCTTTCCGTCGGCAAGAAAGCCGTCGGCAATTCCGTGGCGCGCAACCGCATCAAGCGCCAGGTGCGCGAATCCTTCCGTCACATTGCCGCCCAGCTTCCCGCCGTCGATCTGGTGGTTGGCGCCCGCAATGGTGCGCGGACCGCGCATAATGCGCGCCTGCAAGAGAGCCTGGACGGGCTCTGGAAAGAGATCCAAAAGCGATGCGTCGTTTCCTGATTGGCCTGATCAAGGGCTACCAGACCATTATTAGCCCGCATTTGGGTCAATGCTGCCGTTTTCACCCGTCCTGCTCCTGCTACGCCCGTGAGGCAATTGAAAGACATGGCCCGTTGAAGGGACTGTCGCTCACGACCAAAAGAATTCTCCGTTGCCATCCCTTTAATGAAGGCGGGATCGACCCCGTACCATGAAACATCTGCGAACCATTCTCTGGGTCGGCCTCGCGCTGGCCATGCTGCTGAACTATCAGACCTGGGTCTCCGACTTCGCACCGCGCGATGCAGCTGCCGCGCAAGCTGCCGCGAGGGCGGCCGAGACCGAGAAAAGCACCAACCCGCTGGCGGCGAATGTGCCGCAGACGGTGGTGCCGGGTCAGGCTGCAGCAACGGCAACCACTGCAGTACCTGGGCCCGCTGCGGCGAGCGATGTGCCGGTGGTCGGCGCGCCTGTGCCCTCGCCTGTAGCAGCTGCCGTAGATCCCGCCACCAATACGGTTCTCAACGTGCGCACCGATGTGCTCGATGTGGACATCAACCTGCGCGGTGGCGAACTGCAGCGCGCCGATCTGCTGAATTATCCGGTCGTGAAAGGCCAGCCCACCCCGGTTCGCCTGCTGCGCAACCACGGTGCCGGCGACCAGTACCTGCTGCAGACCGGCCTTGCCGGTGCAGGCACCGCCGCCGCTGGCGATAATTTTCCCACGCACCTGGCGCAGTACCGCAGCGACTTCACCGGCTTCGTCATGGACAGCAGCCTGGATGAACTGCGTGTACCGCTCGAGTGGACCTCGCCCGAGGGCGTGCAGGTCACCAAGACACTGATCTTCCATCGCGGCTCCTATCGCATCGATGTCGACTACGAGGTGAAGAACGGCAGTGCCGCGGCCTGGTCGGCGGCAGCATATGCGCAGATCCTGCACGACCGTCCTGCGGTCAAGCGTTCGTACTTCAATGTGGACAGCTACTCGTTCACCGGCCCGGCCTTCTGGGACGGCACCAAGTACAAGAAGCTGAAGATCACCAGCAAGGAAGACGCTGCCTTGAACCGCGATGTGTCCGGCGGCTGGATGGCCTCGCTGGAGCACCACTTCGTGGTGGCCGTCGCGCCTGCGCGCCAGGAAGTGCATCGCTTCTCGCTGCGCGTGCGTGGCGACGAGTACCTGGAAACCGATGTGGGTCCGGCGGTCACGGTTGCGCCGGGCGCCACCACCCTGATCAAGCAGACACTGTTCATCGGACCGAAGCTGCAGGCGCAGCTCGAACCGATTCATCCGGAGCTCGGCCGCGCCGCTGACTTTGGCGTGCTGACCTTTCTTTCACGCCCGCTATTCTGGCTGCTCGAACAGGCACACAAGTTCCTCGGCAACTGGGGCCTGGCCATCATCGCCATCACCTTCCTGCTGAAGCTCGTGTTCTATCCGCTGTCCGAAGCCAGCGGCCGTTCGATGGCGAAGATGAAGATGGTTGCGCCGCGGCTCAAGCAGCTGCAGGAAACCTACAAGGACGATCGCCAGAAACTCGGCACGGCGATGATGGAGCTGTACAAGAAAGAGAAGATCAATCCGGCCTCGGGTTGCCTGCCGATGCTGATCCAGCTGCCGGTGTTCCTGGCCTTCTACTGGGTGCTGCTTGAAAGCGTCGAGATGCGTCAGGCGCCGTTCTTCGGCTGGCTGCAGGATCTTTCCGTGCGTGATCCGCTGTATATCCTGCCGCTGATCATGGCCGGTGCCATGTTCCTGCAGTACAAGCTGCAGCCCACGCCCGCCGATCCGGTGCAGGCCAAGGTGTTCATGATCCTGCCGCTGGTGATGTCGGTGACTTTTGCCTTTTTCCCGGCTGGCCTGGTGCTGTACTGGGTGACCAACACCTGTCTCACCATCCTGCAGCAGTGGAACATCAACCGGCGCATTGAGGCGTCCGTATCCACCCGTAATTAGCCGGATGGCGCTGCGCGACACCATCGTTGCCGTGGCCACGCCACCAGGGCGCGGTGGTGTGGCAGTGGTGCGGGTATCGGGGCCACTCGTGCCCCGCATCGCCGAGACGATGCTCGGCACATTGCCGGCGCCACGTTACGCCACCTTCTCGCGCTGGCAGGATTCTGCCGGCGTGCTGATCGACCTCGGTCTCTCGCTCTACTTTCCCGCACCGCAGTCCTTTACCGGCGAACATGTGCTGGAGCTTCAGGGCCACGGCGGCGATGTGGTGGTCGGCGCGCTGGTCGATCGCATCGTCGAACTCGGCGCACGCCGCGCGCGGGCAGGGGAGTTCAGCGAGCGCGCCTTCCTCAACGACAAGATCGATCTCGCGCAGGCAGAGGCCATCGCCGATCTCATCGACGCAGGTTCACGCCGTGCTGCACAGGCTGCGCTGCGATCCCTGCAGGGCGAATTCTCGCAGCGCGTGAGGGCAACCCGCGCTGCACTGATTTCACTGCGCGTGTACGTCGAAGCCGCCATCGATTTTCCCGAAGAGGAAATCGACTTCCTCGCCAGCGCTGAACTGCGCGAGCGTCTGGAAGATGTGCAGCAGCGACTGGCCAGCGTGCTCGCCGCCGCAGAGCAGGGCGCCGTGCTGACGCGCGGTCTCACCGTTGCAATCGCCGGGCGCCCCAACGCCGGCAAGAGCACGCTGATGAACCGCCTCGCCGGCCACGACGTGGCCATCGTCACGCCTGTCGCCGGCACCACCCGCGACGTGCTGCGCGAGCGCATCGAGATCGACGGCGTGCCCATCGAGCTCATCGACACGGCCGGCCTGCGCGATGACGCCAGCGATGCCATTGAAGCCGAAGGCATGCGCCGCGCCCGCGAAGCCATCGCCCATGCCGATCACGTGCTGTTCCTGGTCGATGCCGCTGCAGATCCGCTGGCCATTTCGTTCACGACAGAGCAGGGCGCCTTGCCCGCCGGCGTATCGGTGACGGTGGTGATGAACAAGAGCGATCTCGCTGCAGCGAATCCGCAGCACCAGGCGGCCCCGCCGCGCGAGTTGGCGCCATCATGCATTGCCATCTCCGCCGTTACCGGCGCCGGTCTGCCCGCGCTGCGCAAACATCTCGTCGCTTCATCTGGCCAAAGCGACGCCGGGCCCGGTACATTTTCCGCCCGTGCCCGCCACGTCGACGCGCTGCGCCGCGCCGCCAGGCATATGCATCTCGCACACAAGCAACTGGTCGCGAAGCAGGGCGAACTAGCCGCCTTCGAACTGCGCATCGTGCAGGAACAGTTGGGTGAGGTGGTCGGCGATGTGACCAGCGACGAACTGCTCGGTCATATCTTCGGCAACTTCTGTATCGGAAAGTAGCCCCGCTACTCGAAAGTGAGCAGCCGGCCTCGGTCGCTGGTCCTCCGAGAGGAGTCCATCCACTATAGTGGACGTCCCTCTCTTATAGTGGAGACGGGTCTATTCCGATCATGTGATATCGGATCGGGACGGCATGGGACTCGCGAGTTGCGCCAGCTTACCGGCACTACTAGCCTCACGTTATGGCCACCATGCATCCCTTAGTTCGATTCGTCCTGCGCACCGCGCTGTGGTGCGCAAGCGCCGCATTGCCTGCTGTGTCCTCTGTTGCTGCCGCGGCAGCAGACTCCCATGCCTCCTGGGCGTTGATCGAGAAGTACTGCTACGACTGCCACAACACCACCGACTGGGCTGGTGGCGCCGCCTTCGACACCATGTCCTTCGACACCCTGGTTGCGGACGCGAAGGTGTGGGAATCGGCCGTGCGCAAACTGCGCGCCGGCTTCATGCCACCACCGGGAACGAAGCAGCGCCCCGACCAGCAAACCGTCAGCGGCCTGCTCGGCTTTCTGGAAACACGCCTCGATGCAGCCCACGTCAAACCGGCGCCCGGTCGCGTGCCACTGCGCCGCCTGAACCAGCGCGAATACGCCAACGCGGTGCGCGATCTCATCGCACTGGATGCCGATGTCGTTACGCTGCTGCCCAACGACCAGCGCAAGGAAGGTTTCGACAACGACGCTGCGCATCTGCAGGTCTCGCCCTCCTACCTCGATCAATACCTCTCGGCCGCGCGCAATATCGCGCAGCAGGCCGTCGGCAATCCGAAAGCGCCACCGGTAAGTACCACCTACGGCCAGGTGAAGGACCTGGTCATCGCGCTGGGGGCCGAAGGCCTGCCCGGTTCGGGCTCGCAGCTTCTCTACAACGAAGGCATGCCCTTTGGCACGCGCGGTGGCCTGAGCTTCGAACACGATTTTCCGGCCGCCGGTGAATACGTGCTGACGATCGGCGATCTCGCCTCGGGTCGTGCCATCCCGCGCATGGAGTTCAGCAGCACCGTGATCGCGCTGCTCGATGGCAAGGAGTTCTATCGCACCGCCGTGGGTGGCGAGCAGGACATGAAGGCCATCGACCAGACGCAGGAAAAGGCCGTCGAGGACATCAACGCCCGCCTGCGAGACATCCGCTTCCAGGCACCCGCGGGCCAGCATCGCATCGCCGTCACTTTCCTCAAGCGTGCCAACATCGAGAGTGAGGAGCGCTTCCCGGCGGATCCGCCTGAAGGCGGGGAGGAACGACTCGCGTTTCTCAGCGTGCTGCAGGTGCGCGGTCCGATGAGACTCACCGGCTCGCAGGGATCGCCAGCACGCGCGCGGATATTCGTCTGCCAGCCCAGCCAGCCTTCCGAAGAGACGGCCTGCGCCACGCAGATCATCCGCACGCTGGCGCAGCGCGCTTTCCGCCGGCCGGCCACGGACACGCTGCTGCAGCCACTGCTGGCTTTCTATCAAAGCGGCTACCGCAGCGGCGGCTTCGAAACCGGCGTACGCGATGCACTCGCGGCGATTCTGGCCAGCCCGTATTTCCTGTATCGCATCGAAGGCGGTGACAGCGCGGGCGGCACCTACACGCTTACAGATCTCGAACTCGCATCGCGCTTGTCGTTCTTCCTCTGGGGCAGCATCCCCGACGACGCGCTGCTCGCCGTCGCCATGCGTGGCGACCTCGGCAAACCCGCGATCCTCGAGCAGCAGGTGCGTCGCATGCTGCTCGACCCGAAGGCGAAATCACTGAGCAGCGACTTCGGCTT
>JANPGU010000236.1:0-2661 GCA_031424095.1 Gammaproteobacteria bacterium
CAGGGCCCGCAACGCGATCAGTTCATCGGCATGGCCGTGCACGTCTCCAATCGCAAACAACGTGCGCCCTTCGGGCACCTGCCGCGGCGCCCTGGTCCATTGCGTGCACGCGAAATTCATCGGCTTGCTCTCCGTGGCCGGCATGGAGCGGGGCCCGCCACATCATTATGACGCCATGGCGACAGCCAGCAGCATGCACCTGAGGGCCGTGGCCGCCGGGACCCTCGGACTCAACGCTTGCCTTCGATCGCGATCTCGACGATTCTCGGGCCGCCCGCCGCGAAGGCCTGCGACAGCGCCGCGGCCAGGTCGTCGGGCTTGTCGTCGGTGGTGGTTTACCTGGGCGATTACATCGACCGCGGTCCCGACTCGAAGCGGGTACTCGAGACGCTTAGCGCCGGTATCGGCGGTGCGGCCGAGGAGGTCTTCCTGGTCGGCAACCACGACCAGTTCCTGATCGAACTGCTCAATCTCGATCCGGACCTGGATCTTCGATTCATGGACACCTGGTACCAGAACGGCGGCTCGGCGACGATGCTCAGCCTGCAGGTCGACGGCTACGGCCGGCTCCTGCAAGACGGAGATCTGGCGCAGCTGAGCGCGAGGGCACATGCCGCGCTGGGTGCGGATCTGGTCGGGTTTCTGATGCGCCTGGCAACGGTGCATCGCGCCGGCGAGTACGTGTTCGTGCATGCGGGCATCGATCCGGCGCAGGATCTGGACAACCAGAGCTTCGTCGATCTGCTGATGATGCGCGAGCCGTTCCTGAGCGCCAGACACGGCTGGAGGCACTCGTTTTGCGTGGTGCACGGCCACTCGATATCGATGCCCAGCGTCTTGCGCCACAGGATCGGTGTCGACGCCGGCTGTTACCAGCATGGCGCCCTGTGCGCGGTACAGCTGAAAGGCGATCGGTTGCGATTCCTGGGGGCGACCCGGATTCCTGATTACCCCTGGAATGAAAGGCTGGGCGGGAAGACGGGCGAATGGCGCTGGAGCGCTGCCTGAGGCACAGTTTACCTGCAGCTTCGCTGCTATATGCGCCGCGACGTTCGTTGCCAGGTCCAGGACGCGCCAGGAGGCTGCACGGTCATGACGATTCTGGACGCGGGCGCCATCAGTCGGCCTTAAGGCGAATGGCACTTACTTAGCCTTTTGGGGCATGGCCGTGGAGTTCGATTTGCCGGCGCGCCTTGGCGCGCGGGATCTTCAACCACGGGTAGGGTTTGGGTCGCCGTTTTCGCATCCGCGGTTCAATCCGTCCTGCGCGATGCCCGACCCTGGATTGGGCGATCAGTGCGAACAGGCAGCCCGAATCGGTCGTGGCTGTCAGGCCGCGTGAGACCCACTCCGTCCACAGTTGCAAGGTGTGCTTGAAGCTCAGAGTGCGTGGATCCACGTCGGCAGTGCTCGCGGCCTGCGCCATCAGCAGTCGAATCAGGTTGTACGCCAGCAGGTGGACCCACAGTTCCTTCTCGTTCATCTGCGGGGTCTGGCAATGCAGCACTTCCATACCCATGGTCGTCTTGATATTGCGCAGATCCAGTTCGACATTCCAGCGGCGCGCGTACAGCGCCGACAGCTCGTCTTTGCTAACCGCACGATGATCGAGCATCGTGGTGACCAGCACCCGGTGGGCGACCTTCGCTTCGCGCATCTTCAGCTCCTGCGGGAACGCCTCATACTGCTCCGGCGTCATCCATTCAGGACGCGTTGGCGGCTTGCGCCAGCAAACCAGATGATCGCGTGCGCCCAGCGACTGGCCTCGGCGAAAGTCGGTGCTTCGCGACCCTTGCTGCGTGAAGAGCACGTCCACACCCGCGGCGCTGAGCGTGGCGATCAGGAAGTAGTTGCAGTACAAGGCGTCGGCAAGCATCACATCACCCGGGTGGAAAGCCGCGCCCAGCCTGCGTAGCAGCCCCAGTTCGCTGTTGCCTTTACCGCTGTACGGTGCCAGCGCTGCATCCAGCGCCGCGCCCGTGGCCAGGCAAATCACCGCCACCATGCGCGCCAGCGGAAAGCCCACCCCTGGCGCCTGGCTGTTGGGCTGTGGATAGCTCGCCTGGTTCTCCTCGGTATCGGGCATCGAGATACCGGTGCCATCGACCAGCTTCACCGTGCGCCCGCGCCAACGCCATGGCGTGAGCGTCAGCGCGCTGAGCTGGCGCCCCGTCTCGCGAGCCAGCCCTCTGACCATCGCCACCGGCAGCCTCTGGCGGGCACGGCAGTACCCACCGGTATGCACGCTCATCGGGCCCAGCCCATCGGCCACTCGCTGCGCGGCCCAGCCGTTGACCGCCTTTTGGCACGAACCATCTTCCTCCAGCGCCTGACGCATGAACATCGACAGGGTCACCGTCGGCGGATACAGCCGCTCGCGGTGCGCGGGCAACAGCGCCTCGGTCGTCGCCAGCATCGCCGGACTCGTCAACACGTTGAAGAACTCCACTGCCTGCGTCGACCCCGCTCGGCGTACTACCCTCATTCGATGTTGCTGCTGCTGGCTTCGCGCATTACGATCCATCGTGGCTGGCCTTTGGAATGATGGTTTGGGTGCTTGGTAACAACCATCCTATCAATCCTTGGTCCGGCCACCCTCCTTCTTCTTCAACTACTTACCTCATCTGCCTCCGGCCCACGAGGCTTAAGTAAGTGCCATTC
>JANPGU010000237.1:0-6609 GCA_031424095.1 Gammaproteobacteria bacterium
AGTTCCGCGAACAGAGCGTGCAGGACACGCCGCTGTCCATCACCGCCATCTCCGGCGACCTGCTGGAAGCGCGCAGCCAGACGAGCCTGGCAGAAGTGACCAACCAGGCGCCAAACGTGACGCTGAAGCCCCAGGGTGCGGCCTTCGGTCCTGCAATGGGTGCATCCATTCGCGGTGTCGGCCAGTTCGACTTCAATCCGGCGCTCGAACCGGGTGTCGGCATCTATGTGGACGATGTGTACTTCGCCACGCTGACCGGTTCCATCCTCGATCTGCTCGATCTGGAACGCGTGGAAATCCTGCGTGGCCCGCAGGGCACACTGGCTGGCAAGAATTCCATCGGTGGTGCGGTGAAGCTGTATTCCCGCAAGCCGACGGGTGAGGGCGGCTCCATCTCGGGCACCTACGGCTCGCGCGATCGCGTCGATCTGCGTGCCAGCGGTGACTTCGCACTCGCCGACAATGTCTTCATGCGCATGACGGGTGTGAGCAAGCGCCAGCGCGGTCCGGTCAAGCGCATAGATTACGGCTGCGCGTTTCCAGCCAGCGGCGTGCCGATCCTCGCGCCGGTGCTCGATGACTGCGTGGTAGGCACGCTGGGTGACGTGGACTACACCGCCTTGCGCGCGCAGCTGCGCTGGGTGGCCGCCGACAACCTGGAAATCTCGGGCTCCATCGACTTCACCGACGACAACCGCACGCCCGCAGGCTCGGTACTGGCGCAGGCCACGAGCACGGTCAATCCGAACGTGCAGCCAGTGCCGGGCACTACGCTTGCGCCATCGGCCTTCGTGCCACCGCGCGGGTCGTATTACAACTACGCGACCTTCTACAACCCGCGCGGTACGTTCACGCGTCTGGTCACACCGTTTACCACCACACCCATGCTCGAGACGCGACCACCGATCAACACGCATTTCACCGGCTGGGGCGCGGCGGTCGATGCCGACTGGAAACTTTCCGACACGCTGTCGCTGAAGGCGATCAGCGCCTACCGGGCGTACACCAGCTTCTTCTCGAACGACAACGACCTGTCGCCGCTGGCAAGCTCGCTGGGCTTCGGCGATCTCGCGTTCCATTCCTTCAGCCAGGAAGTGCGTCTGAACGGCGCCGCGCTCGAGGGCAAGCGCCTGGAATATACGCTGGGCGCGTTCTACCTCGACCAGCGCTCGGTCTATGCCACCACGCAGGACCTGCGCTACTCGGGCACCGGCCTTACGCAGTTCCAGGGCCATGATCCGGTGAATGCCGACACGCGCGCAGCTTTCGCGCATCTGTCGTACCACTTCACCGAGCAGTTCTCCACCAACCTCGGCCTGCGCTACACGGACGAGCACAAGGACTACTCCTTCGTACGCCGGACCTATGCCGGTGCGCTGCATCCCACGCTCGGTGCGCTGGAAGCCGGCAATCCGCGCAATTACGACGGCAATAACTTCGACTATCGCGTCAACCTGCAGTACGCATGGAATGACGATTTCATGACCTATGCGCAGTTCGCCACCGGCTTCAAGGGTGGTGGCGTGTCGCCGCGGCCGTTCTCGCCGGCGCAGGCAGTGCCCTTCAATCCGGAAAAGCTGAAGTCCTACGAAGTCGGCATGAAGTCGGACCTGCTGGACCGCCGCCTGCGCATCAACGCCTCGGTGTTCTTCAGTGACTACAACGACCTGCAGCTCACGCTGCTCAGCTGCCCGCAATACGGCGCCGGCCTGCCCTGTGCCGTGGTGGCCAATGCCGGCAACGCAGAGATGAAGGGCGCGGAGCTGGAAATCGTCGCCAGGCCCATCGACGGTTTGTCCATCGATGGCTCATTCAGCGTGCTGGATTTCAAGTACACCTTCGTGGATCCACAGGCTGGCGGACCGACGCGGCCCACCGGACCGCAGTACGGAATGCGCCCGGCGTACGTGCCTAAGATCAAATGGAGCGTGGGGGCGCAGTACACCTTCAACATGGCGGGCGGAGCCACGCTCACGCCGCGCGCTGATGTGAGCTTTCAGGGCGCGCTGTTCACCAATGGCTACAACAACGCCACGAATCGCATCAACCCCTATGGGGTAGGCAATGCGCGGCTGACCTGGCGCAGTGCCGACGGTGGTTGGGAAGCCTCGGGCGAGGTGACCAACCTCACGGACAAGTACTATTACCTCACCCGCTTTGACCAGTTTACGCTGACGGGCATTACCGATGGACAGCCGGGCAGGCCGCGGGAATACGCCCTGACGGTCAAGCGCAAGTTCTGATCGGCATCGCGCCGGTGCGGGGGCGCTATTCCCAGCCCGTGCCGGCGCGATAGACGTTGGAGTTCAGGAACACGCCCTGCACGCGCAGGATGCGCCCAGCGCGAAACTTGAAGGCCTGGCCCAGCAGGTTCTCGTTGGGAAAGCGCATCGAGTCCATGAACGGATAGAAGCGGCCGCGAAAATCAACGCCGGGCACATCGCCGCGGCGGCGGAAGTTCCAGAAACCGAACACCACCTGCCGTTCGACATCGATGACCGGAAAGCGCGCGTTGTCATAGCTGGTGATGAAGCTGTAGAGGCCGGTGCTGAGCTGCTCTGCGCAATCCATCCCCATGGTCTGTCGCACGGCGGCCTGCCAGCTGGTCGCGTCTGCAATCGGGGCCAGGGCAACTGGCGGGCGATCATTCGGACCATGCGCCATCACGTTGCCGTTCTCCAGTCGCAGGCAGGACTCCCGATTGAACTTCACCAGGCGCCCATCGCTGCGCGATACGGCGCGCAGGTAATTGCGGGTTTCCTCGGCAAGCTGCGCGCGCGTCAGTCGCGTTGCGGCGGGTTCGATCTGCGTCCAGGCGGGCTCCACCGGTGGCATGTGCATGGCCATTGGCGCGCCGCGATTGAGCACTGATTCGATCTCGCTGATCCGGCCCGCCACGATGCGGATGCGCAGCGCCATCAGGCCGCCGCGTTCACCTTCGCGAAAATCCACCTGCGTGGCCGCTTGTCCCGATTCCGGATCCAGATAATCGACGCGATAGGGTCCGAGACCGCTGATCGTGAACCACAGCGCTTCCCCAAGCGGCACCCGAACGCCGTTTTCGGTGAATCGCACTTTCGGTGCCACTGGCAATCGCGCGGGATCCCTGGCGACCAGGGCCTCGAGATAGGTGGTCAGAAATGCGCTGAGGCAAGTCCGATCGCAGCTCGGCGCCGCTGCCATTGCCGTGGCCGGCAGCAGTGCAGCAGATGCCGTGATTGCCAGCAGAACAGTTCTCATGCTCGTGGCCCGGTTGCCATGATTTCGGTCACTGCCGCGCCGGTGATGGGATGCAGGTAGTGAAACGGCATGAACTGCCTTCCCAGTGGCGCCAGCGGTGGCGTGGGTGGCAGCTGGGGCGGCATCTCCACGCTGGCCGCCGCACTCTGGAACCACATGTATTCGTAATCGTGCGAAACGTAATACGTTGGCACCCAGAACAAGACGGCAATCTTCCAGACGCCGTTCTCCTTCACATACGTGTTTTCGTACACGCCTTCCGCATACATCATGGCGCCGCCGCTGAGTGATCCTGGCGGCCCACCGGTCGCCGCCACGGCCGGTTTGCTGCCGGGAATCGGCTGGCGCTGCGGTCCACCGCCTGCCTGGACCACGCCGCGCCAGCGGGCCTGCGCATGCAGGCGATCCGCTGCAACAGTCACGATCCCCTGGCCCTGCATGTGGTTGATCACCTGCTGCCGGCGCAGACCGCTGACACCACCGCCGTTCACGTCGCGCAGGAACCTGAGCACATTGTCCTTGCCGACATACCTGCCGCGGCTGCCAATCTCGATGGCCGCACCGCGCTCCGCGAAGAGGTTTGCCATCGGCTCCCACAGACACAGGTCGATGTAGTAGCCGTACATCCGCTGCAGCCGCTTGATCTCTTCGATGTCTTCCAGCATCCCGACGCGATGCTCCACCAGCACTTCGAGCTTGTGCTCCAGGTTGGCGATCCGCTTCAGCAGGTCGTCACGATCATCCATGGTTTGCGCTCCGGGCCGGATTGTGAGCGATAGGCGCTCGGGTGGCCTGATGATCCCCCTTTGGCTTTGTGAGCTCAAGAACAGGCCCCACCTCGTCGCGACCCAGCTTGCTATGCTGCACCGCCTGCTGACGAACCCGTAGCAGGATCACCGCTTCGATCCAGGAATGAGCATGCGACTGTCCCGCTTCATCAGTTCGAACCTTGATCTGATCCTGGCGGACTGGGTGGAATTCGCCCGCCAGCAGGAACCGGCAGCATCCGGCATGGACGAGCGTGCGCTGCTGGATCATGGCAAATTGATCCTGCAGGAGATTGCGCGTGACATGCTGCGACCGCAGGATGAAGATGAGCAGCAGGCGAAGTCCGAAGGCAACAGCACCACCGCTTCCACCTCGAGAAACGTGCCGTCGCGCAGTCACGCCCGCCAACGTGAGCGCCAGGGATTCGCCGTTGAGCAGATGGTCGCCGAGTATCGGGCGCTGCGGGCAACGGTACTGCGCCTGTGGGTTGCTGCAGCGCCCGGAACAGGCGCCGAAGACCTGGAAGACGTGATCCGCTTCAACGAGGCCGTTGACCAGGCCATTGCGGAATCGCTCGCTGTCTTCCTGGTCGAAGTGGACAAGACCCGGGATCTGTTTCTGGGAATGCTCGGTCATGATCTGCGTGGGCCCCTGAGCACGATTGCGACCTGCGTCCAGGTCGAACAGAAGTCCCGGTTAAGCCCGTCGCCGACAGGCGCCATCGTGCTGCGCAGCGTGGCGCAGATGAAGGCGCTGCTGGATGACCTGGTGGAATACACGCGCAATCGCCTGGGCGCTGGACTCAGCGTCGAGCGCACACCCCTGCAGATGGAAAAATTCGCCCGTGACACGCTGAGTGAAATCGAAACCCTCAGCATAGGGCGAGTGCTGGAGCTGGAATCCCATGGCGATACCAGCGGTGAATGGGACGCGCGGCGGCTGCACCAGGCACTCTCGAATCTGGTCTTCAATGCGCTGAAGTACGGCAATCCTGGTTCTGCAATCCATGTGAGTGTGGACGGTCGCGGCAAGGAGGTGGTCATCCTCGCGGTCGAAAATGCCGGCAAGCCGATCCCTGTTGAAGTTCTACCGCGGATTTTCGATCCGCTGGTGCGTGCCCAGGTCGATGAACCGGATGCCGATTTGCCGACCTCTGGCGCGAATCTGGGCCTGGGGCTCTATGTAGTGCGCGAAGTGGCTCAGGCGCACGGTGGCACAGTCCAGGTCTCGTCTACCAATCCGGTGACGCGCTTCGAACTTCGCCTGCCGCGTGCCGGTATGCGGTGACCGTCGTGAACTAGCCGGGCTGGCCGGTCCCTGTCAAAGACTTCGTCTCGGCCGCGTTGCCGTATTCCTCGGCCTTCCTGTCATCAAACTCTCCTTCCCAGCGGGCAACCACTACCGATGCCAGGCCGTTGCCGAGCACGTTCACGGAGGTGCGCGCCATGTCGAGCAGCGCATCGATGCCGAGAATCAGGAACGCGCCCGCGACTGGCAGCTTGAACGATTCCAGTGCCGCCACCAGCACCACGAAGGATGCGCGCGGCACTGCGGCCACCCCCTTGGAAGTCAGCATGAGTACCAGCATCATCGTGATCTGCCCGCCGATGCCCAGATGCACGCCGGTGGTGGTCTCGGCCGCCTGCGCGACAAATACCGATGCGACCGCAAGATACAGTGTCGAACCATCGAGATTGAAGGAATAGCCCGCGGGCAGCACAAAGCCCACGATGCCGCGCGGCACGCCCAGTTTCTCCATGTTCTCGAAGGCCTTCGGCAAGGCAGCCTCGCTGCTGGAGGTCGCGAAGGCGATGGCAAATGGTTCGCGTATGGCCTTGATGAAGGGTTTGAGCGGCACCCGCGCGATCCAGGCCACCGCGCCCAGCACCACCACGACAAACACGATGAGCGCGCCATAAAGCGTGAACAGCATCTTCGCCAGTGTGAACAGCGAGCCGATTCCCTGATGCGCAACCGTGGTTGCGATCGCGGCGCCCACGCCGAAGGGCGCGAACTTCATGATGATGCCGGCGAACTTCAGCATCACCTGGGTAAGGCTGTCGCAGAACTCGATCACCGGCCTGCCTGCCGGGCCTGCTACCACGACAGCGATTGCGAACAACACCGAAAACGCGACGATCTGCAGCACGTCGTTGCGCGCCATGGCGTCCATGATGCTGGTGGGGAACACATGCACGATGATCTCGCCCAGTGTCTGCGGTCTGGCGAGTCCTGCCGTGGACTGGGCTGTTTCCGTCAGCACGACGCCGACGCCGGGTTTGAACAGGTTCACTGCCGTGAGGCCGACCAAGAGCGCAAGCGTGGTGACGATCTCGAAGTACAGCAGTGATTTCAGGCCTATGCGCTGCGCGCGCTTGATGTCACCGGCACCGGCGAAGCCCTGCACGACACTTGCGAAGATGAGCGGCGCGATCATCACCTTGACCAGGTGCAGGAAAACATCGCGCACGACCACCAGCGCCTTGTCCCAGCTGTCCTTCGCAGCCGCATCAAGGCCGCCGATCCACCAGCCCAGCAGCACCCCGATGACAAGGCCCAGCAGGATCTGCTGCGTGGGCGGCAGGCTGTACCAGTGGCGTT
>JANPGU010000238.1:0-1606 GCA_031424095.1 Gammaproteobacteria bacterium
CCTTCAGCACACCCACATGGGCCGCACCCCGGGCGCCGCCGCCCGAGAGCACCAGACCGATCCGTGGACGCGCGCGCGCCGGGCTGGCCGCATCCTGTGCGGCCGCCGCCAGCGGGTGGGCCAGGCTCAGGCAGGCGGCGATAAAGGCAACGAAAATGGCGCGCATCAGGCCTGCAAGGATAATCGGCCTCGCCGCCGCTTGGCCATGCACGGTAAGCTTGCGGGCCATGCCGCTCATAATCGTTTCGCTGGTCATTCAGGCGCTGCTGATCGTCCATTGCATCAAAACCGGCCGCAACCAGATCTGGATCTGGGTGCTGGCGCTGCTCTCGTACGCCGGCATCATCGCGTATGTGGCGGCTGAACTGGTGCCGGATCTGCTGCGCAGCCGGACCACACAACGCACGGTCAAGGGCGTGAAGAAGGCGCTGGATCCCGAGGCCGACCTCCGCCGCCTCGCACAGACCGCCGCAATCAGCGGCGGCGTGGATGCACGACAGCGTTATGCCAGTGAGCTGTCGCGCCTGGGTCGCCACAAGGAAGCGGTCGACGTCTACCGGCAGGCGCTGCGCGGACACTACGAACATGACCCGAACCTGATGCTGGGCATGGCGCGGGCGCAGTTCGCTGACGGTGATGCCGTCGCGGCGCGCACGACGCTGGATGAACTGATCCGCAACAACCCGGAATTCCGTTCTGCCGACGGGCACCTGCTGTATGCGCGGGCGCTGGAGCAGGAAGGCCAGCCGCAGCGCGCGCTGGACGAATACAAGGCGCTGGCTGGGTATTACCCCGGCGCGGAAGCCACCGTGCGTTATGCCGTGCTGCTGCGCAGCCAGGGCAAACCCGACCAGGCGCGCGCAGCGCTGCGCGGGCTGTTGAATCAGGCAGCGGTTGCACCTGCGCATTACCGCCGCACACAGGAAGACTGGCTCAAACAGGCAGAGCGGGAAATCACCGCACTCTGAAGGACAATCATGACCAAGATCATCTACACGCTCACCGACGAAGCACCGGCACTGGCCACCTACTCCCTGCTGCCCGTGGTGCAGGCGTTTACACGCACCGCAGGCATCGCGGTCGAGACACGCGACATCTCGCTGGCTGGCCGCGTGCTGGCCAACTTTCCCGATGCACTCACGCCCGCACAGCAGCAGCAAGACGATCTGGCAGAGCTGGGTGAACTGGCCAAGACGCCCGACGCCAACATCATCAAGCTGCCCAACATCAGTGCCTCGGTGCCGCAGCTGCAGGAAGCCATCAAGGAACTGCAGAGCCAGGGGTACAAACTGCCCGACTACCCCGAAAGCACGACCACCGACGCCGACAAGGCGCTGCGGCAGCGCTTCGCGAAGGTTTCCGGCAGCGCCGTGAATCCTGTGCTGCGCGAAGGCAATTCGGATCGGCGCGTGGCCAAGGCCGTGAAGCAGTACGCCAAGCAGCATCCGCATTCCATGGGTGCGTGGTCGCCGGCGTCGAAGACGCGCGTCGCCCACATGAGCGGCGGGGATTTTTACGGCAACGAACAGGCGGCGTTGATTGCGACGGCGGGCGTGCTGCGAATTGAACATGTGGATACTGCCGGCAAGGTCACCGTGCTGAAGGA